>CAYYYH010000023.1:0-1913 GCA_964476395.1 uncultured Candidatus Saccharibacteria bacterium | reverse complement strand
GCATTTAAAGTGATGGATAAACTTTACCCAGAAGACAATCATGAACGATAAAGACTCAAGCGGAAAACTTATATATGGCTATCGCTGTAATGGTACTATGTGGCCAGAGTACCATTTTGTTAAGGTGTTCGATAGTGGTAAAGTTGTAATTAAAAAAGGACTTCTTTTCGATCTGGGCAAAGACTATAAAAAGGTATTGAATATATCAAAAGATTACATTTCACAAATTGAAATAATCCTGTCTGACAATAGTAATATTTTTAGTATCAATAGAATAGAAAATGATGGTTTATTAATTCTTGACGGCGTTGAAGATGAATTTATTTTTTCGGATGGAAAAAGGAAAAACACGATCAAAATTGACAATTTTTCAGAAAGACAAAAAAGCCGCAATCTAGACAATTTACCAAATCTTAAACTTTTGGCAACAGTTCATAGAGAAATAAGAAAAATACTAATTAGCGCCGGAATCGACAAAGAATTCCTATAAAAATGCAGTTTCATTAAAACCTCTATATTTAACATAAAAGTGATATAATAACCTTGACAATATATATATATATATATATATATAATTTAAGTAAGAGTAGATAAAATAAAAACTGAAAGGACAATATGGCAATAAAAAACAACAAAACATCAGCAAGGGTTATGATAAACACAGGTTTATTCATTTTAATAGCGATAGCGTTTGCCGCTATGACTTTTTGCGGGATAAATAAGTTAGATATGTCTAGGAGGAACCTAGTTGGTATTTCAGATGCTCCGGCTCTTTGTTATGATGAAGAATTGTATAAGAAAAATAATGGAACAGTGATTCAAGATACTTACCCATGTATAGAAAATGGAACCGAAGAAGTAACCAGCCAAAGAGACCACACCATGTTCCTTTATGACAAAATCAATTTTACCGCTACGGTTAATTCTCAGCAAAATGATATTTTGCTAATCACGATTGGTAGCATGATGACGATTGCAAGTTTTGTTGGCGGCATCATTTATTGGAATCACAATAGAAAATAATTATCTGTTCCCCTTCGCCCTATTATGCGTCTTACATAACATCTGGCAGTTTTCTTCTGTCGTTGTTCCGCCTTTGCTCCAAGCCGAAACATGATCGGCATCCATATCAGCTAACGCATAAATCTTGTCCTTATTCGCTTCATAGCCCACAGCGCAAAGCGGGCAGTTTGAAATACCTTTTTCTTTCGCTTCCGCAGTTTGCTTGTTATAAACTCGGCGCTTCACTGCTTCGTCAAAAATCCGCACATCTAGTAGCTTCGTATCTTTCTCGCCACCGAGAATATATTCAAATATTCCTTTGTGATTTTTAATAAAGGGGTCGTCGTAGAGTTCGCGCACTCTTTCCGAAACTTTGCTAGGATTATAAGCAGTTTTATGATAAGTATCATAAAGTCGCCCCCACTCCAGCCCACACATATCACTCGTGAGGTCAATAAACACCGATGAAACCCAATCAATCACAGAAGTAAAATGCTTTTTTAGTTCGCCAATATCCACATCTTTGCGGTGATTGCTCATGTAATTATCAATGCTTCCGCCCGATACCCAATCCAGCGCCGCTTTCAAGTAATCCTGGCGATTCACCGAACCAGAAATATACGCACCCCATTTTTGAATATTCGCATTCTGGGAATTACTAAACTCTTCCTTCGCAGCCGTCACAAACGGACCAGAATAAATCGCGTTCAAAAGTTCCTGCTCGTTTAACGGAATCCCCACGATGTTAATAGTCTTAAACCAACTCTTGATTTCTTTTTCTTCACCTTCACAAATATAAATCGTCAGCGGATACTCCAAAATCTTCTTTTGGATGTCTTCATCCAACCCAGAAAAGTACTGTTCCATCCCATTCTGGTCTTTGACCGCAAATTTATTTGTCACAAACCGCC
>CAYYYH010000022.1:0-6517 GCA_964476395.1 uncultured Candidatus Saccharibacteria bacterium | reverse complement strand
ACAGACCTCGTCATTATCAGTGACGCGCTCTAACCAGCTGAGCTATATCCCCATCAGTGGTCGACTTTTACTGGCGCAAAAGTCGTCCAAACTGCGTCGATTCGGAAAATCTAAAACAAGTTTTAGATTTTCTCTCATCTCCTTGTTTGGTGGAGTAACTGGGACTCAAACCCAGGACCTCTGCCTTGCAAAGGCAGCGCTCTAATCAGCTGAGCTATTACCCCGTGCCACTATTTTACCAAAAAAATTTAAAAAGTCAAAATTAAGGGCGGAAATTGTAGTATACCGCGCCATCTTCCAAGGTAATGCCCCGCTCTTTGACCAATTCTGAGATGGTGACAAATTCATAGCCATTTTGACGCATGGTATCAATTAATTTGGGTACGGCGGACACCGTTGTATCGTAGATATCATGCATAAGAATGATGGCGCCGTCGTGCACTTCGTCCATTGCGACGGACAGAATCGAATCCGGATCGCGAGTTTTCCAGTCTAGAGTATCGACAGACCAAAGAATCATTGGAGTGCCCACAGAGCGTCTAACATTATCATTGATATTGCCGTAAGGCGGACGGGTAAGGCTGGGCGATTGTCCTAAAATTCCTTCAAGTACTGACCTAGATTCATTAATATCGGCCTGCACAGAGTTAGCTGAGATACGAATAAGATTTTGATGGTACATGGTGTGGTTAGCAATCTCGTGCCCTTCTTCGGAGGCATGTTTAATAATATCGGGGTAGTTTCTGGCCATATTGCCGAGCACAAAGAATGTGGCCGGTACGTCTCTCATTTTGAGAATATTCAGTAGAGCTGGGGTGGTAGAAGGCGATGGTCCGTCGTCAAAAGTGAGAGCAATCAGCTTTTTCCCTCTTATATCACGCTCAGTAATACGAACGTGCCGAGCCATGGGAGCAATCCGAATCCTATCGTATGAATCGTTTGTTTTTGAAATAGTCAGATCCAAAAGGTCCAAGATAGCAACTATCCCAATAAATAAAACAAAATAAAGCTTAAGCCACGGAAAGCGCGCATTTAAACGGCTCAAGAAATTACGCCTAGAGGATGATCTGCCTGACGTACTCATACATTGCGATTCCTGCGGCGACACCGACATTAACAGAGCGAGTAGAGCCAAAGCTCTCAATATATCTCACGTCGGTGGCCATTTTTAATAGCTCGGGGGTAATACCATTGTTTTCGGAACCAAAAATAAGAGTAGTGTTTTTAACATATTTTTTGACGTTTAGGGGTTTGGCACGAGGAGTATTGTTTTCAATAGCGATAAGCTCCCTGCCATCTTGAGTTTTAAGGAAATCTTCGATAGTTTGATGATGAATGATCTCGAGGTATTTGTCTGTGCACATGGCGCCACGGCGGTTGTATTTTTTATTACCGATGATGTGAACTTTAGCTACGTTAAAAGAGTTGGCAGTGCGAACGATGGAACCAATGTTAAAGTCATGTTCGACGTTTTCAATGGCTATTTCGAGAGGAAGACGAGACTTAGAAAGCTCAGCAAAAACTTGCTCGTTAGACATTCCTTTATATTCATCAATCAGATTGCGCGGATCTTCCATATCTGTATTATATCACGTAAAAAAGTTAAAACAGGATGAGCCCGGGACAATCCCGGGCTCGTGGGGGGATAAAGGTGAGCTACCAGAAGCTAATGGTGCCTTGACGCCTTTGGGGGCTGTAATACGCATTGAAACTGCACGGCTTGTTTTCGCCGTCTTCCGACAGGATACAGTTGCCAAAAACGCAATAGGTAGAGTCGTTGGAGGACGTGGAGTGCTGGTAGTTTATGCCAGTAACGACGATGTTCGACACGCGCAACGGGCGTGGCTCACGGTTGATTTCACGATCCGTGATAGTGAACCAGACATCCACAAACGCCCTCTTGATGTTGGCATACTTGAACGAATCAAGTATGCGATCGAGCGATGGTCCGTCCTCAATGTAGTAGAACTTTCCGGTACCCATACGGATACCTCCCTTCTTCCCTATTAATGTACTATTTACACATGCTGACGCATGGGATTTTTGGTCGGGTAAGTCCGCCGCGGCGCCTAGGATTGCGACGTGAACATACCCGATGGGGGACCGGTGTCGGCCTGGTCAGAGCCCTGCGGAACTTCCCCGCTCGCCTCCGGCATAACGCCGGGACTTGGTATTAAGCCTCTTTTTACGTCATTGGTTGGACGACAGAGATGGCTACGGGACGCGAAGGAACCCGTTCTTGTGTTGCCAGGAGTACTCTCCTCTGCAGGAGCACTCTCTCCCCTTTCGGATGATAGTGCCGGCGAAGCCCAGCTTCGCATCCACGAAGCTGACGTCGTTGACGGTCACACGGACGTCAACTGCGGTGCGCGTCTGCTCGTCGTAGAGAGCAAACGTCACCGGACGCAGCCGGGCGTAGGACATGAAGAAATCCTGGAATCCGGGGGCGGACACGATCGGGAAGGTGTTAGTAGCCATACGGCACCCCTTTCTCTATCTTCCCTTACATTGCCGTGTTACATTATAGCAAATTCTGCTATTTTGTCAACAAAAATACCCCGGGCGAGTGTACCCGGGGGTAGAGATATGTGAGACGGCAAACTCTTTACGAAATCAGAGAGGGAGTAATTACCCTTATGCTATCCCATCCTTCCATATAAGATGGTGGCTGGAGCAATTTTGCCTGCATCTTTATAATGCTTTCTGCGACGTGTTTGTCTCTACTAGCATTATTATAGATGGCAAGCTCAAGCGGTGCGTTTATCCATATACACTGCTTGGCCACCTTTTTTGGAAGAGTTACCAGAAAACTCTGGCGATATTTAGCACAGAGATTTGCGGCATCATACACCACGCTTTTTCCCTGAGCCAAGCTAGCCCGAGCGCGCTCTTCCATGATGCGAAAGACGCGTTCTGGCTTTTTTCGGCAGATTTCATCCCCGTATAGCTCCTTGCAGATGTCACTGGAAGAGAGGATGATAGCTTCGTGCTCAGCCGCAATAAACTGAGCAAGAGTAGATTTGCCGGCTCCGCCAATGCCAATCATCATGATAAAAGTTGCCATTTGTCCCCCTCCTTTTTAAGGGCCAAGAGATGATCTTTGCCGTTTATTTATAGCATATCAGGGGTAGACTAGTCAAGGTAGGATGGGCATTATTGAGACCTTTCTCCTTTACGTTTTGTTTTTAATAGTCGCAGAAATTCTGTTGAGGTGCATATTGTGATTCCGGAGTTTTTGAAATCTTTGGTATTGCGAGTGACGATGCAGTCGATATCGTTTCGTATGGCAGATTCGACCAGAACAGCATCTTCATAATCTGATATGCTACTTCTGATGGCATTGCGACAATCTGTCCTTGTAATGTCTATCACGTCATAGAGGCTTAGGATTTTTACGAGATTATCTTTGGCCTTCTCTTGATCGCGATAGTATCTGCGCTGGATATAATAGATATCCGTGATGCTCGTTGCCGCGATGTAGCCGTCATATTCATAAGCCTGAAGCATGGCAAATTCGGCGTCTTCGTTAAAATCTTTACGACTTTGAAGTGCATCGATGATGACATTCGTATCTATTAATGCTTTCATTTCTTGAGGCCCAATCTTTCTGCGCGAATATCATCTAGCGACATGTATTCACCCCTGATTGAGCCAATAAGCTCTTTGGCGATTTTTTGCTTTTCCATTTTTTCCTTTCTCTTAGAGAACGGTTCGGTGATTCTAGAGATGATTTTACCGTTTTTAGTTACAAGGATATCTTCGTCTTTGGACATCTGGATATATTTCCCTAGATTCCCTTTTAGTTCTGTTAAAGTTATTTTCATTTTGAACTCCTTCTCTCTTATTGTAATGAAATCGGACGGTTTGTCAAGAAAAACGGACGATTTTTACGGTATAATCAAAAAACCGCCATGGTAGGGGCAGGATTTTGGTTTAACTATTTGCTGAATAAATCAGAGTGCGAGCCAGTATCAACGAGGGTTAGAATTAATACATCGTCTTGTATTTTGTAAACTAGTAGCCAATCAGGATTGATGTGGCATTCACGATAGTTCTTCATTTTTCCTTTTAGAGTATGGTCTTGATATTTATTTTCCAGTTGTTTACCGTCACGCAAAAGATTAACAACTCTTTGTAGTTCTTCTTTCCTTAGCCCACGTTTTTGCATTTTTTTATAATTCTTTTTGAATTTACTGGTTGCTCGTAGGGCGTATTTCATTCTTCCTCCATCGCTGCCCAGAAGTCTTCTAACGAATCGTATGTGGGCGCATTCGGATCTTTTGCCATTGCTTCAGCCTCTTCCATGGCTTCCAGTAGCTCTTTGGTAGGGCGGGGTCTTTTAATACGGAAAGGGATGCTGCCAGTGTTGACACATTGTTTCAAAAACATATTCACGGCGCCAGACATACTGGTACCAAGCTCCTCAAAAAGTTCATTGGCCTCTTCCTTGGTCTTCTTGTCTACTCTGATTTGGATTGGTATAGTTGTGCTTGTGCTCATATTGTTCTCCTTCGTTGTTTGCTAAAATTATACTACAAAAACATTACAAATGCAATGAATTTGTAGCATATTCTAATTATCAAATAAACCATGAACTGATTTATTAACTACTAATAATCATGTCATTAGATAGCATGTTTTTAATTTTCTCTGGATACCCATTAGTTTTCTTATCCCAACTACTAACATACACGGAAAGAATGTATCTAGTGGCTTCATCTTCTGAACGACCGGATGGCTCCCTATTTTTGCCCCAGTCGCATTGAAAAGGCAGGTTACTCCCATTCGGACGTAATTCTTTTATTCTTTTCAGTGATGTCCAAAAGATATCACTTGTATCGTTTTTATTGACTATAAGGAAATAATAATCATATCCGTATCTTAAATTGCTGGCAAGCATCTCGTTAAAATTATCCCAATCGACCGGCATATCCTTAATTCCGGTTAGAGCATACCCCATTCCGATTTTCGAAGAAAGATTGTCTGCCGCCCTATTATTAAGGTCGGACACCTTTACATTGACAAATATTTCTTGGTTGTTTTTCCGAAAACCAAAATCATACCATGATCTGATGTTTGGGACGTCAATTTCTTTTGGATATTTTTTCCTTAGTAGATTAATAATTTGATCTTCATTGGCAATTGAATTTACACGCCCATCATTACTTGATGCTACTAGGATGAGGCTTTCTAACGATAGGTAATTGACCATTTCATCTAAATAGTGTTCCATCTATCGGTGCCTCCTGTAATGATTTTTGAGAAAACATATATCTGCCACCAGTCATAAAACCAAGTTTTTGCCAATCAATCTCATTTAAACGAGAAACTGCATTTTCAAGATTGATGTTTTCTTTGGGGAATAAAGCCAAAACGGAGCCGTCCCATTTCTTGCATTTGTTTAGGAAAAAGGGGCTATTAAGCCTAGTCCTACAGTTTACATAGATTCTCTTTCTTCTCTCCTCGAAATTAACTGGTCTGCCCCACATGAACCAGTTTGTCTCATCGAATTTCTTTATCTTTCTATTAATTAATGTCTCTTTGTATTTTTCGAGTTCTGGCGAATACTGCTGATAGATTAGTTTTCTTAACTCCCCCGTCTTTCGTGTTTTTGAACAAACGAATTCTTCTCCTTTTTCGCTAATGAAAAGCGCATCTGCACCACTAACAGCCCCAACTTTAATATCAAAGAAATCCCCAATCCTATTACTAGCACCTTCACCGATAAACGATATAATCCCATTATTAATTACACTATTCAATTCTCCATCTAAGGTTGTTGTTTTTCTGCTAAAATTGTCTTTCTCGTATCTGAAGATACAGACATTTGGACATGCACCTTTAAAAAACTTCTCATCTCCATAATCATAATAATGAGTAATTGTGCCGTTCTTGAATAGTAATTCATTGACATCCTTAGCCGATGTTTGTTTGATGAATTCTCTTGGAACGATAAATATCAGTTCTCCGTGAGCCTTAAGGTGATAAAAGCATTTTTCTATAAAGTAAACATAGAGGTTGGCTTGCACTTTAATGTGTGTATTTTTTGGTTTTTTAAAAAGCGAATTATCAACATAGGGTGGATTACCGATAATAGTATCAAATTTTTCCTCTACGCTATAATCGAAGAAGTCCATTATTAAAACATCGTTGTCATGAACCACTGTTTTATCCTTTTCTATGAACACTGATTCGTTGTTTTTTAATTCTTTGAATGCACCAGCACCACAAGATGGCTCAAGTAGTCGGCCTTTGTTTTTGATCAAGGAAATGCACTTTTTAACAAGCTTCTCTGGCGTAAAGAATTGGCCATAGCGTTGCCGATGAGTGATTTCGCCATTTTTATCAATCATGGTCTCCTTTCCCTACAGACCACAATCGAAAAGTGACACCTTTCGGTGCCACTATGTTAAGCTAAAAAACAGGACACCGCGACGGTGTCAATAACGTTTTTCCGCACTCAGACCAGTCAAGATCTAAATGTTTCGCGCGATGCCCTGATTGATAATCTCAACTG
>CAYYYH010000021.1:0-10612 GCA_964476395.1 uncultured Candidatus Saccharibacteria bacterium | reverse complement strand
TCTTTAAAAACGGCATCGTTGCTACTATCAATCAGCGCCTGGATTATGAAACCGCATCAATTATAATTGACGAGCTTGGCCTAAAAAACGTTAAGCTTGAAAAAAAGAATACTTCCACCAAGACTTCTGACTTCCACAGGGAATTATCCGACAAAGCCGTCACTCGTCCACCAGTGGTTGCAGTGATGGGCCACGTTGATCATGGCAAAACCACCCTTCTCGACACTCTCCTCCATAAGAAAACTGTCGACGACGAAGCCGGTGGCATCACTCAGCATATCTCTGCTTATCAGCTCAAGCACGACGATCGCCTAATTACTTTTCTTGATACCCCTGGCCACGAGGCCTTCGCGGCCATTCGTCAACATGGCGCTATGCTTACCGACATTGTAGTAATTGTGGTCGCCGCCGATGACGGCGTGAAACCTCAAACCATTGAGGCAATCAACTTTGCTAAATCTGCTAATGCCAAAATTATTGTTGCTATCAATAAGATTGACCGTGAGGGCGCTGACATTAATCGCACCATGGCCGACCTTAGCCAGCAAGGGCTTCAACCTGAAGAATGGGGCGGCGATACTGTGATGGTACCGATTTCCGCTAAGCAAAACCAAAACCTCGACAAGCTTCTCGATATGATTTTACTAACCGCCGACATTGAAGAGCTCAAAGCTGATGTTGACATCCCAGCCGAAGGCCTCGTGATCGAATCTCATATGGAAACCGGTAAAGGTTCGGTAGTTAATCTCTTGGTAACGGGCGGGGAACTCAAAACTGGCGAATTCATCGTTGCGGGCTCTACTTACGGCAAAGTTCGTACTATGCTAGACTGGCAAGGCAAACCTAAGGGCAAAGCTACTCCATCTACCCCAGTTACTATTACGGGCTTTAAGGATCTGCCGAATTTTGGCGATAGATTTGTTGAAGTCAAAGATGAAAAGACTGCTCGCAAAATGGCATTGCTCAACGCCCAGGCTAGCGCTGACGAATCCGCCTCGGCCAATGTTACTAGCTCAGATCTACTTCGCATGATGAACGTTGCTGACAATTCTAAGACTTTCAACGTAATTATTAAAGGTGACGTGCTTGGTTCAGTCACTAGTGTTGTAGACTCCCTCAAGCTTATCGACACTCATGGCGAAATCAATCTCAATATCGTTAGTACCGGTGTCGGCGACATCAACGAAAACGATGTCTATATGGCAGCTGGTGAAAACACTGTAGTTTATGGGTTTAATGTTTCCGTGCCAATTAATATCAGTAAGATGGCGGCGCGCGACAACGTTCCGATCCGCACCTATAAAGTGATCTATGAGCTTCTTGATGACGCTAAGCACGAAATGGAAAGCCTTCTAGATGTCGAAATCATCGAAGAAGATAAGGGCGAGCTCAAAGTACTCGGTGTCTTTCGCACTGAAAAAACTGCTATCATCGCCGGCGGGGAAGTCCTAACTGGCGACGTTAAGCCAGGCTATCTTGCTCGTATTATCCGTGACAAGAAATACCTTGGTGAAGCCGAAGTAGCCTCCGTTCAAAAAGAAAAACTTGATGTTAAAGAACTTGTTGCTGGCGAAACTGGCGGGCTCTCCCTAAAAACTACCCAAAAAATTGATCTTGCAGTAGGCGATCGCCTCAAATTCTTCACCCGTGAAACCAAAAAACGCACTTTGTAATTAAGCTTTTCTAAGCTTTCCATAAATAGGCTGAAAACTTGAAAAAAAAGTGATGGAAAGCCGGTACTGCAATACCGGAAGGCTTCCATCAGATTATTTTTTTAAGTTTTTACCTCTGGAAAGCTTGGAAAAGATTAATTAAAGCGAGTCTATGTGTTATAATAGCCATAAGGAGAATAAAGATGCAATTTGACGATAAATTTTTACAAGAAATGGGGCTTTCGGCCATGCCAGAAGACCAAAAGCAAAAATTCCTTGACTACGTCCAGGAGGAACTTGAAGTTCGAATTGGAGAGCGTATCTCAAAAGGTCTCACCGAGACTCAGCTCAACGAATTCGATATGATCACTGATCTAGGCGAAGCTGCCAAATGGCTTGAGAAAAATCGCCCTGATTATCGTGAAATCGTTAACCGTACTATTGAAGAAATGAAAGCCGAAATTCGTGCTAATCGTAATGCTCTTGTTGGGGGCGTGTAGTTATTCAGTAGAATCACCAGGACAAGGTGTTGGTGCTATTTTTTATAGCCATTTATGAATGCCTGTGCATCCATTGGCTTGCGCCCCTCAGGCTGTAATCTGTCAATCGCAACTATAGCCTCGTCAGCGCATGGCAAAGTGAGGACCGCGGTCTCACCCGCCTTCATGATATGAGCGTCTAGAATGATGCATTTTACGCCAAAAAACGAATATTTTGGCTTTGGGTAACCCTGATAAGCCACAATTTTGCGAAATGTTTGCTCGGCCGTCTCTGTATTTGGCGCCAAAACGCCCATACTTTTTTCTAGTTTGCCACAAAAAGTCGCCTTGGCTTCATCTTGCGGTACAGGGGTGGGCAATTTCTCTAAGTTTTTGCATATCCACTCTGCGCCCGCCTCTGCTAAAGTCTTATAAATCTCATCCTTATTTAGCGGCAGGTCAGACAAAGTAGTTTGCCAATAAACTGGGCCCGCATCCATCTGTTTTACTAGCTTCATCACCGATATGGAAAAACTCGTGTCCCCTGCTAAAATTGCTGATTCTATCGGTGAAGCTCCCCGATATAGTGGCAGCAGAGAAGGGTGGATATTTAAGATCCCCTCTGGTTCAAATAGTTCTAAAATGTCTGGTTTTATTAGGACCCCAAACGACGCCAACATGCCAGAAAGGCTTGGGTCCTCACTTTTTAGTCTCTTCACTTCTTCAAGATCATCTCTGTTCTTGGCATGAAAAACTATTTCAAATTGTTTTTCTAACACCGCCAAGGCATAATTCGCTAAAGCCCCATTCCCAAAGAAAATAATCTTCTTCATTTTGCTCTCTAATCATCGGGGAACAGCTTTTTGTTCCCAGCTATTTTTTTGTCGTAATCTACCGGCACCAAGTCACCCTTGTCTGTCATTTCATAAAAAGCGTCCTTCTTTCCCTTAATATGGTCAATAAATAAGATACCATCTAAATGATCAATTTCGTGAAGTAAAGTCCGCGCCATCTCGTCGGTTGCCTTGATGCGCACCTCTGTACCGTCCTCTAGTTTTGCCTTCACTTTTACTTTGGAGGCGCGAGGAACCATTCCATAGATCGCCGGCACCGAAAGGCACCCTTCTTGGTCGGTTTTAATCTTACCATCCGCTCTAATTATCTCTGGGTTGATCAAAGCTGTGAATGTTGCCTTTTTCTTATCCTCCATGTCATCACGGATGATAATAATCCGCTTATTTACTCCCATCTGGGGCGCCGCCATCGCCGCCGACAGCTCATAGGGGTGGTCTTTTTCCCAATCTAGCGACAATTTGCGCATATCAGCAATAATACCCAAGATTTCGTCATCAATCTTAGTGACTTTTTCTGATTTCTCCCTAAGCCGTGGATCCGGCGTGGTGATGATTTTCATGCGGCCATTATACCACATCTTTTTACCTCTGTAAACAACGCTTAAGCCTTGAAAAATCACCCAAAAAATCATAAAATAAAATCCAATGGCTTATAGTGGGCTAACAGAGAAAAACATGGCAAACAAACGCTTCCAAAAGACCGAAAGAGCAATTTTTGTTGCCTATTATAAACTCCGTGATTTTCCCAGTGCGAGAAAAGTTGCCAGAAGGGCCAAGATCTCTTGTTCTACCTTTTACCGCCATCACTCCTCGCCCTATCATATCTCCCAAGATTATGAGAATTATTTACTAAAAAGCTATTCCAGCAAAATCAAGAAACTAATCAATGCCAAAAACACAGAAACAAATACGGTTTTTCTTCGTACTTTAGTTTTTGTTACGGCCCACAGGGTGATCTACAAAGCTCTTTTTAAAAACGGGCAAAAGGAAATTATTAAGAGAATGTTTCGCGTCCTTAGGCAGAAAATAATCACTGAATGGCAATTGCCTGGCGACCTTGAAAAACTCTATAACGTTTATGAAAATGAAATCGTTGGCCTTTTCGAGGTTTGGGATAAGCAGAATTTCTCTAGCCGTTATCTAGATGCTGTTCTTAATGACCTTATTTATCTTACTAAGACCACCCCAAAACGCTTAGCAAAAATAGCTAAAAACTCTCTAAAGTAGACCCGGCGGGTCAAATGTGACTTTGACGGTTGAATCTAACCCCGAACAGGCTTCTAGAAGCGACTTGCGCGACTTTGACCTTGCAATTATCTGCCAAGTATAGCCTCTGTTGGTTCGCTCATGGAAAGCTGGCTGGGGCGGGGAAACAATCAAACCCGCGTTTTTTGAAAGCTGCCTCGCCAAATCCCGAATTTTGCGCACCACTATCGCCTCTGTTTTCATAGTGATCTCGATCTTTGCCACAAACCTAAACGGCGGGAATCCAGATCGTCTTCTTCTCTCTATCAAATACTTATAAAACCCTAAGTAATCTTCATTTTGGGCGAATTCAAGCACTGGATGCTCTGGCCGAAAAGTCTGGATAAATACTTCGGCAGTTTCTAGATGACCGCGCCCTACTCGTCCCATCACTTGAGTGAGTAACTGAAAAACTCTCTCTTCTGCCATAAAATCAGGGAGATTCAGGCCTGCATCGGCCTGCACTACGCCTACCGTAGCAAGTCTTGGCAGGTCCAGTCCCTTTGCTACCGTTTGCGTACCCACCAGTATGTCGACCTCACCGCTTAACACCTCATCATAGATTGCTTCCAGTCCTTCGCCTTTTTTATTATCCGCATCAAATCTCCGTATTCTTGCATTAGGGAATAGTTTGTTTAGCTCGCTCTCTAAGAGTTTTGTCCCAAACCCCTTATGCACCAGCCCTGGCGCTCCGCATTTCGGACAAACCGCCGGCACCTTCCTCAAAAAACCACAGGTATGGCATACTAATTCGTAGCTGTCTGCGTGTAAGGTCAGGGGTAAATAGCAATTTGGACACAAAATCTCTTCACCACAGTTTTCGCAGATAGTTAGTGGAGCCGACCCACGTCGATTATGAAAAATCAACGTCTGTCGCTTAGCCTCTAAATTATCCGACATCGCTTTGATCAAGGCATCAGAAAAATACTTATTTTTTGTGAAACTATCTCTATCTTTAAAGTCAATAACCCTAATCTTGGGCTTAATTGCCGCATGTTTTGCCTTCTCTGTAAGCTGGACTACTGCACCTTGTTTCTCGGCAATATAATAATCGCTAGCCGTGGGCGTTGCTGAGCCTAATACTAGGGAACAGCCCGCTGTTTTGGCCATAAAACTAGCCACTCTAATTGCTGAATATCTTGGCGCGTTCTCTTGAATATAAGTAGATTCATGCGCTTCATCTATAATAATCAACCCCAGCTCCTTTACAGGCGCAAATAGCGCCGATCTAGGCCCAATTACTATCAGTGGGCCATCAGCTGCTAAAACGTTCTCAAAAACCAAATGTCGCTCCACCTCTGTTTGCCTAGAGTGGATTAAGACTATTTTCTCGCCGAAGTATTCTTTAAAAACCCGAACAAGTTGGCCAGTTAAAGCAATTTCTGGCACTAACAGTATAACGGATTTTTGCCCAGAAAGGGCCTGTGAGGCCATTTTAACGTATATATTGGTTTTACCACTACCGGTAACGCCAAATAGCAGTTTCGTGGCTCTTGGGGCCTTCTGGAGGCCTTGTAGGGCATTTTTTTGAGCTTCGTTCAGCCGAATTGTGGGTGGATCTTGGGTTTGTTCGGTTTCGTTTGCTTTACCGAACATTTGTTCGGTTTTTGGCCTTCGCCTCTGTTTTTCTACTCCATTTGGCAGTATTAAAGAGATAGCTTGCCCAGTTGGCGCCAAATAATAGTCATGGATAAAACCCGCGACCTTCATTAAATGTTTTGGTAGTGGCTGTGAATACAAAACTTTCAAAACCTTTTTGGTAGCAAAATCCGGTTGCGCAACTTTTTTAACAACTACACCTGGCACTTTGCGCTTGCCGATCGGCACTAGCACAATCTGCCCCGGAAGTAGGGAATCGTCGCTGTCGTACGTTAGGGCTTCCACTTTCCCCTCCGGTATCACCTCATAAAACATACCTCAATTATACACCACAGGCTAAGCAAATTTCACCTTAAAATCGTTGTAATTTTTACAAAATTAGCTAAAACTATGCTATAATAAAGGTAATTTAAGCGAGGTAATATGTTGGATATATTTGTAACGTCCAGAGTGCGCCGCAAAATCATCGTAGTTTTTGCAAAATACCCAGATTTTAAAACCCATGTTCGCGGATTAGCCAAACTCATCAAAGAAGATCCCGGTAACATCCAGAGGGAGCTTAACCGTATGGTGAATGGCAATTTCTTGATCGTCACCAAAAAGGGTAAAACCAAAATCTACCAAACCAACAAGCAATTTCCAATCCTAAAAGAGCTCCAATCAATTGTGATCAAGAGTCAAAAGGGCAGCAAGCCTAGCAAAACGATTGGCTAAAATGAATAAATTATTTAAACGTTTGCTCGAGATACGCGGTTACGGAGACTCTTTTTTATATCCTAAATATGAAAGTTTAGCCGACCCGTTCGCCTTACAAGATATGGAAAAGGTCGTTTCTCGCATCGGGGCCGCTATTAAGGACAACGAAAGAATCCTCATCTATGGCGACTATGATGTTGACGGCGTGACGGCTAGTACTTTGATGGAACAAACCCTCATCTTAGCTGGTGCAAGACCAGAGAATATCAGTATTATGCTTCCGGATCGCTTTGCCGATGGCTATGGCATGAGTCCAAAACTCATAGATCGTGCCCAAAAGGACAAAATCACCCTTGTTGTCACCGTAGACTGTGGTTCGCGCAATCATGCCATTATTGATGAGCTTAATGCGCTAGGGATTGACACCATTGTTACCGATCATCACGAAACCGCCGATGAAATACCCAATGCCGTCGCCGTCGTCAATTCTCATCGCAAAGATTTTCCCACCCCTAATCTTCAAAACCTTGCCGGTGTTGGAGTCGCGTTTAAGGTAGCGCAAGCACTCGTGCAGAAGGGAATGATAAAAAATGGCCAAGAAAAATGGTTGCTAGATCTGGTAGTTCTAGGTACTATCTGCGACAACATGTCTTTAATTGGCGAGAATCGTATCCTTGGGTTCTATGGACTTAAGGTATTAGCAAAAACTCGGCGCCCCGGGCTCCAGGAATTAATCTCAAAAGCTAGGATAAAAAACTTGAACGCGGAAGCAGTCGGTTTCATTATTGGCCCCCGCCTCAACGCCGCCGGTCGCCTTAAGTCTGCTGATCTCTCTTTGAATCTTCTTCGCGCTAAGTCTCGTGTTGACGCTGCGCCCTTAGCCGAAGAACTAGAGCAATTGAACAAAAAACGTAAAACTGAACAAATTTCTGCCACCAAGGCAATTACTGCTCGCGGAGTTTCTAACGATCCAGTCATCGTTGAGGTGGGGAAGTGGCATGAAGGTATTTTGGGCATCGTTGCAGGGCATTTAGTCGAAAAATATCATCGTCCTGCCTTTGTCCTTACCGAGCTTGATAATAATATTTTAAAGGGGTCAGGCCGTAGTTTTGGCGATTTTAATCTCGCTGAAGCACTTAATTCTGTTAAAGACACGATTATCAGTGGCGGCGGGCATGCTGGTGCCGCTGGAGTTCGTCTTGATAAAGACAATCTTTCGCACTTTCGCGTTGCACTTAATTCCTATTATCAAAACCAACATCTCAAAAACCAAGAGCAGTATCTCAGAAAAACCGCCGATCTCGAAATTCTTGATTTTTCGGATTTAGATCTTGACTTTCTAGAGGATCTTAAGCTCCTTGAACCCTTTGGCGTTGGTAATAAAGAGCCGATTTTTTGCATCAAAAACGTCAATCTCTCTAACGCAACCATCATGGGCACCGACCAGAACCATCTTCGCCTCGACCTCCGTGACAAATCCGGCAAAAACCTCAAATGTCTCTCTTTTTACGCCCCCACCAATTGGCTCAATCTCGATCCCGAATTTGATCACATCGAACCTCTCGTTCAGTTTGTTGAGAACGATTTTAATGGCATTCGCTCTCTTGAGGCTCGCATTATTGACATAAATATGATATAATAATAAATATGAAAAAAGTCATCGTGAAATGTAAACTTTCCTCAAAAGAAGCTTTCGAGCAGAAACTTTCTGATATCGACCTAGATTTTTCAACGGTCTGCTGGCAACACGATCGAATCTACATCCCACGTAACTATCGAAAGAACGCCAATTATCCTCGCTTAATTATGCGCACCGAAATGAAATCAGTTGATCAGCCCGCCAAGTATTCCTTTATCTTAAAACGCCACATCGAAGATTCCGGCGCCGACATTGTTGAGGAAACTGAGATCAAAGATTACGAGAGAATTGTTAATATTATCTTGCAACTCGGCTTTAAACCTGTTGGCGAAGTGTCGCGTCGTCGTCAAAATCTCATCATGGGTGAAGGCACTTATATTTTCCTAGATAAAGTAGAAAATCTACCTGGCTATTATGCTAAAATCGAGTCCAATCTAACGCCCGAAGATTCCGTCATTGAAGCAAAAACCGACCTCAAAAACACCTTCAAGACTCTTGGCGAGACCAATTTTATCGAGTCGCCATATAACGAGATTGAAACAACAAAATAGTCCTTTCGGGGGCATCCGCAGTTGCTACGAGGACGCAGCGAGGAGCCCCGTGAAGACGGGCGCGACGAGCGTCCCCGAAAGGATTATTTTGCTGTTTTAACCTCTTGGCGGCTCACCGTCAGGCTCGCCAAGTAATTTCTTGGACTTAATTTCGTAGCGACGTCCATTTACCGGCGATACATAATAATCTTCGTTGAGCAAATTCACAAACATCGTTAAATCTTTATCATCCATGATAATAATCGACCCATCGTCATCCGTCATTAACTCTAACTGCATTTCGTCCGCATAATCAATTAACTTATCCTGTGGCATTTCTTCAGCTATATCCATCGCCTGCACCTTTTTGAGAATTGGTTTTTTGTCGGCTAGCAGGGAATCAAGCGTCAACCCTTCAGCAAAGGACAGTTTGTATTTTTCAGTTAATTCCTTGGCTTTTGCCTCCGCGATCACTTGAGATTTATAATCATATTGGAAAAGGTTTTCGAATTTTGCCTGATTAAACACAACGATGTTTTTATCCACAATTGCCACCTGATTGTCGTCTGGCATTTTTAGGGCTATTTCGGCCGAAAACGGTTCAAAGCTCTCTCCATTGATTTCCCAAGAAGAAGTCCCTTTGAGTGCTGACGACGCAGGCAAAACCTTTGCAATATAAAAGGTTTTCATACCTTCCTCGCCGGGATAAGTAAACTTTGCGATAATCCCTTTAACCTTCTTAAAATCGTATTCATTTTCCGAAAAATAATCAATGTCTTTATATTCATTTTCAATCAGGTGGATCAGAGTTTCGGCGCGCCCAACTTTGGAAAGGGAAGTACGATAAATCACCTTCTCCTCACCATCGGCTTTTTCATACTCTCGGCATTCTAGGCCTTTGTCGGCTTCCTCAATAATGTAATGCACGGCTTCTTGCATAAACATTGATTTTACCGCCCCAGTTAGTTTGTCGGAGTATTTGATCTTATAGGGCGTATAATTCTTATTAAATAAGAATAATTCTGCCGAAACGTTATTCTTAATTTCATCAATTTCGTTCGCCCACAAGAACACGTCAAATTCAGTATTATCCATTTTTACCTCACTTATTTTTATACATTATAACATACCATCACAAAAGCAGAAGCCCCCGACCGGTAAAACCGGCCGAGGGCTAAGGGGGGGAAGAAAAGGATCTACCAGTTGGTGCCATCGAGCCTCCAGAAAGGAATCTCGTAGCGAATAGTCTGGGAAGATCTCCCGTGGTTGACGAGACAAACACTGCCGTGCTTGCCCGTTATTTCCCAACCATCAAGCTGAGTGAGCTTCTCGGGGTCGACCGGAGAAACAATTACACCGTAAGGGTTGTTAGGGCCACAATAGTCCTCCCAACCTCGATAGTAGGTCACCCTGTTATGGTTAACCACCTGGAAGATGGCCCCCACCATAACAGGAGAAAGATCTGCTAGCTTTAGAAATCTCTTTGCCATTCTTCCTCCAAAACTACCTGGCCAGCCCGTTTGGCTGGCACACCCTTTAATTATACCACAAAAATCAATATAATTCAAGATCACCTGTGTTCGGTTTCTATAAAACAAAAGCATGCAAAAATCAAGACTTGGTGTTCGGTAAAATAACAGAGAAGTTTTCCACATATGTTTAAAAACAAACTAAAAAAAACTTTAAAAAAGCTCTTGCTTTTTTATGAAAAATATAATAAACTGAAATCAGCGAATAAATCATACAAAAACGCTAAACAAAAAGTCGTACATTAAAAAAGTTTGAG
Source organism: uncultured Candidatus Saccharibacteria bacterium (assembly GCA_964476395.1). Taxonomy (GTDB): domain Bacteria; phylum Patescibacteriota; class Saccharimonadia; order Saccharimonadales; family Saccharimonadaceae; genus Nanosyncoccus. The sequence continues at coordinate 132 of CAYYYH010000021.1, read as the reverse complement.
ATCGACCAACTAGGAGCTCTGGCGCGCATTAAACTATAGCGAGATGCGTCAAAACAATCGTGCGTTCTTTCCTCAATACACACCTCCCAATAAAACTCTATATGGTCTAAAACCAATACACAATAAGTCTCT
>CAYYYH010000020.1:0-13792 GCA_964476395.1 uncultured Candidatus Saccharibacteria bacterium | reverse complement strand
CAGCTCGGTGCGTTGTGTGAGTATTTAGGTTCGTTTCGTATGAGAGCCCTAGGAATTAATGGTACCTTTACGGCTTTATTGTAAGGTGAAATCCAAAAAACAGCCATTTTTTGGGATTAGGTTCCCAAAAAACAGCCATTTCCTGGGAATTTATAGGAGTAAGTAGAAACAATGCTATGAACAAGTGTTCAGTATATATCATTTTCCCCAATTAACTTCTTGTCGCGAAAAGTTGAATAATTATTTAATTCGTGTTGCATTTGCTTCTAACGAAGGATGGAAAATATCAATCAAATGAAATATTTTTCTATGCCAAAACATCTTAAATCCTATAAAATCACTTACAACTTAAACGAACTAGATCCGCCCAAATCGCATAAGTTAAATGCGGCCAATCTGATTGCTAATTATTTTGAATCCAATCTTGTTTTTATCCGTAAGGCTCCTTGTGCTACGCCTGATTTGTATATTGTTAAAACTCATCAACTTTGGGAATTAAAAAGTCCTTTGGGAAATGGCAAACGCACAATATCTAATAACCTGCGTGAGGCTTCTTCACAATCCAAAAATGTCATCTTGGACCTGTCCAGATGTAAAATGAATAACGAAAGGGCATTATCAAAGGTCCAAGGCTTCATAAATAGTGGCGACGCACATATCAAAAAGTTGATAGTAATAAAAAAGAGTGGAGAAGTCGTTGACTTTCTCCTCCAAAAGAGATAAAATGATAGTAGGTTAAAAAGCGCACAAGATACTGAACTGAATCAAGTGCGCTTTTTCCAAACTTACAATATTCTACGTCGGGGCGGAAAAAACGACCCGATGCATTTGCTACCCTTGCCAAAACTCACAAAATAAACTATACTTATCACTAATGAGCGTTAAAAAAGACGATATTTTGAATGCAAAAGACTTACCCCTAGACATCGACGAGCCAGAGTCCGGCGATCTCGAAAACGAAGAAGAACTTTCCGACGAAGATCTCGCCATCACGGCCGAGAATGTCGATGCCTTTGCCGACGATTCTGTCCGGCTTTATCTTCGCGAAATTGGTAAGATTCCACTTCTTACTCCCGAGGAAGAGGCTGACCTCGCCCAGCGAATCGTTAAGGGCGACAAAAAAGCCAAAGATAAAATGGTCGAGTCTAACATGCGCCTCGTAGTATCTATCGCTAAGCGATACGGCGGCCGTGGTCTAGATTTTCTCGATCTCATCCAAGAAGGGAACACCGGCCTCCTTCGCGCTGTCGAAAAATTCGATCCCGACAAAGGTTTCAAATTCTCTACCTATGCTACTTGGTGGGTACGCCAGGCCATCACTCGCGCCATCGCCGATCAAGCCCGCACCATTCGTATCCCTGTACACATGGTTGAAACGATTAACAAGGTCCTCAGGACTTCTCGTAAACTCACTTCCGAGCTTAATCGCGAACCCACTAACGAAGAAATCGCCAAGGAACTTGGCCTCGAACCCGAAAAAATTGACTACGTTATGCGCATTAAACAAGACATCGCTTCACTCGACGCTTCTGTTGGCCGTGAGGGCGACGACGAAGATTCCGTCCTCGGTGATTTTGTCGAAGACGAAGAACGCGACTCACCCGAAGATTCCGCCGCTAACCAAATTTTAAAAGAGCAACTTTCTGAAATCATCGCTACCCTCACCGAAAGAGAGCAAAAAATCATTCGCCTGCGCTTTGGTATTGGTGGCGGCCGCCCACACACTCTAGAAGAAGTCGGTGCCGAGTTTGACGTCACTCGCGAACGCATCCGCCAGATCGAAGCCAAAGCCCTCTCTAAGCTTCGCAAAAACAAAGACACCAAAAAATTACATGAATATTTAAGGTAGGAGGTATCATGAAAAAGTTACTATTAAGTATGCTGACTCTAGTGTTAGGATTCTCTCTCATTGCTGTCCCAGTCTTTGCCGCCAGTGACAGCAATTGTGTTTCTACGGCCATTTTAGGCGGTGGCCAAGTTTGCGACGAAGGGAACGGCAATAGCATCCTTGGAATTCTTAATACGGTAGTAAATATCATGACCGTCGGCGTTGGCGTTCTCGGCATTATTGGTATTACTATCGTAGGCATCCAATACCTCACCGCCGGAGGTAGCGAAGAAAAAACCCGCACCGCCAAACGTCGTATGTTTGAAATCATTATCGGCTTAGTAGCCTACGTTGTGGCTTATTCGTTACTTGTTTGGCTCATCCCAGATTTTAATTATATTGGCGCCGATAGCGGCAGCAACTCTTCCTCTCTTAGCTCTACTCAGTCCGACTCTTCGACCAATCCAAATCAGAAAACACCCAAAAATGCCGAAACCAAATGAAAAAAATTCTCATTATCTACAATCCTCGCTCATCGCGCTATTCGGACGTAAAAAAAGATGTTTTGTCGAAAGTAACTAACTTCAAAGGATATTTAGTAGGTAAATACGAAGTCGCCCCTACCGACGTAGACGACAACGCAAAAAAACTTGCCAAAATTCTAAAAGACGGCGATCTGGTTCTCGCTGTTGGTGGCGACGCTACTGGAGTTATCGCAGTAAATGCAATCCTGAAATCCGATAAAAACGCTACACTTTCCGTCCTTCCATACGGCAATTTCAACGACCTCGCCCGCACTCTTGGCACGAAAACCCTAGAGGATATACAATCAAGACCCATCCAAAACTTTTATCCTCTCGAAATCCTTGTCGACGGCAAGTTTTTCCGCTATGCTACTTGCTATGTCACCCTCGGCATGACCGCCGAAGCCGTCAAAATCTACGACACCCCAGCTCTTCGCAAAAAGCTCAAAACCAACTCCGGTCGCTCTTTTGGTTCTTATACGAGCTTAGCTGGCTGGTATTTCAAAAACCGCCACAGAAAAACCTTCATTCCTGAATTTAGATTAAATGGCAAGCTTCAACATCCCAAAACTTCCGACTACGCTGCCGTCAATGGCCGCTATATGGCGCGCGTCATGAGGGGCGGGGAAGACTACAAAAGCCCTAAGGCCTTCCGCTCTGAAACCGATCGCCTCACTAGTTTTTGGCGCCTATCAAAACTAATGTTCAAAAGCATTTTTTTCCGTGTTCCTGGCTCCGAAACTACTGGCGACATTCTAGAATTTACTCATCCCGCCACCATTGAACTTCAAGCCGAAGGCGAGTATCGCAAGTTCAAAGATATTAAAAAAATTGAAATTAGAAAGAGCAAAAAATGTCTCAAGACCATTCAGAACTAGAAAAGATTATTACTTATATGAAATCGCACTGGCCTTCCACCGTCAAGCCAGAATGGCAGGTTACACTCGCTGAATACCCTAATATTCTAAAAACAGTCTTAAGTGATTTCACTCCCGCTGCCACCACAAATCACCATCTAATCCGTATTGCAGGTTTGTCTGGTTCAGGCAAAACCACCCAAATCCTTCCTGCGGTAGAAGCTTACTGCGAAAAAAATGGCCATGAACCTATTTTGATCGCGGCTCGTTGTTTTGTAAAATACCACCCACATTACCAAGAGATCAAGGAGTATTATGGTGATGAAAACTTACGCAGAATGACTGACGAGTTTAGCACAATTATGATGTTTTTAACTTTATCCGAGTTAATTAAGGGTGGCTATGATATTATTCTCGACGTGACGCTCCTTGATCCCGAAATGGAAGCGATCCTCCTTAACATGCTAAAAAAATCAGCTTACAAAATGCTACTTCTCATGATTGCCGTCTCGCCCACCGTTACCGAAAAATACCTAAGCGGTCGCGCTTGGCGCCATTCCAAAGCCACCGAAGAAGAATTCATCCGTGCTACCTCCAAAGCCCTAGAATACTATGCTACTTCGGTCCCCGAGCTTCATATTATTCTCTGGAGCGTTTACGATAAACCGCCAATCTATGATGGCCCAGTCAAAGACTGTCTCAAGATTTTTTCAGATTATTCAAGCAGGGAAGAACTCCCCAAGCCAGACGATGATGCTCGCCGTGACGCCAAAATTAAATATCTTACAACTGATTTAGATTAATTTCTGGAAACTTTGCTCTGATGTGTTCGGCATAACCATTATCGATATGCCTCCATGCTTTGCGCATTCGCTTAATCTCATCCTTATTCTCGAAATATCCCAAAAACTCTTCTTCAAATTCTTTTGGTGCCGGTCTTGACACCATTCTTGCCACATCCATATTAGGGTTCCCAGTACCCGCAAAACAAAAATCGATCACACCGATCACTTTATCGTTCTTGTCGAGCAAAATATTTCCAAGATTAAGATCTCCATGCACCAAGCTTGTTCCTTCTGTTTTTTTGATGTATTTATGGTCCGCATCTATGTGCTTGGCATAATGCTCGTAATCTAGTTCGTGCAAAAACTCCGAAAGAGGATATTTTACTTCTTTTGGCGCGCCTCTTAAATCTATTCCAGATAATTCCTTAATAAACTTCGCCGTGTCATAAGCTACACCCATTAGCGCCGTATGCGATAAATGATAGATTCGATCCCCCAAGGTATATCCCTCAATTTTTTTATGCACCGAAAATGGCCTCTTTTTTGCATCGAAGCAAAGTTTCATTTGAGGAGTATAATAGCTAGTCTTGCCATCTACGAAATTGCATACCGCCGCATCCTTTACAATCATTTTTGACCAAAACGGATTACGCGGAAACCTGAAAAAATATGACCCTTTGTCTGTGGCTACTTCTATTACAATATTTGTCCACCCCGTCAGAATATGTTTAGTCTCTAATATCTGCTTTTCTGGCATCGTCTCCGCAATGATTTCATCTAGCGGATCTGAAGTAGTAAAAAAATTCGCCATAACCTATTATAACACACTGACGGGTGACGCGCATAGGGGGACCCCCAAAATGTTTGCGTTAGCAAAATTTTGGGGGAAAATGCGTGGCAGGACCCGTCAAGAGTATGGTATACTTGTGTTATGGATAATGTAAAAATCTTAGCCTTGGTAGGTATGTCTGGTTCTGGCAAATCTGTCGCAGTCGATTATTTAACCGACAAAGGCTACCCCAAAGTATACTTTGGGGGCATGATTTACAAAGAAATGGAAAAACGCGGCATTGAGCGGTCCGAAAACGGTGAATCCGAAAAAAAATTCCGCGAAGAGATCCGCGAAAAAGAAGGCAAAGACTGGGTGGTTAATCAAGTCATTGCTGAAGCCAAAGATCTCATCGCTGCCGGCCAAAAGCGCATTGTTTTAGATGGTGTTTATTCTTGGACGGAATATCAAATTCTAAAAAAAGAGTTCCCTCGAGCGATCACATTTGTAGCCATCGTTGTTGACAAAAAACTCCGCTACGATAGAGTCGCCAAACGAAAAGGGCGCTCCTTTGATGCTTCTGCTATCCGCGAACGTGATCGTAGCGAAATTGAGAATCTTGAAAAAGGTGGTCCCATTGCTGCTGCCGACTATTATGTTTTAAATAACGGCACCATCCCAGACTTGCAAGATAACCTGGACAAAATACTAAAGGAGGTTGGTTTTGACTAATATCAGTAATATTTCAAGTGTTGCCTACAAAAAAGGCAACTGGATGCGCTATACATTATGGATACTTGCCGCGGTCTGCATTGGCATGTTAATTCATGCCTTTATCACTACCATGAATGGCGAAGTCTCTGCCAACGTACCCGATGATTATCGTTTTGCTCTCACCGATAATTATGCCGAAGGCAGTCACATACGCACCTCATATTATGTCTACGATGACAAAATCCTTGTTGAAGACGAAAGCTTTGATGATCACGGCGTAAACCGCGTTGTTATGATTTACGATAATATTAATACAACTTCACTTTATTTAGACTCCGAAGACACAATTGAGATTTGCGAACTAGGTAGCTGTGGCGCCTATCCAAAAGTTCTTGCTACTATCAAGAGTTTAATCTCGCGCAAAATTGGCCGCGAATATATCGGATTCTAAGATGAAACGCCTGGTTTTAATCGACGGAAAATCGGTATTCTACCGGGGGTATTATGCTATGGGAGCTCTTAGCCTCTCAGATGGTACACCTACTGGTGGCGTCTATGGATTTGCTGCTATCGCCATGGAAATTGTCAAAAAACTAAACCCCACTAAAGTCGTAGTAGCATGGGATTCCAAGACTTCTGTTTCAAAGCGTCGTGCTATTTTTCCAGAATACAAAGCTGGTCGCGTCAAACCGGGCGAAGATTTCTACACCCAAATTCCTCTGCTAAAAGAGTTAATCCATGATCTCGGCTGGGCTTTTGTCGAAATTGACAACTACGAAGCCGACGACATCATCGGCACCCTCTCAAAAGAAGCCGACGAAACTCTTGATGCTCACGGCAAGTGCGAATACGAAACTTATATTATTTCTTCCGATTTAGATATGCTGCAAATTGTTGATGAAAACACTCGTATGTGGCGCATTTTGAAGGGATTTTCTAATATTGAAGAAATCGATGTTGCTGAGATTGAAGCTAAATATGGTATCAAAAAATCTCAGTTCCTAGACCTAAAAGCTCTAAAAGGCGATTCGTCTGACAATATTCCCGGCGTTCCTGGTATTGGCGAAAAAACCGCCGCAAAACTCCTCAACGATTTTGGTGATTTAGATAATATATATAAGAATATAGATCAAATCACGGGCTCGACTCGAACTAAGCTCGAAGCAGGGAAGGAATCAGCCTATTTATCTAAAACTTTGGCCCAAATTATGTTCGACGCTCCTGTCGATCTCGCTAAAATCCCCGACTTCCAATTCAATCGCGACCAAGTTATCTCTGGTCTCAAAAAACTCGAATTCAACTCCCTTATCCGTAAAGTTGAAAAGCCTTCGCCTGAGATATCATTAACTCCAGGGCCGCGTCCGGCCGGCCCGTCGCCACGGGCGGCCGGCGCTAATACTCGCGCTGCCGCGCTCCGTAATGCCCTGGAGTCAACGATATCCTCAGGCGATTCATCCATCATTATCGATTGGGATATCAAATCTCTTATGCACCACGACCAAAAAATCGCCGACGAAATTTTATCTGGCAAGCCTTTTTGGGATCTCAGCCAAGCCGAATTTTTAATTAATCCTTTGGAACGCGGACAATCGGATCTCTACGATCCTATGGATTTTCAGTACGCCTACAAAACCCAACGCGCCAAGCTCGCTAAAACCCCCAAGCTTCTCAATGTTCTCGAATCTTTTGATCTACCCCTTATTCCAGTCCTCTATAAAATGGAAGAGAAAGGTATGTTCATCGACCGCGAGTATTTTACTAAACTCAATCAAGAATACACTTCCGAGGTTAAAAATTTTGAACAAGCCATTTGGCAACTAGCTGGCACAGAGTTTAATGTCAACTCCCCAGTCCAACTTTCCGAGATTTTATTTACTAAATTGCAGCTTCCCACTAAGGGCATCAAAAAGACCACTCGCGGTTACTCTACTGGCGCCAAAGAGTTAGAAAAACTTAAAGATTTGCACCCAATTGTTCCTAAAATCACCGAATATCGCGAGGCCGCCAAGCTACTTAATACCTATATTATTCCTATGCCAGACCTCGCCGATCAAGATAATCGCATTCATACTACCTTTACTCAAAATGTTACCGCTACTGGGCGTCTCAGTTCCAAAGATCCCAATCTCCAAAACATTCCGGTTCGTACCGAAGAAGGGAAGAGAATCAGGACTGGCTTTATCGCTCCCAAAGGCAAGGTTCTTGTTTCGGCCGATTATTCTCAGTTCGAACTCCGTCTTGCTGCCGTGCTTGCTGGCGACCAAAATCTGATCAACGATTTCAATCAAGATATCGATGTCCACACCAAAACCGCCTCCGAAGCCTTCAAAGTCCCGATGGATAAGGTGACTAAGGCCGAGCGTCGCGCTGCCAAGGTAATTAATTTTGGTATTTTATATGGCATGAGTGTCAAAGGCCTTTCCGATGCCGCCAAAATGCCTTATTACGAGGCCAAACAATTTATTGAAAACTATTTCAGCCTTCGCGCACCCATTAAAAATTATCTCGACCAAATCCTACAACAGGCCAGGGAAGAGGGTTATGTTGAGACTTTCTTTGGTCGTCGCCGTCCTACCCCAGATGTTAAATCTTCTAATTTTGTAATCCGCCAGGCCGCCGAGCGCGCTGCTGAGAATATGCCGATTCAAGGTACCGAAGCCGATCTCATGAAACGCGCCATGATTGCTATCGATCAGGCTTTGCCAAAAGACGCCGAACTCGTTATGCAGGTCCACGATTCGCTAATTGTTGAATGCGACAAATCTATTGCCGACGAAGTTTCTAAAATCTTAAAAACCAAAATGGAATCTATCGCTCCTGAGCTCAAAATCAAACTCGCAGTCGACGTCACCACCGGCACCAACTGGGGTGAATTATAATTCCAACTTGTGCAAAAAATGCACATACTGAACATGGGGCAGGACCCGCCCAGAGTATGATATGATATATATTATGGAAAAGGGAATCGAAATCTACAAAGTTGAGAAAGGCGAAGTAGTCTTCAACGTTGATATCAAAGAAGACACCCTTTGGGCTACTCAGGCCGATATTGCCAAACTTTTTGATACCGGCCTACCGACGATTAATTATCATTTGAATAATATTTACCATGATGGTGAACTAGATAAAAATCGAACTCTTCGAAAAAATCGAATAGTTCGCCGCGAAGGCGCGAGAAATGTTACACGCGAGGTTAACATGTATAATCTCGATGCCATCATTTCTGTTGGTTACCGCGTTAATTCCCGAAAAGCTACCGATTTCCGCACCTGGGCTACCAAAGTTCTCCATCACTATGTTGTGGATGGTGCCGCCATCAATGAGCGCAGACTAGCAGAATTAGACGCTAAAAAACTTCACGAAATCGAAGGTGCTCTTGGTATTGTCAAGCGTTTAGTCGCCGCTTCCGACCTCTCTGCCGACGAAGCTTCCGGCGTTCTCGAAGTTATTTCAAAATACAGCCCCAGTTTTAAAGCTCTAAAAGAATATGACGAAGGCCATATTTCTTTCTCAAAAGGGAAAAAGGCCACTAAAGTTATCACTAAAGATGATGGTCTTAAAATGATTGCTAAGCTAAAGAAAAACGTCAAGGGTGACGAACTTTTTGGCAAACCTCGTGGCAATGCCTTTGAATCATCGCTTGGCGCCATCACTCAAACTTACAACAATCAAGATGTTTACCCCTCCATTTCCGAAAAAGCCGCCAACCTCCTCTATCTCATCATCAAAGACCACCCCTTTTACGATGGCAACAAACGTATCGGCGCCTTATTATTTGTAGTTTTTCTCACCATCAACGACTATCATCTTACCAAAAACGGCGAAACCAAAATCAGCGACCGCGCTCTCACTGCGCTTGCCCTTCTCATTGCCGAATCCAACCCCAAAGAAAAAGGGCTACTCGTAGCCCTCATCTGTAAACTCTTAGAAAATTAGCGCGCGTAAGCGATATTATGCTCCATCGCCTGAGTTTCCAAGGCAACTAATCTTGCCGCGTCGTCAATCGAAGAATTCACGCAGTGTTTGACTCGTGCGCTCTCCTCTGCTTTCTTTGCGTCATTCCAACGATCCAAAGTTCCCACTAGATATCCAGTAATCCGACGTAACCTTTCGAACTTGCCCTCCTCAAACCACTCTGCATGTTCCTCGAAGTATTCCTTCATTTCCTTTTTGCCAGCCTTCTCCCCAATCAATTTCATCCCGGCTTCTACCAAACAAGAGACATGCAAATTTTCGTATTGATCAAAGTCTGCTAAAGCCTCCCTTACGTCCTTGTCAGAAACCTTGGCATATTTACTTAATGATTTTACAAATCTCTTTAAGTCAAAACCTTCAATGTCGTTCTGGCTTCGGTAGATGATATTCTTCATGGTTGTCCTTTCTTTAGGGGCTTAAAAGCATGACCTACACTTTATGCGCCTTATTTTTTTGTTATATAAGCATTACCTGAAACCATCATAACCCTACATATAGTGTTTGTCAACACTTTTTAACACTAAATATGGTGTTTTGTTGTGGAAAACTATTTCTGGTCAAATATGATAAAATAAAGGTATGCCAGAGTTACCGGAAGTAGAAACTATCAGGCGTGGGCTCAAACAATTTATTCTAAAAAAAGATATTAAAAAAATCGAGATTTTGTGTGCGAAATCCTTTGTTGGCTTACCGCCAAAAGGGAAGGTTAAAGATATTCGCAGATTTGGTAAGGCATTAATTCTCGATCTAGACAATAATCTGTCTTTAATGATCCATCTTCGTATGACGGGCCAACTAATCTATGACGGCAAAGAACGCTACGCCGCTGGCCATCCTAGTGAAAATTTTGTGGCCAAATTACCCAACAAACAAACCCGAGTTATCATTAGCTTTACCGACGGCACTTTATATTTTAATGATCAACGTAAATTTGGCTTTATCAAAGTTATCAAAACTACAGACGTAGAACGTGATAGTTTCATTCAGAAACTTGCCAAAGAACCTTGGCAAATGACCGCGCCAGAATTGTACGAAAAATTACAACATCACCCAAAATCGCCCATCAAAGCAGTCATTTTGGATCAATCAATCATTTGTGGTCTTGGCAATATTTATGCCGACGAAGCTCTTTTTGACGCCAAAATCCACCCCAAAAGAAAGGCAGGCACTCTTACCAAAAATGAAACTAAGAAACTTCTTGCTTCAGCTTGTGATGTCATGCAAAAATCTATTGATTCTGGTGGATCCACCATGGCCACTTACGTTAAAGCCGACGGTACCAGGGGCGATTATTTAGAAAAATTTGCCCAAGTATTCAGAAGGGAAGGTCAGCCTTGCCCTCGTTGCGGTACCATAATTATAAAAACTAAAGTCGCCGGCCGTGGCACCCACCTTTGTCCACGATGCCAAAAGCTTCCTGGAGCAAAACTATGATTAGGATTTTTACCGGTGACGATCGTGTTCGCGCAAAAAATGCTATCAAAGAATTTCTCGGTCTAAATTACGAAGTAATTGACGGCGCCAATCTTTCGTTAAATGATCTTCCTAGTATTTTCCTTGGCAGCTCTCTTTTTGATGCTGAACGTAAAATACTCTTGCGCGATATCAGTGAGAATAAATCCGTTTTTGAAAAAATTCCCGATTATCTCAACACCCCACATAAAGTTGCTATTTTCGAAACAAAATTAGACAAGCGCTCTTCTGCTTATAAAATTCTAAAACAAAAAGTCGAGATTCAGGATTTCATCTTGCCGGCCAACCCCAACGCCAAACTCATTTTTAATATTTATAATACTGCTAAAACTAATGGCCCAAAGGCTCTTTCTATGTTATCCCAAATTAAAACCATCGAAGATCCTATCAGGTTTGCTGGTCTTCTTAACTCGCAAGCCATTAAAGATTATGCTATCCGACAGGGGGCCAAAGAAAAGAGAGCCCTAAAAGAGCTCTCCAAACTAGATCTTGAACTGAAATCTTCTAAGCTGCCTTCTTGGCTTTTGATTGAGTCGTTTTTGTTGCGGCTTTCTTCGTGGTAGTCTTTGCGGCTGCCTTCTTGGTTGCCTTTGGCGCGGTCGCCTTTTTCTCGGTTTTCTTGGCTAGTTTTACTTTCTCAGCCTTTGCAATTGCATAAAGTTTAGCTTTGCGACGCGAGGCAGTGTTCTTCTTAATTAGATCTTTTTTGACAGCCTTATCATACTCGGACTGTGCTTTTGCGAGGTTCTCGGCGGTTGGATTCTTCTTAAATTCCTTCAACGCAACCTTAATCGCTTTCTTAATCTCTACGTTATGCTCAGTGCGTTTTTCAGCTTGCCTGGCAGCCTTCTTGGCGGATTTAATAATCGGCATTTTCTTCCTATATAAATTAAAAATTAATAACTTCCGATTATTATAACTCTTTTATCTTAAAAAGTAAAGAGTAAACCTCATGAAACATCATAAAATATATCTATAAACGCTTGAGTTTATTTGAAGCTTATGTTAAAATCAGGTCATAGAATAAAAAGGACATTTTATGCCAGACGACAATAATAATCCAATCCCTGACCCAATGGTTCCAGCCAGCACTGATGCGCCTGAGCCTAGTTCTGGTATTGATGCCACTAACCCAGTTGTAGTTAGCCCCACTTTGCCAGACGCTCCGTCTGCACCCAAAGAAGAGCCTAGCCAATCCAACGTTATGGCTGATGTTGCTCATAAGATCGCCGATTCTCAAAATGTTCTTATCGCTTTATCTAGCGATCCGTCCGTCGACGAAATCTCTGCCGCTCTTGGTCTTTCACTGTTTTTAGACAAATTAGGCAAAAATGCCACGGCTATTTATTCTGGTGCTACCCCTAATGCTTTAGAGTTCCTAAAACCAGAAGAAACTTTTGAGTCCTCTGCTGACGCCTTGCAGGATTTTGTTGTGGCTCTTAGCAAAGAAAAAGCCGATCATCTACGCTATAAGCTTGACGGCGATTACGTCAAAATCTATATTACTCCATATCGCACCAGCCTCTCAGAAGACGACCTCGAGTTTTCTCATGGTGATTACAACATAGACTTAGTTTTAGCATTAGACGTTACCAACGGTATAGATTTAGATTCTGCCCTCCGAGAACACGGTCGCATTATGCATGATGCAACCATTATTAATATTACCACTGGCAATCCTGGTAAATTTGGCGAAATCGAATGGAGCGACAAATCCGCCAGTTCAGTTTCCGAAATGATTGCCGAATTGCTTTATGGCATGAATACCAAAGAAAAACTTGGCCCCGAAGAAGCTACTGCCTTCCTCACCGGCATTGTAGCTGCTACGGATCGTTTCTCGAGTGCAAGCACCACCTCCAAAACCATGAAACTATCTTCAAAGCTTATGGAATCTGGTGCTAATCAACAATTGATTTCTCAAAATATTACTCCAGACGTAGAAAACGAAATGTTTAATATGCTCCCAGTCGGTCGATCTTCTGAAACAACTGACGCTACTGAACTTGACATTGAGCATCTTCCTAGCGAAAACGTTTCGGCATCCGAGCAAAACGGGGAAGCATCTACGGAGCAGCATAAAGATACCTCAGCCGAATCAGATCCTTCGGCTAAGGAACCTACCTCAACTGATACTAGCTCTAGTAGCGAAGAATCTGCGCTTTTAGATGATCTTCAGGCTGCCGCTGCTAGTCTTGCACAGGCCGGAGACGAAACTGTTCCTACTCCTGGCGAGGAACCACTTAAGATAGATAGCTCCAACATGGATCTGTCTAATATGGGTACGCCAGATACTAATACTCCTGCTATTAATTTGGGCCAAAATTCCTTCCCAGACGAGCTAAAAAGTAATGATTATGGCCAAATGCTAAATGACGCCTTAGCTAATACCGATGCATCCACTCCGGATTCTCTGTCTTCGCCTATTATATCTAGTTCAGAAGATTTTTCTGGCAATCCAGCCGCCACAAATGCGCCAGTTGTGCCGACCAACCCCGAAATCAATGGGGTACCTGAGATCAATTATATGCCTATGCCAGGCGAGGAAATTCTTCCGCCTCCTCCTGCGCCCCCAATCAATATGGACGCAAATTCGCTTCAACCAACCTCAGAAGCTAATTCTATTGATCCATCCTTAGTGCAGCCAATTGCTCCAGCCACCCCTACTCAAGCTCCCACACCTGAGCCACTTGGCTCGCAGCCAGCCATGCAAGATCAAATCTACGGTCCACAAGCTTCCGACCCTGGCGCCTTCAAAATCCCAGGCATGTAATACTTGATTTTCCCATAAAAGTACGTTATAATCTACTCTAGTAGTGGAATCGTAGCTCAGTTGGTTAGAGCGCTGCCCTGTCACGGCAGAGGTCGCG
>CAYYYH010000019.1:0-14105 GCA_964476395.1 uncultured Candidatus Saccharibacteria bacterium | reverse complement strand
AAATCTTTGTTCACCTTATGGACATCAATAGTAATAATAGTGACGCTGTTATTACAAATTGGTGCCCATAGCGCTGGGGAAATACCTGTTCCCATTCCGAACACAGAAGTCAAGCCCAGTAGCGCCGATTATACTGCATTAGCGGGAAACTAGGAAGGTGCCAAATTATAAAAAATCACTCCTTAACGGGAGTGATTTTTTCTTGCTTGTTGATTATTCTTCGGTGGTTTCTTCGATAGCAGAGAGAAGTGCATCTTCGACGTTTTGTTTCTTTTTCTTAGGCGTAGACTTAGTAAGGACGATGTCGATATCGTATCCGGTGAGTTTGGAAGCTAAGCGGACATTTTGGCCTTGTTTGCCAATAGCGATAGACTGTTGATCTTCGGAAACGTGGACTTTGGCCTTTTTGCCGTCGATTTCGACCTTCATGATTTCGGCTGGGCTTAATGCTTCGCGAATATATTCGGAGGCGTTGTCACTCCATGTAACAATGTCGATTTTTTCTTTGTCGCCAATTTCATTCATGACAGCTTGGACGCGGATGCCACGTCCGCCGACGAAAGTGCCAACTGGATCAATGCCTGGTACGGTAGACATTACGGCGATTTTGGTGCGGCGGCCGGCTTCACGAGCGATGCCGCGGATTTCTACGGTGTTGTTCTCCAGTTCAGGGACTTCTTGACGGAAGAGGTATTCAACAAATTCGGCACAACCACGAGAAAGAATTAATTGAGCGCCGCGTTCGCCGCGTTCAATGTTTTTGATGTAGACTTTAATACGATTTCCTACATTGTAATATTCGCCATCAATTTGTTCTGAGCGAGGCATAATGCCAGTAGCGCGACCGAGGTCGATGCGAACAAGGCGGGGCTCAACGCGAGATACGGTACCGGTGACAATGGTGCCAACTTTATCTTCGAAAGCTGTAAGAACTGCGTCGTTTTCGGCTTCGCGGAGTCGTTGTACAACAACCTGCTTAGCAGTTTGAGCAGCGACGCGACCAAAGGTAGTAACTTTATGTTTTTCTTCTACGAGGTCGCCAAGCTTGGCGCCTTTTTTGGCTTCTTTTAGTGGAATTTCAGTAGAAGGGTTGTAGGCTAAACCATCTTCAACAACCTCACGAGCCACATAGACATCGGCTTCACCGGTTTTAGTATTAAGTACTGCGCGAACATTCATGTCGCGATCGCCGTTGTCTTTACGCCAGGCGGCGGCAATAGCTTGTTCGATTACGTTTAGCACGGTGTCTTTTGATAAGCCTTTTTCTTCGGCAATTATGTCAACCATGGTTGACATTTGTTTTAGATCTAATCCTTCCATTATTTCTCCTTTTAACTAAAAAACCGCCTCTATCTCAAGAGTCGGTCAAATCTGTATATATATAATTATAGCAAATAGCTTGCTAAAAAGCAAGTGATTTGGTATAATAGAGGTACTGTTTAAATACTTGTAATAAAAAAGGAAATTATGAATTTAAAAGAAGAAGAACGTCGTGCGCGATTGTTGAAGTCTAGAGCAGAGAGACTGCCAGACATTAAAAAACAATTTGAGGAAGCGCAAAATCGAAATTTTAATTCAAATTTTGCTCCTGGGGGCAAAGATGAAGTACTTACAAAACCAACTAAGAAGTCTGCAAAAAAAGCGACGAAAACTTCGGCAAAATCTAAGGTTAAGGCCGAAGCCGAGAAACGCAAAGTAAATTTGTCGGTGAGTGTAAAAAAGGGCGAAATGGTGCATCATCAAAGGATGCTTTCTCAAGATGTAAACGCTCAGGCTACACAACATATTATTGGTTTGCCGGTGAATAAATCGCGTTACAATGGTTATAATGGTGCGCAGGTGACGAATGCTCAGCTCAAAACAGCTCGTCCCGATTCTGATTCGGTGCGAATTATACCAATCGGTGGGGTAGGTGAATTCGGTATTGGTAAAAATATGACAATTGTTGAGTACAAGAGCGAAATGATCGTTATTGATATGGGCGTATTGTTTGCGAGTGAGGATTATCCTGGCGTCAATTATATGATCCCTGATATTCAATATCTTGAAGATAACATTGATAAGGTGAAGGCGATTTGTTTTACTCATGCGCATTTAGATCATATTGGAGCCTGTAAACATCTTTTGCCGAGGTTTTCGCATCTTACGCCAATTTACGGAACGGATTTTACAATTGGTATGATCAAAAAACAAATGTCTGAGCTTCAAGAAGAGCCTGATATGAACTATCAAGTAATAGATCCTTTTAAGCACGAAAAACTGCAGGTGAGCGAACATTTATCTGTAGAATTTATCCATACTTTGCATTCTATTCCTGGTAATACAGCGATTGTAGTGCGAACGCCAAACGGGGTAATATATTTTTCTGGTGACTGGCGACATGAGGAAAACCCGATGGGCGTACAGACTGACTATGAAAGGATTGACGAAATAGTAGCAAAAGAGGGTATTGACTTGATGGTGAATGAATCAACAAATATAGATTCACCGGGAAAACATCCGCACTCTGAGTATGATGTAGGTGAGAATTTGGGTAAGGTGATGGATCATTATGCAAGTGGGCGAGTGATTATTTCGTGTTTTTCGTCGCAAATTCTTAGAATTGAATTGATTTTGAAGGAAGCCGCAGCGAGAGGGCGTAAAGTGGCATTCTCTGGTTTTTCAATGATCAATAACTTGGAAGTTGCTTTGAGGGCGCGCTCAATTAAGGTGCCAAAAGATACAATCGTAAAAATGGAAGATATCATTAAAATGCCAGATGAGAAGGTTTGCATTGTATGTACTGGTTCTCAAGGCGAAATGAATGCAGTGCTTAATCGTATGGTGACGGGTGCACACAAATATATTAAAATTAAGTCTACCGATACTATTGTGTTTTCATCTAATCCAATTCCGGGTAACGAGCCGCATGTGGTTTCAACGGTAGATGGACTTTTGCGCGAGGGTGCACAAGTGATTCAGAATGGAAAGACACATTTGACCAATATTGGACCTTTACATTTGTCGGGTCATGCGTACTTTGAAGATCATGTAGAATTTGTGACGAGGCTGAAGCCAACTAATTATATGCCATATCATGGTGAATTTTATATGCTTGAGCACAATGCCGAAATGGCTGAAAATGTAATCGGTATACCGAGAGAGCGGATCTTGATTTGTGACGATGGCGATGTGACGGAGCTAACCAAGGATAAGAGAATTAGGAAGGCCGGTAGAGTACAAGTTGGGAATAAACTATATGATGATGCGGACCAGCCAGTGCACGAAGCGGTAGTTAAGGATAGAATTCATATTTCGAGAGAGGGGATTTTTGTGATTGTATTGACGCTGAATAAAAAGACTGGGCATTTGATGAAAACGCCGGATATTGTTTCGCGCGCGTTTATCTATCTTGATAATTCGGAGGAATTGATTGGTAAAATTCGGCATTATCTCAGACAAAAAACGGATAAATCGATTTCTACTGATCCGGAGATGAAAGTTTTGAAGGAGGAAATTAAGGAGGATATTACGCATATTCTCTTTGACGCAACAGGACATACCCCAATTGTAATTCCGGTTATAAACAAAGTATAGTTTTAAGCTTTTTATGTTTACAAAATAAAGGTAGCACCATATAATAGAAGCATAAGGAGTATGCTTTTATGATGAAGTTAAATTTTAAACATAAAAAAAGCGTAAAGTGGGGCGAGGCTTTGCTGGCTTTTGTGATGGCGTTTGGTGTGACGTTCGGCGCTTTAGGAGCGAAGCCGACAAGTGCTTTAGAAGGAGATACTTGGACCGTTACGGATCAGTTTTCTGGCTTAAGTATTACCATAGTGTCGGTGGATCAGAATGGAATTGAGCTAGTACCAGACTGGAGCCCTTATATATATAATAATAATACCAATGAGTTTGGAGATTATTATTTTAAAACGGCAACTAGCAACGATACGTTAAGGGTTAGCGTAATGGTTGACGGTATGGAGGAGGGGAAGTCATATCGGATTTTTGACGATGAAGAATTGACTTCCGAAGATAATGGTCGAGTGGTAATTGGCGAACAAAAACCGCATTTGTATGGTTATTCTATGTCGGATGGGGTGGATTGTTGGATGGAAGAGGATGGTCGACATTGTTCTTATACGCCACTAGCGAATGAATACGTAATTGATGTAATGCTTCGAACGAGTAATTGGAGTGATATGGTTTCGAAGGATCTAGTTGTTCGTCCGACGGCTGTAGGAAGTCAGAATATCGAAATTGTATCAGTGCAACAAAATGGTGAAGATTTGTATTTAGACACGGTGGGGCGGCAAGTAACTACTTGGGAAGATTTGCAGAGTACGCCACAGACCATCAATGAATATAGAATAGATGATTATAATACTCCTATTGAAGTAACTCTTAAGTTTAAAAATTTAGTGGTGGGAGACCATTATTCATATAATATAGGTGAAGAGTATGGCTCATTTAATGCTGAGGGCACCGAAGAAACGCTTACGCGTGAACTAAATCTTAACTTTGCTGAGAAGCATGTAAATACGACGATTTATCTCTATGGTTCTGATTATAATAGTAACGAGAATGTAACTTTATATTTTAGGGTGGCGGATGAAAATTTTGTACCGCTAGGCGATATCGTTGTTTATGAGATAAGCCAGGGTGGAACTAAAGTCGAGCCAGAAGCAGACACGACGGGGTATTCTAGAGAATATACTTTTAGTGTGAATGACGTGCAACCGATCGTTGTGAATTTGCATGCGACTAGTGCTACTCCAGAAATGACTTATTATATTTCTTATAGTGGTTATGGTGGGGGTACATATATACATTCTGAGGAGCCTTTGGCGGCGACCGGTTTTGCGCTTGAAAATGATGGCGTAGATTTAGTTATTCCTTCTGGGTATGGTTTAAGCGAGGATTCGCCAATATCATTAAACTTTTATGTTAATACTACGGGGTCGAGTTACGGCTATGGTTCGCAGACGGTGATATACGTAAATTATGGAGAGAATCATAATAGTGATAGTTTTATTCTGGATTTTTATGAAGATGCTGAATTGCCACGATACGGCGCGAGGATAGGTTATACAAATAGCGATGAGGAAATTTATGATGTAATTAATGCAAAATTTCACGATGAAAATAATCCTTTGTGGATTCGGATTGAAGGGGAACGATACGATGAAGAGACTACGTATGATATAAATGCAAAGGTAGCTACCGAAGAAGGAGAGTTTTACACAACAACATTTAGCGCGACTGGTGCAGAATTAAATGCAGGGAAGACTTTTGTAGTAGACGGATTGGTGCTCAGTTTGCCGGAATTTGATCCGGATGCGACGACGTCGGGTTATGATAGATACTATGATTTTAGTTTGGAAATTAATGGGTTGACGCAAAATGGCACCTTATATTATATGTATGACGGCTACCTATATGCGATAATGACTTATCCTGGTGGTAAGGTAGCTTCTTCTACTGCTGGTGCCGATATGGGGGGAATGTATATGACGAGTTCCGAGATAACTGTGAGGAGGTCATCGATTGATGGAGAAAGGGCTGCGGTGTTACGCTATCTTGCTAGGGGTTTTGATGAAGATTTAAGTTATGACTATGCACTATATTATAATAGCAATGCTGGTGACAATTGGTGGTCTGCCTCGGCAGGTGAGAAAGTTGACGAAGGAGTGGTGACGGGAGCAGAATTAAACCATGATGGTTTTTCGATAAATGTGGAAGTGCCGGAAAATGCTTCGGAAAGCTCGATGTATAGCTTAGTGATTACAAGAAATGGTGGGCTAGTAACAGTATCAAAAGATTTTATAAGATTCACTGATGCGCCGATGATTGAGTCATTTGCTTTTCACGCGGACAGCGATTCGTTTATGCAGACAGGAAGACAAGACTATCGGTTGGCAAGAGGCGCTAGTGCGACAGCAACTTTAACTGGCATTGGATTTGAAGATGAACAAGAATATCGTGTATGGGTAAATTATTCTGGCTATCATAATGAAGAGGATGAGTTTGGTGGCCCTGGCTATCCAGTAGATTTGGATGAATTAAATAATGATGTAGTGGTGACTGGCGCACAGCTGAATGCTGGGTATGATTATGAATTGGTATATGATCAAGCGATGGATGATACGGACAATGTAGAGGTGATTTTCAATATATCGGATAAAGATCATGTAAAACCAGACCCGTATGACTGGGGTGATGAAGGCGTGTATGCCGGACACGCAATTTACATCGATTATGTAGAAGAAGAAGATGTGTTTCATGGTGGCGGTTTTCAAATTGATGAAGAAACAAGCGAAATTATTGATGTTTCACAGCCAGATGAGCCGGAAGAGCCGAGCGTAAAACCAGATCAGGTGGTGACTTTTAAGGATAGTGATAATAATCCGATCACGGAAATTACGAAGTTTTATGGTGATGAGGATTTTACTATAACTAAGGAAGTGACGACTGGAGATGGTGAGATTACTGAATACCATCCGGATGATGATGGAACTGGTACGATTGCTCATACGGTACCCGGCGGTGATTATGTTGGAGTAGGTGAGCCTGGCGATGTAGATATTTGTGCTTGGGTAGAAGAGACTGATAACTATGCGGCGACGAGAGTTTGCTATACTGTGCACGTAGTAAAAAGACCGCTTGATATCAATGGCGTGACGATTGCTCCAAAAACTTATAATGGTTTAACTGATGCAACCGTAACGAACGTAAGTTTTGAAGATAGAGGTTTGAATAATGATGAATACGAAGCAACGGCTGAGTTTGATGATGCGAATGCGGGTGAGAATAGAGCTCTTCACGTAACGGTTAATTTAAGTGAAGGTGCATCAGAACACTATATATTAAATGCTTCGAGTTATAATACGACCGCGACAATTGCGCCATATCATCTAATAAGAGATAACATAACGTTGACCGGTGGCGAGACTTATGGATATGAAATAGACGGAGTCGAGCCAGAAGTGAGAGTAGAGGCGAATACGCATGGTGGTATTTCGACTTTGGTAGAGGGTCAAGATTACGAAGTGGCCTATAGTAACAATACTAATGTAACCAATGAAGCACATGTAATTGTAACTGGGATCAATAATTACACGACTGGCGATGTTCCGGTGGTAATCGATTTTGCGATTGAGGCGAAGGGGATCAATAATAGTAATCTGATTGCGCCGTCTTCGCTTGTGGAAGGTCATATTCTGACTACAGATGAGATTACAATAAATGTGGATGGCCATGACTTAGTGCAATGCGCCAGTGTTGATGACACTAATTGTGATTATACTTTAGATATTCAGGGCGAAAACGATGGTGTAGTAGGACATAGTGTCCATATTGCAGTGAATGCTCGCGGTAATTACGATGGCGTAGCATCGGCGGATATTGAGATTGTTGCAAAGTTACCACAAGCTGTATCGTTTGGCGAAGTAACCGATACAACAGTTAATAAAACATTTGGTGACCAAGATTTTCGATTCGAAGCGACTTCGGACGGCGGAGGAGCGATTACTTATCGCTCTAGCAACGAAGATGTTGCAACGGTGGACGAAAATGGCGTGGTGTCGATTGTGGGGGTTGGTGAGGTCGAAATCACTGCGACGGCTTCTGCGACGGATACATATGCAGAAGGTTCTGCGAGCTATGCTATCGCTGTGGCAAAGAAAACGATTTCTTTGACTGGTGCAACAGTTGAAACTAAGACATATGATGGCGCTACAAGCGCAACGGTGTCTGGTGCGACATTAAACGATAGTGCGTTGACATTTGGTACGGACTATAGCGTGGATGAGGCATATTTCCCAAGCGCAGCAGCTGGAAGCTATAGTAATGTTTATGTCAAGATAGTACTTAGCAGTGCGATGGCTAGTAAGTATCAATTCGATAATTCTGGTGCGACGAGTGCTACTATTAATGCAAGTGCGACGATTGTGCCTTTTGGATTATTAAGTAGTAACTCAGCAGCAGTACTTGATGTAACTGAATATAGCTATACTGGCGATGCCTTGAAGCCAGGTGCAACGGTAACCGTAGATCTTGATGGTGATAATGTAAAAGAAACTACTTTAATTGCCGACACGGATTATATGATTAGCTACAATAACAACGTGAATGTCGGTACAGCTACTGCGACAATTGTTGGTCAAGGAAATTATAGCTGGACGATTTCTGGATTACAATTTACAATTACGCCGGCCTTAGTGACTAATGTTGTGGTGACGGCTCCTTCGCAAAGCTATACTGGCGAAGCCTTGGAACCAGTGCCGACGGTAACTGGCGTAGTGAACGGTAATAATATTACTTTCATTTCCGAAGATTACGAAGTGTTAGCTCATGGTAACTTTATTTCGGCGGGTAATTATGAATTCTCGGTATGTTCATCTGATTCGAGCAACTACAATATTCCGGCCACAATTGGGACGTTTACAATTACGAGAGCGACTTCTGAGGCGCCTGCTGAGGTTAGTGCAGATCTAAAAATTGAGGCCGGAAAGACTTTGGCTGAACTAGGTGAGAGAACAGATGGATTTAGTTGGGTAGATTCAACAACAGAAGTTTCGGCTGGAGCTCATAATTATGTTGCAACTTATACTAAGAATAATGATACGGAGAATTACACAACCGAAAGCGTTACGGTGTTGGTGTATGGGTTGAAACGAATTAATGTAACGACTGTCCAAATGGACGGTGGTGAGGCGACGGGGCCTGGTGCATCGGCATTAGAGGGTGATCAATTGACCTTTACATTTGTTCCAAATGAAGGTTATGAGCTCAGGACGGTGACGATGAATAGTGTTGATCGCACCAATGATGTATCAAATGGCAAGCTAGTAGTAACGGCTGGCACGGATGACATAATGGTGATTGCTTATTTCCGTCGTGTTTACGAAGTGATAAGTGGTGCGGGTCAATCTCACATTGTTGGTGTGGATGGTGAAGCTGAGTTTGAGATTAATGCAGAATATGAGTTGTTTGAAGACGGTGGTGAGGTTTATGTAGACGGTAAGCTAGTTTCGGAAAATAATTACGATTCTTGGAGTAATAGTACGGTAATAAGATTTACGGCTGACTATATGAATTCGTTAGCAAAGGGTGAACACAAGCTTGAGGTGAGATTTAGTGATGGTGGGATTGCAAGAACCACATTTACGATTGCTGAGCTAGAGGATAATCCTGCGGCAGCAGATACTGGTGTATTTACTGGAGTAGCTAGTGGTGCGGTAGCAACTGGTCTTTCGGCCGTCGTGGCTGTAACTCTGATTGGCGTAGTGATCAGAGCGACGAGGAAGAATAAAAAAGATTAACCCGATTAATCCTAATGGAGGTAGCGCTTTAAATTAAGCGCTATTTTCATGTTATAATTAATGAAAAGGAGAATAGAATGCAATATGACGTAGTAATTGTTGGCGCGGGAATGGCTGGATTAACTGCGGGTATCTATGTAGCGCGTGCTGGAAAATCAGCATTGATTTTAGAATCTAATGCAATTGGTGGGCAAATAATAAATGCATTAATAGTTGAAAATTGGCCAGGAGATAAAAAAGTGTCTGGTAAAGATTTGATGGAAAGAGTTTTTCGCCAAGCAGTTGATCTAGGTGTTGAAGTTAAATATGAAAAAACTTTAAGTGTTATAAAAAACGAGACAAAGTTCGTCGTAAGGACGGATGAGAATAAATATGAATGTAGCACAGTAATAATTGCGACTGGAACCGTACCAAGAAAACTAAATGATGAAAAAATGAAGGAAGTGGGGGAGCGTCCGATTTCTTATTGTGCGACTTGTGATGGTGCATTATACAAGAATAGGCCGGTTGTGGTGATTGGAAGCGGAAATACGGCAAAACATGAAACTAACTATCTTAATGGAATCTGTTCAAAGGTTTACCGTATTCATCATGATGAGCCAATTCCTGAGGAAGCTGAGGCTGTATTTGTGGCAATTGGTAGAGAGCCGGATACTAGTTTTTTGAATGGATTGGTGAAGCTAGATAAGGATGGATATGTTTTGGCGGAGGAAGATTGTGTTACGTCGCAAGCTGGCGTGTTCGTGGCTGGCGATTGTAGAACTAAGGATGTAAGGCAATTAGTAACGGCAGCAGCTGACGGAGCAGTAGCGGCAGAGGCAGCTTTGAATTATTTGGGCAATTGACATGGCAGATGCAAATACCGAGGCAGGATGGGAAAAATCAAGGCGGATCGAAATTGAGCGCATGAAAGCGGTAAAGTCTTTGAATGAGAGAAAGCCGGATAAATCTAGCCTAGCCTTTTTGGACCCTTCTAGCACTAAGGTTAAGGGCTGGTCTAATGATAAAAATGTGGTGATTGCAAGTACAGAGCGGATGGGGAATCGCGCAATTATTCTTGCGGTTTCTGGAGCTACGTTAGGGATTATTGGTTTGATTGGTAGTATCGTAAGTACTGTTTTTAAACTAGGTATGGCAGGTGCGATGGTTGGCGGTTTGCCAAGTGGTATTGGATATTTATGCATGGGGGTAGCTATTGTGATGGCAATAGTTGTGATTGTTGGAGAGTTTTACGTCAAGATTAAACATGGGTGTAAATTTGGTACATCTTTGTGGTCGGCGTTAGGAGCGATAGGTGTTGTTGTTTTGTTTTTTGCAATTCAGTGGTTGATTACCATATCTAGCTAAAATATGGTATAATTATTTTCAAGCTCGGATGGCGGAACAGGTATACGCGTTCGACTTAAAATCGAATGGAGAAATCCGTGCGGGTTCGATTCCCGCTCCGAGCACCAAAGCATAAAAAGAAGCCACTTGTGGCTTGTTTTTATGCTTTTAGCGAGGTCAGGGAAGATTTTTCCCGCTCCGAGCACCAGATCAGACTTTTTTCAAAAAAAGAGATGGCCCCTAACTTTATGTAAGCTAGGAGCCTATGATTCATTTGCCTAGTTAGGCGTGGGTGACTTCATTCTGGAGTTGGTTCCACTTGTTTTTGCTATCAAGCGGGATGTCGCCATGCGAGAACGGGACGTAGAAATCTTCTTTTGCGTAGCCACTCTTGATAAGCGCTGCCTCCTTGTAGCCTGCAAATGGCGTGACGAAGAAGTTCCCCTCTTCATCAATATACGCAAGGGTGCCACGAAACTCGTTGTAGACACATTTGCCACTAAATTTGGCGGCGATTTGTGTCATATCTAGAGCGCCGATTCTGCCTTCCTTGGGCCAATAGACCCTTGTACCAGGTTTTGCGTGTATGCTGCGGTTTTTCAATTGATTTAACTGCATTGGATCCCCCAAACATCAGTAGCCACGGCCTATTCCGTGACTTGGTATGGCGGCTAATATTAGTAACTAAACCGAGTCACGGAATTGTAATAAGCAAATGATTTAAGGTGCTACATCTAGATTGTGTATCTTATAATTCTACCATTATGTTTAGTTTTGTCAATGATGGTATAATATATTTTATGAATATATTGTACTGTGGTGATCAGGGCATAGCACGCGGAACATTAGTGTCGATTCTGTCGATCCTGAAATACAATACGGGACCGATTCATTTTTATATTGCAACGATTAGGTATGAAAAAGTGAAGCCGTTTACGGAGAAATCGGCGAAATTTTTAGATGAACTCGTAAAAAAGACTAATGCGAAGAGTTTTGTAAAATTAATTGATGCTACGGAGGTGTTTGTAAAAAACTTGCCATCTAAAAATATGGGGTCGTATTTTACGCCTTGTTCGATGCTAAGGCTTTATGTCGATAAGATACCGGAGCTGAATCGGCTGGATCGAATTTTATATCTGGATTATGATGTGGTATGTAGAGGGGATTTAGATGAGTTTTATAATACAGATATGACAGGTATGGAAGCAGCGGGGGTGCTGGATATTTATGGGAAGAATTTTTATCATTATCGGGGATTATTTAAATTTGATTATATGAATTCTGGGGTGATGCTTTTCAATATGCCAGAATGTTTGAAATCGGGAATGTTTGATAAAGCAGTGAAACTTTGTATGGGAAGATGGATGATGTTAGCGGATCAGGCAGCCTTGAATAAATCAATCGAAAAAAGAAAGTTAATGCCACGGAAGTATAATGAACAGGGAGAGAGGCCAAGGGAAGATACGGTTTTACATCATTTTAGTAATAATTTTAAATTATGGCCGTATTTTCATGTGCAGAAGGTGAAACCATTTGAGGTCGAAAAGGTTCACGACATATTAAAAATAACCGAATACGATGATATACTTAATGAATATAATAAGCTAAAGGATAACTTATAATGGCGAAGGCAGAATTATTTCAAAAAGACATCCCTAAGAATGAGCGGGTGTTTTATTATGAGTCAGAGGAAGATGATCCGATCAAAACCGATGAGCAGGTCAAAAAAGTAGAAGTGAGATTGCCGGAGAATTATGAATTTATCCCGAAGCATTGGTGGACTAGAGTGTATTCGGCGATTTTGTTTCGGATTTTTTGGATTTTTGGACAGTGGTATGAAAGGCATTATTGGCAGGCGAGGTTTTATGGGCGAGAAAAATTGAAACAGGCGAAGGGAAAAGGCTATGTGATATATGCGAATCACACGAATCCGTTTCATGATGTGTTTGGGCCGGCGGTGGCGGCGGATCGGCGGATTTTTACGATTGTGTCGCCGGTGAATTTGAAGGTGCCAGGGATTGGGAAGTTTTTGCCGTATATTGGGGCTTTGCCACTAGGTAAAACTAAGGAAGAAAAGGCGGCGTTTCACGAGGCAGTGGATAAAAGGCTGAAGCAAAAGAATTGTTTGGTAGTGTACCCAGAGGCGCATGTGTGGCCGTATGCGACGAAAATTCGAAAGTTTCCAGCGGGGGATAAATCGTTTAAATATGCGACGCGAAATGACCTGCCGATTTTTACGATGACTACCACATATCATAAACGCAAAGATAAAAAGCATGGTGATTTGCCACGGATGGATGTGTATGTGGACGGGCCGTTTTTCCCTGGTCCGAAGAAGTCGGAGGACGAAAATAGGGCGGATTTAGCGAAAAAAGCTTACGATTCCATGGTAAAATATAGTAAGAAAAGCACTTACGAATATTTTGAGTATAAGAAAAAATGAGTATATTTTATACCGGGATTAATCCGATTAACAAATTTAAGGCTGTGCCAATATTTTTGACGATCAACAGCGCCTATGCGCCATATGCGGCGGCGTCGATTCGTTCGTTGATGAAACATACCAATCCGGAACGTTATTATAGAGTAATTATTTTGCACGATGGGTTGAATTTGATTAACAGGATTCGTTTGAGGGGTTTAGTGACTAAAAACTGCGCAATTCAATTCAAGAAGATGACGCGAAGTTTATATCTTAAGGCAATTATTGCTTATTGTGCGCGAAGACGAAAAGGTGCGGGGGATTATTTCTCTAGTGCAGTATACTATTATCGGGCATTTATACCGTTATTGTTTCCAATTTATAAGAAGGCGATTTATATTGATAGCGATACGATTCTTAGAGGTGATATTGGTGAATTGTATGATATAGAGTTAGGCGATAAAGTGCTTGCTGCAATGGTGGATCCGAAGGTGACAACGATTTCAGAATTTCGAGATTATGTAGACAATGCGTTGGGTGTACCACATACAGAGTATGTGAATTCGGGTGTGCAAGTGATGGACCTAAAAAAAATGCGCAAGATGCGATACCTTTCGACAATGATTGAAATGATTCAAAAATACGATGCGGATCTTGTGGCGCCAGATCAGGATTATTTGAATGTAATTTTGAAGGGGCAAATTTTACATTTAGATCCAATTTGGAATGCGGAGCCAGTAAAGGATTTACCGGCAAAAACGAAATTGGTACACTTTAATTTGTTTAATAAGCCGTGGCATTATAAGGATGTACCATGTGAGAGGATTTTTTGGAATGCAGCTAAGGGCACGGGCTTTTATGGGGAGCTGAAGAGGCAACAAGCGGCTTTTGATGAGAAGAAACAAAAAGCTGAACATGAGAAGGTTGAAGCATTGATCCGTAAAGCAGGGAAATTAGCAAAAGTTAAGAGACCTATAATAAAGATTTAGCATAAAAAATGGAGGCGCCTACCGGAATTGAACCGGTGTACGCGGTTTTGCAGACCGCTGCGT
>CAYYYH010000018.1:0-15389 GCA_964476395.1 uncultured Candidatus Saccharibacteria bacterium | reverse complement strand
TATGTCTACCATGTTCTTTGGTGCCGGCTACAGCGCCACCACCTTCACTCTAGACCTCTCTTCCTGGAACACTTCTAGTGTGACAAGTATGTCTAACATGTTCCAACAAGCCGGCTACAGCGCCACCACCTGGTCTATTGGTAATCTCTCTTCCTGGAACACCTCCAGTGTGACAGATATGTCTTTCATGTTCTCCTCTGCCGGCCACAGCGCCACCACCTTCACTCTAGATCTCTCTTCCTGGAACACTTCCAGTGTGACGAATATGAACACCATGTTCTCCTCTGCCGGCTACAGCGCCACCTCCTTCACTCTAGACCTTTCCTCCTGGAACACTTCCAGTGTGACGAATATGAACACCATGTTCTCCTCTGCCGGCTATAGCGCCACCACCTGGTCTGTTGCTATTCCGAAAACTAATAATGGTACAGCTACCGGCCTAATTGCTAATACTACTTCTAATCTTTATGGTAGTACTACTTCGGTTACTGCTACTCCACCTTCTGGTAAGTCCTTTACGCTTGCGAATTAAAAAACCATTTGATTTGATGAAGCTTGCTTTTTTGGCAAAAAAGATATATAGTGAAGATAACTATGAGCACTAAAAAGAAAATTCAAATATTTGGCTTGGTGGCGTTAGCAGTTTTGGGCGTAGGCACTATACTCACGATGATTGGGCTTTCTAATGCGGTGGGGGAGATCGAACGAGTTGCTGTGTCGCATACACCAGATGCGATTTTGGCAAGTGCTGGAGTTTCGGACGGCAATGATGTGAGCTTGGCGGTGGCCTATTATGATCAAAAAGCTGATAGTTGCGTCAATATTTATGACACTAGCAAAAGTGAGGCTTTGTATAATAGACAGTTTGAATGGACTAAGTGCGATTATCACAGTGAGGCATTTGAACAAGGTTTGGTAGATTATTATCTGGATGATGAATATATGCCAGTAGCTGTAGGTGGCGAATTAACGCCAAATCGTGGCGTTAAAAACATGAAACGATGGTTTGAGGTGGCGGACGATAAAAGTCAAAGTTATTCTGGCACGATCAAACTTAGTTATGCACAAAATGGAGCAGAGTTTTCATTTTATGATGATAGTTTTTATCCTTTGGATGAGGCAAAGTTTAGCGCGGGAGACTCAGTAAACAGTGATGGACATAACCATCTATTTACGATGAATTTTGCGGTGCCATTTACGGCACTGGCTAGTGGCGAAGAAGGATTCGAGATCATGGCAGATGATGATACGTTTGTGTTTATAGGTTCTAATCTAGCAATTGATATGGGCGGGATTCACGATGTGATGACAGGGCGTTTTAGAATTAATGGAGATGGTGAAATATACACTGCAGTGGGCGATGAAGAATTGGCCTATTCTGGGATTAATGTAGAAAAGGATGAAGGGTCGATAGTAAGGATTTTTCATGCGGATCGCGATTCGGCTAATTCGGTATTTGGAATTAGATTTAGCGAAATGAATCTAAATGTGACTAATACGGAGTTTGCTGGGGCGGATACTGGAATTCAAATTGCCTATGATCCAACCGATCCATCTTATGTGGCGCCACTTGGGCAGAGTGTAGTCGTAAGGCCAGATACTACAAGGGGTTATGTGATTTTGGCTTTGATTGAAGGCGCCGTAATTGTAGTACTAGCTGTATTTGCGGCAATAATTGCACGTAGTTTAGTAAGAAACAAAATATAGTTACTTTTTTGGGGCTGTAATATTGGCGGCGTGACCGTAGTCTGGTATGATGATGGGATGTTTTTTGCCGTGATGGTCGTAGAGCGGAATGTTTAGTTCGTGTGCAAGAGTGTTAACGATACTGGCGCCAATGCGAAGCCCAGTAAAGGAGCCTGGTCCAGACATGAAGGTGATTTTTGAAATATCTTTAAAATCGTTGCCAGTTTCTTGTAATTTGTCTTGAATGAATTTGAGAAGTTTTTCGGCTAAATCGTGATCAAAGTTGTATTTATATTCTTGATCGTTGATTTTTAGGACGGTTTCTTTTGAGCTAGTATCTAAGTATAGTTTTACTGACATATCGTGACCTCTCTAGAATTATCCTCGTTATAATTGATTGTTATTTGGATGTGATCTTTGGGAAGGAGATTAGCGATTGACTCACCCCATTCGATTACAATAATGTTTTGTGAGTTTTCTAGATTTTCTTGTAGATCTTCGGCCATGAGGCCAGGGTCGGAAAGACGATAAAAATCATAATGGACTAAGTTGCCGCCAGTTGTCAAGGCATAAGATTTTGAAATTGTGAAACTAGGACTAGTGACGGGCGATTTAACACCAAGACCTGTGGCAAACCCACGAACAAAAGTGGTTTTGCCGGCACCAACATCGCCAATAAGTTCAATTATTGTGCCGGGCTTAGTTTTTTTGGCAAATGATTTGCCAAATTCTAGCATTTCTTGTTCGGAGGATATTTTCATTGTATAATACATTATATCATGAATATATATATATCAGGTATATCTGGAACTGGCATGGGGCCTCTGGCTTTGATGGCAAAAAAAGCAGGCTTTAATGTGAGTGGATCTGATCCTATGCGGGGTGCGATTTATGAAGAATTGGTGCAGGCAGGGATAGATGTAAAAATTGGCGTACAGGACGGTGAATTTTTGAAACAAAAAATTGACGAAGGCGTAGATTGGTTTGTGTATACTTCGGCTTTGCCGGAAGACCACCCGGAGTTGATATTGGCGCGTAATGCGGGAATTAAATGTACCAAACGGGATGAATTTACGGCATTTTTGGTTGATGAATTGAAATTAAAGATGGTAGCAGTAGCGGGGACGCATGGCAAGACTACAACTACGGCGATGATTGTGTGGGCGGCTCTAAAAACGAAGCTACCGGCTTCATACATTGTGGGAACAACTTTGGGTTTTGCGCCGAGCGGGTCATATCATAAGGGCGATAAGTATTTTATATATGAAGCAGATGAATATGATCGGAATTTTTTAAAGTATCATCCGTGGCTAGCGGTAATCCCGTCAATTTCGTATGATCATCCCGATATTTATCCAACAAAAGAGGATTATAAAAAGGCATTT
Source organism: uncultured Candidatus Saccharibacteria bacterium (assembly GCA_964476395.1). GTDB lineage: Bacteria > Patescibacteriota > Saccharimonadia > Saccharimonadales > Saccharimonadaceae > Nanosyncoccus. The sequence continues at coordinate 12,318 of CAYYYH010000018.1, read as the reverse complement.
GAACAGTTTAAAAAACAAAGCAGAAAAGTAATTGAAAATACGAGAGATGGTCTTAAAAACAATATGGGGGACGGAATAATGGTAGGGCCAGAAGATTTTAAATTGGCCGGCAAGGTAAGAAGAATTGATGCTGCGCTTGCAACTGAGGCAGTGATTCAAATGATATTTCAGGATGCTGAGGATGATGGAATGATGATAAGCTTTACTCCTTTTCCGATTGTGGATATAATGAATAAATTTCCGGGCGTGGGACGAAGATTTGAGCGGATTGGTGATGGAGTATATACTGATTATGCGCACCATCCAGAAGAAATTGTCGCCACGATGAATGTGGCACGTGAAGAGGCAGAATTAAGGGATAAAAAAGGCGTGGTGGTAGTTTATCAGCCACACCAAAACACTAGGCAACATAAGGTGAAAGATGGGTATGTTAATGCATTTGATGGTGCACACAAAGTGTTTTGGTTACCGACTTATTTGACGCGAGAGGATAAGAGTTTGCCAGTGATTAAACCGGAAGAATTTATTGAAGAATTAGCCAATAAAGATATTGCTGAGGTGGCTGAACTTGATGATGAGCTGGAGGCGAAGTTGAAGAAATATGTGGGTGAAGGATATTTAGTGATTTTGATGACGGCTGGACCGGCAGATGAGTGGTTTAGAAAAACATTTATGCTATAATATATAGTATGTTAGGTGGTAAAAAAATGGTGGGACGAATTAAAGTGAGACTTTTTGGTTTGACCATGCTAGTGGGGGTTAGTTTGTCGCTAACTATGCTGTTTACAAATGGTAACGCATATGCCGGGTATGCAACTGGTGATGACGACGGCACTTATGATGGTGGGATTGTGAACTATGATTGTACTGGTTCACGTGGATGGGATAGATGTCCACAATGGGTTAAGGTTAGTAAATCTGTCTACCAAACCATCTTAAATAATGGGAGGCTAGATGGTTCGTACTCTGGATTAAATCAATGTAAGAATGATGGGTATACTGTGATTGCTGGATATATAAAACATTCGGTTGGGCAATTGTATATTAGAAATCTAACTCGAGACATTAGTCCTTCAAAAACCTCGCATATATTAGTGGGTACAGCAAATTCTAGTACGAGTATAAGCGTTGACGTTAATTGGAATGGAGGATGGCATGGTTTCTTTAATCAAACAGCAGGTACATATGGCGGTGAGAGTATCACGTACAGAAGATTAATGGAATTAATTATGCAGCAAAATGGTGTTTCGGAAAAAAACTTGGCGGCTTTTTGTATGTCTATGCTTAAGCCTTTGGATGCTTTTGAAGGCAAAGCGGAGGTAAATACTAGTACTACGAACTGGAAAAAGGCTGACACCACTGTAATACAGAATATTACAAATTGTCCTTATACTGGATGTAGAGCTACGTTTAAATTGAGCTTGAGGCGTACGACTGGATCTTCTGGTACGCCGTACAAAGTATCACGCGCTTCGAACTATAAAACCGTGTCAAATAATAGTAATTTAAAAGCTGGCATTGAGAAGTTTGCGAGTAGTAGCGTGGATGAGTGGACGGAAACTCTAACTTTGGTGCCAGGGCAAGTTGTTTGTGAAAAAATAGATTTTAGCAAGGATGGGAGCAATAATGTTTATGTTCGAGCTTGTGCTTCGGCGCTTGGCGATGCGCAACCATCTGATCCGAGTGATACTCCTGAAGATCCAGATTCTAGCCCTACTCGTGGAAATAGTGCTTTTATCAATATGAAGGTTAGAAATCGAGATGTAGTGGCTTACGAGAAGTTTCAACACGAAGTATATGCAAAACCAGGTGACAATGTAACTTATCGTGCAGTATACAACCCAATTCTGCAATATACTTATGATTTATATCCTCAGAAGATGCGAATAAATGGTGGGACAATTTATCCTACGGATGGGACTAATACAACTAAAACATTAGCGACTATGTTTAACGAGCACAAAGGAAGATTAAAGAATTGGAATAATGGTTTTTCGGTGTTTAGTACGGATATTTCGCCGGCTGTTTCTGCAAATTATAAGTATGATGGTGGCGATACTACATTGCGCATAGCGTCTAATAGTCGTCAAATACTTAATTCGGACGTCGGTAAGATATTAAAAGAGACCGCCGAGACTAGTCATAATGATACCACCAAAACTACACCAAGTCAGGTTTCGTTTAATAGCAATTCGAATTTAAATTTGGGTAATGTTAAAACTACGGCGAAAAGGAGTGAGGCGAGAGTAGTTGTGCCATATAACTTCGAAAATGGAGTTGAGTTTGCAAATACTGGCTCGAGCGATAATGAGATTGTTTATGCAGGCGAAAGCAAAACACTCAATATTAATATTTTGATTAATGCAATAGAGAATATCACGGTTGGTGGGGTATATGCTACAAGGGTAGATGGAGCATGGTGGAAGCTAGAGTATAAATATGGCGACGATGATTATAGGAGAATTGATGGTACCAATGAGGGCGCGACAGAACGATGGAATAGTAGTAGCATTAATAGTACGACAGTGAATAAGCGTTCTTCGGTGCAAATTGAGGATGTGCCGGCTGGTACGGAGGTTTGTTTTAGGGCAACGATTTTCCCGGTGAACAGTGGGGATTCAAGAAATATCGAGATAAGTAAGTTTAGCGGTGAAGCGACAGCCGAAAAGTGTTATAAGGTAGCCAAGAAACCTTCTTTACAAGTATGGGGAGGTAATATATATACTAATGGCGGGATTAGTGCATCGACGATTAACAAAAATGGCAGGACTTTTGGCTCGTGGGGGGAATTAGCTGTGTTTGCAAATGGAACTATAACTGGATTTGCGAGTGGGGCAAGTCTGGGTTATCCTGAGGGGTCGGATAGCTCAGCATTTTGTAATTTGAGTGTTTTGTCTTTTGCGAATGTTGATTGCAAATACAACAAGGCTGGATTGTTCACTTCGAGTGCAGCGATCGATAAAGCTAAAAATGGCAAGTTAGAAATAATTTCTAGAATGGTAAATGACGAAAATATAACAAAGGTTGAGAATTTGAATATGGTTGGCGATTTGAACCAGGATAGTGGCATTGTGTTTATTAATAAGGAAAACGAAGATTTTGTGATTGATCGAGATATGGTGTATTCTGGCATATATAATGATCTAAAAGAAGTACCTAAGTTAGTAATTTATGCCAAAAACATTGACATCAAATGTGAGGTAGAGCGAATTGATGCTTTGCTGATTGCCGAAAATGAGGTAAAAACTTGCGACTCCGCAGAGATTAATTCAAGGAGAAATTCTATTCAGTTACAAATTAATGGTGCTATTATTGCAAACTCTATTGATGCAAATAGAACATATGGTGCGGCTACTGGTGCGAATTCGATTATTCCAGCAGAGATTATTAATTTTGATCCAACTTTGTACTTGTGGGGGAGTGAAACTAAAAATAAAAACCCAAACACTAGTTTGATTACTGTGTATATGCAAGAGATGTCGCCAAGATATTAGGTGTGATATAATGAGGGAATGAAGGCGAAGAGTCAATTTGTTTGCCAGCAGTGTGGTGCGGTGTTTCAAAAGTGGGTAGGGCAATGTACGAATTGCCGGGCTTGGAATTCTTTGGTAGAACAGGTAAAAGAGGCAGAGAGTGGTAAAAAATCCGCGCTTGAGAAGGGCAAGGCGTCTGGCAAAAAACTAGATTTTGTGAAAATATCTACAATAACGCCAAGCGACGCGAAGGCGCGTCTTTTGACAGAGTTTAATGATTTAAACGTTGTGCTAGGCGGGGGGATTTTGATGGGGTCGGTGTCGTTATTGGCGGGTCAGCCAGGGATTGGCAAATCTACATTATTGATGCAAATTTGTGCGGAGGTGGCAAAAACCCGCAATGTATTGTATGTGTCTGGCGAAGAGTCGGCTGGTCAGGTGAAATTGAGAGCAGTGAGACTGGGTGCGGATTCGGAGAAATTAAGTTTTGCGGCATCTACATCTGCGAATGATATTGCAAAGACGATTGAAACTGGAGATTTTGACCTTGTGATTGTGGATTCGATTCAGACTCTAGCAATGGATGAATTGTCGTCGGCGCCGGGAACGGTATCACAAGTGACGAATTCTGGTAATTTAATTATAAGAGCGGCAAAAAGCACGGATACTGCAGTGGTGATTGTTGGACACGTAACGAAAGATGGGACTTTGGCTGGGCCAAAAGTTTTGGAACATTTAGTGGATGTGGTGTTGAATTTTGAAGGTGATCGGTATGGTGGTTTTAAGACGGTGCGTGCGGTGAAAAATCGGTTTGGCTCAACAAATGAAGTGGCGATTTTTGAGATGGTTGACACTGGGCTAAAGGAGGTTCAAAACCCGTCAGCGGCGCTACTTGCAGAGCGAACGAATACGGATGGTTCGATTATTTTGGCGACCCTTGAAGGGAATCGTCCAATTTTGGTGGAAATTCAGGCGTTAGCAACCAAAACAAATTTTGGTTATCCAAAGCGAACGGCAAGTGGATTTGATTTGAATAGGTTAAACTTGCTAATTGCTGTATTAGAAAGGCGCACAAAGCTAAAATTGTCGGACAAAGATATTTTTATAAATGTGGTAGGAGGTTTGAAATTAAATGATTCGGCGGCGGATCTTGCGGTATGTATGGCGATTGCGTCGGCGGTGGCGGGGCGAAAACTGAGTGATGGATTTGTGGTGTTTGGCGAGGTGGGATTAGGTGGCGAAATTCGGTCGGCATTTAGAGCGGACCAAAGAATTGCTGAGGCAAAAAAGTTGGGCTTTAAACATGCAATTGCGCCAGCTACAATTAAGGATAAGTTTGTGGTGCCAGTGAAAGACCTTCGTGAAACTTTAATTAAATATGTAAAATGAAAATACTCGGAATTGACCCTGGAATTGGGATTTGTGGGTTTGGGCTAATCGAGTGTTCGACGAGGGCCAATGCGAAGGCTTTAGATTATGGCGTGGTAAAGACGACGGTGGATGCACCATTGCCATCGAGGCTTAAGGAATTGTACGATTCTCTGGCGGAGGTATTTGAAGAAACAAAGCCTGATCTAGTGGCGGTGGAGAAATTGTTTTTTTCGAAGAATATTACGACTGGAATTGCGGTGGCGGAAGCGAGGGGAATAGTACTTTTGGTGGCAGAGCAGAAGGGTTTGACAGTGTATGAATATTCGCCAAACGAAATTAAGAAAAGTTTAACTGGTTACGGTTCGGCGACAAAAGCGCAGATGGAAGAAATGGCACGGGTGCACTTGGGACTTGAAAAAAAGCCAAAGCCAGATGATGCGGCGGATGCTTTGGCGGTAGCGATTACGTGTAGTTTTTTGTATCAGCAAGGTCCAGACCAAAAATATAATTTTTCAAATTCAAGGAGGCAAAAATGATATCTCATATAAAAGGAATAATTGAAGAAAAGTTTGGTAATTCGGTAATTGTGGATGTGAGTGGAGTGGGGTACGAGGTGATGGTGCCAGTGCTAGATTTTGAGGCTTGTGAACTTGGCGAAGAACGTAAGTTTTATACTTATCATGCGGTGCGAGAAAATGCAGAAGAGTTATATGGTTTTTCGTCTTTGGTGGCAAAGAAATTGTTCGAATTGTTGATTAGTGTGCAAGGAGTAGGGCCAAAGGCTGGGATTGCGATTTTGTCATTAGCTGAGGCAGAGGAGGTTCGTAATGCGATTGCGAATGCGGATGCGGGATTTGTAGCGAAGGCTTCGGGTGTGGGTAAAAAGTCTGCAGAGCGGGTGATAGTAGACTTGAAGGATAAAGTGGGAGTACCTTCGCATTATGGTGCTACGGAAATAAAAGATAAAAAGCACACAGAGGAACCGGATGAAGCTTTGGATGCGTTGATTGCGTTAGGATTTCCACTGAAAGAGGCAACGGCGGCATTAGAAAAGGTAGATGTGGATTTGCCAGTAGAAGAGCGAATAAAAAGAGCGCTAAAAAGCGCTTGAGTATGGTCGGGGTTAGGAGATTTGAACTCCTGACCTCACGCACCCCATGCGTGCGCGCTACCGGGCTGCGCCAAACCCCGACGTAGTCTAGTTTTTTGGTCAGGGTGATCGGACTTGAACCGACGGCCTCAGCGTCCCGAACGCTGCGCGCTACCAACTGCGCCACACCCTGAAAACTATTCCTAAAAAATGTGGTCTGGGTGACTGGACTTGAACCAGCGGCCTCGACTTCCCAAAAGTCGCGCGCTACCAACTGCGCCACACCCAGACGCTATCTTAATTATATCATATTTTTAAATAAATATGTTAGAATAAAAAGATAAGGAGATAAAAAGTGACAGCTAATATGAAGAATAAAACAAAGGGGCGACCCGTGAACAACAAATCAAATACGGTTAGGAGTATTTTGTTTACTTTTTTGTTGATTTGTTTTGGTGCAGTTTTAATTATGAATTTGAATGAAAGTAATGTGCGTAAAACTGATGTACCGATTTCGGAAGTGATCGCAAGGGCGAATGATCCAAATGGTAATATTGCCAAAATCACTATAACTGGTGACATGCTCGATATTACGCTTAAAGACAAAGATCAGCCAACGGAGACTTCGCGCAAAGATAGTTCGGGTACCTTGTACGATCAAGGTTTAATTAATTATTGTGAAGGTTTGGAGGCGGATGCTTTAGTAGAATGTCAGAGCAAATATCCAGTGATTGAATACAAAGAAGATATTGACACACTGGGGATTATCCTGAATGTCGCTTTAACGATCTTGCCAATAATTGCAATTGTAATTTTCTTTTCTTGGATGATGCGTCAGGCAAATATGGCAAACAATCAGTCGATGGGGTTCGGTAAATCTAGAGCTAGGCTTTATGGTCCAGACAAGAAAAAGGTGACTTTTAAGGATGTGGCAGGAAATGAGTCGGCCAAGCAAGATTTGACAGAAATCGTAGATTTCTTAAAAAATCCGAAAAAATATGAAAAATTAGGCGCAAAGATTCCACGCGGTGTGTTGCTCGCGGGTGATCCTGGTACAGGTAAAACTTTGATGGCGCGAGCGGTGGCTGGTGAGGCTAACGTGCCGTTTTTCTCGATTTCTGGTTCTGAATTTGCAGAGATGTTTGTGGGCGTAGGCGCGAGCCGGGTGCGTGATTTATTTTCGAAAGCCAAGAAAAATGCACCGTCAATTATTTTTATTGATGAAATTGATGCAGTGGCGCATAAACGTGATGCGAGGGGTGGTGCTGGACGTGAAGATGAGCAGACTTTAAATCAGATTCTCGTCGAGATGGATGGGTTTGATAATGAGTCAGGCGTGATTGTGATGGCAGCGACAAACCGAGTAGATATGTTAGATAAGGCACTCCTCCGCCCGGGGCGATTTGATCGCCATGTGAATGTAACTTTGCCAGAGCGAAAAGACAGATTAGAAATTTTGAAGGTACATTTTAAGGGTAAGCCAGTAGAAGAAAATGTGGATCTTGAGGCTCTGGCCAAAAAGACGGCTGGTTCTTCGGGGGCGGATCTGGCAAACATTGCAAATGAGGCGGCAATTACGGCAGCGCGTGAAGGACACAAGGCTATTTCAAATAAAGACGTAACTGAAGCATTCGAAAGAGTGGCGATTGGGCCGGAACGCAAGAGTAAAGTAATGAATGACAAAGAGCGCAAGATTACGGCTTATCATGAGGCTGGGCATGCGATTGTTGGGCATGTGTTGCCGGATTCGGATCCGGTGCACAAGGTAACGATCATTCCGCGTGGGCAGACTGGCGGTGTAACGTGGTTTTTGCCACCTGAGGATAGAAGTTATAAAAACATTTATGAGCTAAAAGATATCCTTGCGCGGGCGATGGGTGGTCGTGTGGCAGAGAAACTGATTTTTGGCGAAGATGCAATTACGACTGGCGCATCATCGGACTTAAAAAATGTGGCAGAACTAGCAAAATCAATGATTGTGGAAGAAGGCATGGGGGATGGAACTAGAAACTTAGTTTTTCCTTCGGAAGCAACAGGATATTACACAATTACAACCGGCAAGTCGTATTCAGAAAAAACAGCAGAATTGATCGATGAGGAGATTAAGAAATTGTCGGATGAAGCGGCAAAGCGAGCTGAGGATGTCTTGAAGGCTAATAAGAACGTATTGGATAAATTAGCTGAAGAATTGTTAGTGCATGAAACTTTAGAGGAGACAGAACTCGAGCCGATTTTGAAGGGCGCCAAATTGCCTGAGGTTGCAAAATTATACAAATAAGCACATAATAATTATATTATGGAAAGATTACTTGATTATTTTGTGCCAGAAAAATACGTACTTAGTCTTGGCATCAATAAGTTTGATAAGAAAATTGGGGGGACGGTAATAATTACGGGTGAAGCAAAGGCGGAAACGATCAAATTTCATGCAGTTGAATTAGAGGTGAACCAGGCTTTAATTAATGGGGAAAAAGCTAAGTTTGAAGTAAAAAATGGCATTTTAACGCTTTTTAAGGCACCTCTAGGCAAAATTGAGGTGGTAGTGGAGTATGAAGGCATTTTGAATGAAAATATGGAAGGGGCATATTTATCGACTTACGAATATAGGGGTGAAACAGAGGTGGTGGTGGCGACACAGTTTGAAAGTCATTACGCTAGAGAAGCCTTTCCTTGCATTGATGAACCGGCCGCAAAGGCAGAGTTTGAACTAAAACTAACCGTCCCAGAGGTGGAAAGTGAAATAGTGCTAGCTAATACCCCCGTAATGAAAACTCAGAAGTATTATAAGGTGCCAGATGGAAAATATACGATTTTTTATGATGATGATGGCAAAAAGGTGGCAAAAACATTTGTAGAATATGCTTTTGAACCAATGCCAAGAATGAGCACATATTTATTAGCGTGGGTGATCGGGCGATTTCACGGAAAATCGGTAGTCAATGCACATGGTGTAGAGATTACGACATATTGCGCTTTGAACCAGGAGTTAGATTCGGTGGATTTTGCCAATGAAATTGCGGCAAAAAGTTTAGAGTTTTATGATGATAATTTTGGAGTGCCATATCCTTTAGCGAAATTAGATCAGGTGGCTTTGCCGGATTTTGAGGCTGGCGCGATGGAGAACTGGGGGCTAGTGACTTATCGGGAGTCAATGTTGCTTGTAGGCAAGGTGGCGACACTGGGAGCGAAAAAGTCGGTGGCGATTACGGTGGCGCATGAGCTTTCGCATCAGTGGTTTGGCGACCTCGTAACGATGGCTTGGTGGGATGACTTGTGGCTTAATGAGTCGTTTGCGAGCGTGATGGAATATTATGCGGTTGATTATATCCATCCAGAGTATAAGATTTTTGAAAGTTTCTTTACGGGGGATTGTTATGCAGCGTTACTACGCGATGCACATCTAGGTGTGCAATCCGTACATCAAGACGTAAAAACGCCGGAAGAAATTGCAACATTATTTGATGGAGCAATTGTGTACGCTAAGGGTGCGAGACTAATGTTGATGTTGATTCGGTTGATGGGTTGGGACAATTTCTGCAAAGGAATCGCTGATTATTTTGAAAAGTTTAAATACCAAAATACGGTGGGTGATGATTTGTGGGAGGCCTTAGAACCATATGCAGATTTTGATCCTAGTAAGTTAATGCATGCATTTATTGATAAGCCAGGTTATCCTGTGATTACTAATGAAGGTGAAAATTTCAAAAAATTTAGCCAGAAGAGATTTTTGCTGGATGGACCAATGGAAAAAGAGGAATGGCCGATCCCGGCGATTGCAGAGGATATGAGTGGGCATTATGTGCTGAATTTGAACGAGGCAGAGTTTAGGACAAGATTGGAAGATTTTGATAGTTTAGGGTTAGAGGAAAAGCTAAGGCTACTAATAGATCGAGATTTGATCGCTCAAGCGGGGCTTCAGAGTGCGGCGAGTTTAGTGCCGTTAGCTTTAAGGTTTAAGAATGAAGATGCGCCAGCAGTCTGGAATAAAGTTGCGGCGCTTATTGCAAATTTAAAGATTTATTTTGATGATGATTCGGATGAAGAAAAATTATTGAAGAAATACGTTTTTGATTTAGTTGATGGTAAGTTAAATGAAATTGGCATCAAAACGCGAAACAGTGACGATGAGGATATGATAAGACTTAGGGCGAATTTGATGGGGCTGGATTATTTTGCAGAAGACAAAGTGCGTTTTGACGAGCTGGCTAAGTTTTATGATAAAGATGCGGAAAAAATGGACCCAGAGATCCGTGATGATATTTTGAGTGCAAAAGTGTATTTAGAACCAGAAATTGTGGACGAATATTTAAAAAAGTATAAGGCCGAGACGGATCCGGATATTAAGTTTGATTATTTGGCGGCGGTGGCACTTGTGCGTGATGAAAAACAGTTGGCAAAAGTTTTGGCTTTGCTTGGGAATTTAGAAGTTGTAAAACCGCAAGATCAATTGTATTTGTTTATTTATCTGTATCGGAACCCGAAATCACGAGCACAAGCGTTTGAGTGGATGACTAAGAACTGGGATTTAATAAAGAAGACGGGTGGTGATAAGACATTAAGAGACTACCCAATGTTAACGGCTAGATTGGCGCGAACGAAAGAGGAGCTAGATAAATATGTGAAATTCTTTGGGCCTATGCGAGATGATCCGGCGCTTGCGCGCGCAATTATGATTGGTGAAAACGAGATTAAGGCGAGGATTAAATTAATCAAGAAGTATCAGAAAGAAGTGTGGGAAGCGATAAAGCAAGCAACTTGTTAATACATAATTTAGGCTTTAATCAAGGTGTGCGAAGATCCAGAATTTTGTACTGTAATGGTGCATTTATATAACACCGCTAGAAACTATTTTACTACAAAACTCGAATAAATGGGGGACTTTCGCGAGTTTCCCTCGCCAAACTCGCGAAAGTCCCCAGCATCATGATCAGGGCCCCAGCGGGCTTCCCCCGCCAAGCCCGCAGGGGCCCTGAAAGGCGCGAAAATCAGTCACTTTCTGGCGGGGCGCCCCCGCCCGCCCCGCCAGAAAGGACGAAGCGGAAGCACAAAAATCATAACGCAACTGATAGCCAGATAGTAATTATTCCTAGATATGATACTGTCAAGAGCGATTTTATCTATTATTCTTATGTTTTTTCCACAAGCCACCCCTGTTAGCCATAACAATTTTGACAAGAGGTCTTGATTATTTTGTAATAGTGTGATATAATGGAAACATATTCCGATGCGGGCGATTCAACCGGAGAAATACCAAAGAAGGACCCGCTTTTTTGATTCTCTTATTTTTTATAGGCAATTTTCTTTTTGATACCAGGATTATCTAGATAATCCACATATTTTGGAGTGAATTTTCTGTAAAGAGTAGATGTAGAGTGGCGATTCGGGGACAATAACTTGCAAAAACGCCCTTTTTCTATGAGATATTTAACCATCTTGTAGTAGTCACCATCCCCTGAAACTAACACGATATTGTCAAATTTCTCTTTTTCGGCAATTTTCGCCATAATCGTGAAAACAATATCTGTATCTACATTGCCTTTCTTTTTGCCGACCATTGCTTGACTATGCTCACGGAAAGTTAAGATAAAACCTGCTTCCTGGACAAGTTCGTATAAACTCTGATTATTCTCATCAACAGCACCTAGAAAATAATATGCCTTGTCAATATGATATTGATCTCTGAGATAAATTCGAAATTTCTTCAAATCAACAACCCAGTTGCTAGCCTTTGTATTCATATAAAGGTTTTGGCCATCTACGAATGCTTGATTGTGAATTTCTTTGTTTGCCATATCTCTATTATATCATATAAATCATCTGTTATCTCTGTCAAAGCGCAGAATACAAAAGGCTGCTTTTGTGTTATAATTAAAGAGTCCAAACTTTAATTATTTACAACAGAATCGACAGAGGTTTGTCTGTTGGTCTATTAGCACCGGAGAATCGGGCGCTGATAGCCAATAGGGTGCTAATCTCTGTTGTAAAAAAGTTTGGACGCTTGCTACAGCGTCCGATTTTGTTTCTGGTATAAGTCAAGCGTCCGGCTTGCTCTGTTGTAGGAAAGCAACAGAGATGCCATCAAATGTTAAACTCCATCGAGCCAAGAAACAAAAAAATGACGAATTTTACACACAGTATCCTGATATAGAACGAGAAATGAATGCGTATTTGGAATATAATCCAAACGTTTTCAAAGATAAAGTTATATTGCTCCCCTGCGATGATCCAGAATGGAGCAATTTTACTAAGTATTTTGCCCAAAATTTTGAGAGATTTGGTTTGAAAAAGTTGATAAGCACGAGTTATGCCGCTGATAGTAAGCCAAAGGGAATACCATATCAACCAACTTTATTTGAAACCGATAGTCCAAAGTTTGATAAGAAT
>CAYYYH010000017.1:0-15627 GCA_964476395.1 uncultured Candidatus Saccharibacteria bacterium | reverse complement strand
AGCGCGTCACTGATAATGACGAGGTCTGTGGTTCAAGTCCACATATCCCCACCAGATTACGACAACCGCTGATTTAGCGGTGTTTTTTAGTTCAACCCTACGCCGTGAGGCTCAAATATTTTTGTTCACCATGGCTTGCTAACGCTAAATATAACATTAGAAACACTGCCACAAATATTCCATCCATAATTGCCAGTCCTGCCGTCTGCCCAGCTACCAATACTACCACAAAAAGCAGGGAAATAGATATTACCGTCATGCCGAGCCCCAAAAATGACGAAATCATTACCCCGGGACTTTGTTTTACTACCTCTGTTTCGCTATCCGCATGAAAACGGGCATACCTTAAGTCTATCAAAATCCCAATTGACTCCGTTACGAGCGGTATTGCTATCACCCCAATTATTACCAGCAACGTGTCTAATAGTCCAAACCCAAATCTCGCTGCCATCACCAAACTCCCTAGGGCAGTCACTGGTGTGATAATCAGCATTGCTGCAAGAATCTTTGTTGTAATTACTCTTAGGCCACTAATTGGCATTGATTTTAATAGGTTAAACGCCCTGCCTTCTAGCGATATCATTGTTGTCGTGATAAAAGTCATCAAGCTAGTAAAACTTACCATCGCAAAGGTGACACCTGGCAGATATGATTTGATCTCGTCCAGTGTCAGCGGGAACTCCTCTCCTATAATAGAACTTACGACATCGTCAAACTTAAAGCATAGTAACCCCACTCCCACTACAAACAGCACTAGCCCAAGTGCCGTATTCGCCAACAACACCGGTGTATTAAAATATTTTACTAATTCTTTATGCACCATTGCGCGTACCTGTCCGCGTTTTCTTAATTTATATTTTGCATTTGTTGTCTTCTTGCGCTGCACCACATTCACCCTAGTTACAATCTGAAAATAAAATCTTCCAATCATAAACACTGTTACCGCTATCACTGTCAGATTGATTAGGATAAACTGTACTAGCTCAAGCCAGTTGAAATCTGTTGCTAACCTTGTAAAAGCTCCGGCCGGATAATACAACTCTACTGTTCTATCTCCAATCGCCGTTATCGTCCCCCCGTCAAAATCAGACGCCGCATTGATCGCTAGTGTCATTCCCACCAGCAACACTAGTGACAAAAACGATAATAATACCTGTAAGGCCGATTTTTGTCTAAATCTCGCCGAAATCGCCGAGGAAATCGCCCCAACCACGCAAGAAATTGCAATCGGTATCGCCGGCAGTAACAATATCATTACTACCGATACTAAGATGTAGGATGCGCTCACCTCAGTGTTTAATGCATATGCCAAAATCGCCGGCACCAAGAAAATCGCATTGTAGATCATTTCAAAGATATAAAACTTTAAAACTCTAGTAAACACGATTGTAGATTTTTTGATCGGCATCGAAAGAAGCATGTCGTTATCTCTACAATTAAAAAGCAAATCACCTGATTTATAAACGCCTTCCATAATCGTGAGGATAGTGGTTGCCAGCACATAAAGTGCCAATATGATATATTCTGTGCCGTCTTCTTTGAGGAGCATAGTTGTACCATAGGCGCTCATAAAAATCATTACGCTAACCAAGATCGCCAACTCCGTTGGAATCAGGCGCGACCGCTCTCCCTTAAACCGATAGGGAATAATCTGCATCCCCTCCGACATCGTTGCCTTGACTAGGGAAAATAGCTTGTTCATTTTGCCTCGAGCTCTAAGAATACTTTTTCGAGCGACTTATCCCCGCGAATTTCCTTCATGCCACCAACTTTTATCAGCTTACCTTGTTTTACGATCGCCACTCTGTCGCACAACTTCTCGGCCATATCCAGGATATGAGTAGAGAAGAAGATCGTCCCGCCTTTCTTTACTACCTCGCGCATTACCTCTTTCATGTCAAAAATTGCTTTAGGGTCTAATCCTACAAATGGCTCATCCATTATAAGAATCTTTGGTTCATGCGCTAGTGCCGCAATCAACGCAATCTTTTGCTTCATCCCATGCGAAAAAGACTTAATTACATTGTTGAGTTCGCCCTCCATCCCAAACATCTTGGCAAATCGCTCAGTATTGCGCTCCCTTACCTCTATTGGCACATCATACATATCATACACAAAATTAATAAATGAGATCGCCTTCATATCCTCATATAGCTCTGGGTCATCTGGCACATACGCCATTTTCTTTTTGCACTCAATTGGCTCATTCTTGATAGACTTGCCATCAATTAAAATATCGCCCTCGTCAAAATCCAGAATTCCACAGATCGACTTAATTAAGGTCGTTTTGCCGGCTCCATTATGGCCAATAAAAGCAAAAATCTCCCCGCTTTTTACCTCAAATGACACTCCGTCTAGCGCTTTTTTATCCCCATAATATTTGCTTACACTCTTGATCTTAATCATGTCCTCATTATATCACGAAAAAAGATCTATAAAAAAGGGGAATCGCCCGATAGAAGGCGATTCCAAGGTCATACATGTATTTTAAGTAGCCTCGCAGTTTAATCTACTTAAAACTACCCCTAGTTTATATCACAAAATGCATACTGTCAAGTACTTTTTTCCACATTTTGTGCAAAAAATCACAAAAAAGTGTTCGGCAAAATTAAAATAATTAAAACATAATTTTAAGAAAAAGCATATTGACAAACTTTAAGCACTATGATATAATGTACTCATACACTCTGATAGGGTGGTGATTAATTTTAAATATGGTGGGCAGAATAGGAGTTCTAGAAATGGCTGGAACTAAAGCTGGCGGCATGAAAGCTGCTGCTACCAACAAAGCCAAATACGGTAAAGAATTCTATGCTCGTATTGGTAAAAAAGGTGGCCAAAACGGTCACACCGGTGGCTTTGCTGCTAACCCTGCGTTAGCTCGCATTGCTGGGGCTAAAGGCGGTCGTATCTCTCGCCGTGGTCCTGCTAAAAAAGCTGCCTAAGTGAAGTTTTCGCATCTCGGACAGTGGTAAACCCCGTCTGAATCTTGAAATCGCGTTAGCCCGCAATCAGGGCAACGCGATTTTTTGTGTAGCCAGTCCCTGTATGTATCTAATTCAGATTGCGCCAGATCCTCGTCGTAATTTACCCCATAAATATCGGCCAGCTCGTGGGCTTTTTCCCAGGCCTCGCTCTCCATCTTTAATCTAGTGGCGTCGATCTTAAAATCCTTGTGCCCCAATGTGGCATGTCCTAGCTCATGAAGCAAAAGCAGATCGGCCCTTGGCTCATCTGGCCCTACTACGATCGTCTTGGGAGGCTTGAAGGCGAACCTTTTTCCGGCCTTAAAATAGTACTCCTTAAAGTCCGTTTTCAGTCGTTCTAATAATTTCTCAAAATCGCTAAAATTAGAATTTTTACTCACGCCTGATCTGTTTTTAGCTGAACAACTTTTTTGTTCAACATCCGATTTTTGGCTCATACCTTGATTATATCATAATGATCTGTTATAATTGAACCAGATTTAGGCTCATTCATAAACATCGCCAAACTAAGCGGTGCTTTTGAATGGGCCTAAAGGAAGGAAAATTTTAATTATGGCAGATGCCAAAAAAATCACTATGGATGAACTTCTAGAGAAAAACGAAGATTCATTCAAAAAAGTTGTCGCCGGCGACACCGTTAAAGGTCAGGTTTTGTCGGTTAAAAAACATGAAATATTAATCGACCTTGGCCCTCAAGGTGTTGGGCTCGTTCCGCGCAGGGAAGCATCCTTTGCTCGCAACCTCAACGTGGGCGACGAAGTTACCACCTCTGTAATTGAGGCCGAAATGGACGATGGTTACGTGCTATTGTCGCTTCGTAAAGCCGTTAAGGACAAGGGTTGGGACGAGATCCAGGCCAAGCTCGACGCTGGTGAAATCGTCGAAGTTACGCCATTTGATGCTAATCGCGGTGGCTTGCTAGTAGAATACGAAGGTATTCGTGGCTTTATGCCAGTATCGCAGCTCTCTGCCGAGCATTATCCACGCGTCGGTTCCGCCGACAAAGACGAAATCCTACAAAGATTAAATTCTCTAGTAGGCAAGCCCATCAAAGCTCGTATTCTTGATGCCAACAAGAAGGAAAATAAGCTTATTTTCTCAGAGAAGGAAGCCATCAAGGACGGGCTCGCCGAGCGCTTTGCTGAGCTTAAGATTGGCGATATCGTCAAAGGCGTTGTCACCGGAGTCGTAGACTTTGGCGTGTTTGTTAACGTAGATGGTATCGAAGGCTTAGTGCACATTTCCGAGATTTCTTGGGAACGCGTCAACAATCCATCTGATTACGTAAAGGTAGGCGACACTATCGAGGCCAAAATCATTGCTATTGATAAGGAACGCTTGTCCCTATCTATGAAGCAATTAGTCGAAGATCCATGGATCTCTGAAGTTGCCGGCCTCAAGAAAGGCTCTAAAGTTGAAGGAACCATCACCAGGATTACTCCATTCGGTGCATTTGTTCAGATCAGCCCAGCCGTTGAGGCTTTGGTTCATGTTTCTGAACTAGGCGAAGGCTCCGATGTGGACCCAGAGAAAATCTTCACCTTAAACGAGCGCAAGAGCTTCAAGGTGCTCGATATCGATAAAGAAGGTCGTAAGATTTCACTATCAATTACGAAATAATCATTCAAAAAATAGCCCTTCTGGGCTATTTTTTGTTGACAAATGACTCAGTATTCGCTACAATCTAAACATAAGCGTCATACCAAACTAAAAAAGGAGAAAACACAATGTCTGGCATCGAAACGCAACCCGAATCAGTACAATCACCTCAAGAAGGGGATACTTTGCCAGAATCAACTTCCTGGGAAAGCCTAGGGAGCGAGATCAATTCCGAACCAGATGAATATGGCAGCCTAAAACACCTTAAACTATCTCCAGAAGCCAAACAATACTATGACGACGAAATAAAGAATTTGTACGAGATGGCGAACAGTAATTTTGGACGACTTAAACAGCGCTACACTCCAGAGAGGATCGATGCTCTTCGTGAAGATGTCCGTCGCAAAGCTGCTCGAATGACCATGGAGGCTCTCGAAAGAGCAGAAGAGCCAGAACCAGCAGCAGAAATTGAACCAGTTGTTGAGCCAGTTGCTGGGCCTATATCCGAACCCGACCCACAAGAACTCTTTTCAGATCTGGATGAGCCAGATGACATCGTGTTTGAATCTGACTCACCATCTACCCCGACCCTAGAACCGGAGCCTGTACCAGAACCAGAACCTACCCCAGAACCAGAACCTACCCCAGAGCCAGAACCAGAGCCTATTTTCGAACCTGAGGCTGAGGCTGAGGTCTCTTCTATTACCGAAACCATCAAGCGAGATCTAGAAGTGTTCAAACGGGATATTAACATTTTCATCGACAATAGAATTAACAAAATATTAGCCGGCGTAAGAGAAGGTCTGACTAGCACAAGTAATGCTAAAAAGGCTCCTTTACCGCCAAAATACACCTATTCCGATGATGAGGGATTTCACTTGCGTCGCCCAGTAGAAGAACCTACCCTAACCCCAGAGCCAGATTCAGTACCAGCACCAGAACCCGAACCAGTCACTAACTCCGAATCATCTCCAGAAAACCAAGAACCTCAAAATGATTTAAGCGGTCTCTCTGACGAAGAACTCCATTATATGGTTACCGCAATCGATAAATTGCCAGTAATTAGACAGGAACTTCCATGGATAGACGACGAAGGGCTTGAATACTTCATCAAATATTCCTTCAATTCAGAAGACAAAGACAAATTCCAAGCATGGTATGAAAAGCAAACAGAAGAGAGCAAACAAGACATATCTCAGTTCCTTGATGATCACAAAGATTATTCGCCGGCCATTCAAAAGTATTATCCTAGGAACTAAGCATTATAGGTGCTCAAAACTCCTCTCACCAAAAATATTCTTTTGTGGTATAATTATCATAAGGAGTTTTTGTGAAAAAGAATAAGAAAGAATATCAGGATAAACCCTGGCTTGAATTTTACGACAGGGAAGGTATCTCTGAAAGTATTGAATATCCAGATTGCTCTATGGTAGACATGGTTTTGCAATCCGCCGAAAAATGGCCCGACAATACGGCCTATACCTATTATGGCCACAAAGTTACTTATAAAAATTTCGTCAAGAAAATTGAAAAAACCGCTCGTGCCCTCAAAAACTATGGCGTTAAAGAAGGCGATCGAGTTACAATTTGCATGCCAAATACCCCAGAAGGCATCACGATGGTTTACGCCGTCAATATGGTTGGTGCCGTTTGTAACATGGTCCACCCCTTGTCATCAGAGAAAGAGCTTGAATATTACATCAAAGTTGCCGAATCTAAATATGTGCTTGTGATTGATGCCGTCTTTGATAAGATTTACAAGCTTCGCGATACCGCTCAGTTGGAGCGTATTATCGTGGTACGCCCATCTGATGGCCTTGGTTTCTTAAAACAACGTATGTACAAATTACTCCACGTTAAAAAAGTCCGTTTGCCATCTAATGATAGTCGTGTCGTCCTTTGGGAAGATTTCATTGCCAACTCCTATTTTTATCAGGGTAATTACCACGAAGAACGGGGCGGAGAAGATCTAGCCGTGATCATGTATTCCGGTGGTACCACTGGTGCGCCTAAGCCTGTCATGCTGTCAAATCTTAATATCAACGCTGAGTCTCTCTGCGATGCTACTATGATCCGCCAGATTGTACCAGGCGCCACGGTGCTTTCGATCTTGCCAATTTTTCATTGTTTTGGTCTCGGCATCTGTATCCATACTCCACTCTGTAGAGGTATGGGCTGTATTCTGATTCCGGCCTTCTCGCATAAAGAATTCGCCGAAATCATTAAGAAAAATAGCCCAAATTTCATCGTGGGTGTGCCTACTTTATTTGAGGCGCTCGTTAATACCAAGCTAAAAAGTAACGATCTTGAATCTGTCACTGCTGTAATCTGTGGAGGTGACGCCCTCAATCAAACATTGCGCGACAAGGTCAATGACTTCCTCTCTCGTCACGGCTCATCAGCTAAAATCCGCGTCGGCTATGGTCTCACCGAGGGGTCTGGTGCCGTCTGTCTTTCGCCAGAAGACACCTTTAAGGACGGCATTATCGGCGTACCATTCCCAGATATGGATTTCAAAATCGTTAAAAACGACACCTTTAACCAGTTGCCACCTGGTGAAGAAGGTGAAATTTGCATCTCTGGTCCGTTAATGATGATGGGCTACCTTGGCGATGATGCCGAGACGGCTCAAGCTATTCGTCTCCATGATGACGGCAAACTTTGGCTACACACCGGCGATATTGGTTATCTTGGCGAAGACGGGCTGGTCTACTTTGCTCAACGTTTGAAGCGGATTATTATCTCCTCTGGCTACAACATTTACCCAACTCACCTCGAATCTGTTATCAATTCTCACGAAGCCGTTCTAACTTCTACTGTGATTGGCATCGATCATCATTACAAAGGCCAAGTACCAAAAGCATTTGTAGTCTTGAAGCCAGGCTATAAACCAGGGAAGAAGCTTGAGCGTGAAGTCCGTGAACTCTTAGAGCGTAACGTTCCAATCTATGCTTTACCAGCCGCCTACGAATTCCGCGACAAACTACCTCAGACCAAGGTCGGTAAAGTCGCCTTCAAAGAACTCGAAAAAGAAGAAAAAGCCAAGAAATAACTGAATAGTACTTTGAGGGGTGTCCGGAGGCTACGGCCGAGGATGAAGGGCGCGAGCCCTGTAACGACAGGCGCGAGCGACCCGTCCCCGAAAAGTACTGTTCGGTTATTTCATGTAGTTTAATATTATTCTTATCTGTAATTTTAATGGTTTTGCCTTAAGAAAGCGGTTCTTTCGCCAATTTGGAAAGTACTTTCGTAACATTTCGCGTGCATGTCTATAGCCCGGCTTTCCCTCTGGAAATCTCCCAAAATCATTAGCCGAATCTAGCAACAGATTCCAAATAAAAAACCATTCCAGCTCATCATAATACTTTTCTTCCGCTTCTGCCTTCTCAAATCTTCGATACAACCCCTCTAAAACAGGGAAGATATCAAAAATATGCGGATCAAATATCTTCTTATGTAGCACAGATCCCTCATTTTGAACGTAAAAATACAGGGGTTCATCTACGCAGGCAAATCTATCAGTATAGAGAATAAGCGCCGACATCAGCTCCATGTCCTCATGGATTAACCCTTCTCTAAAGCGAAATCCGTGTTCCTCCCACCATCTTCGCCGTATTAAAACTTGCCACGGCCCCATCCCATAACGCACAAACCGACTCTTATAATTTGCTTCTTCGGGCGAAACAGGGGAAAGATAGTTTTTATGGCCATTTGGGTAAATCCTTTCTGCACCCATCATTACAAGATCCGCCTCTGTTTCGTCAGCTTTGTCAACCAGTTTACTTATCGCATTTTCAGAAATATAATCATCTGCATCTATAAACCAAAGATATTCGCCCTTTGCTTTAGCTGCCCCAAAATTACGTGCTGCTGCCGCTCCAGGCGCGTTGCATCGCAAAACCTCAATTATCTTGGGGTAATTATTCGAGTATTCTTTCAAAATCGCAAGGGAACCGTCGTTTGAGCCATTATCTACCACTAAAACCTCCCCCGTAAAGTTCTCAAGAGCCGACAAAATTGAATCCAAACACCTTTCTAAGTATTTCTCAGCATTATAAACTGGGATAACAATGGAAATCTTTGGCATTATTTAAAGATGTCCTTTAAAATTTTATCTGTAATTTTGCGTCCAATTGCGCTACCGGCCGAGCCAATTACATTACCAAGGAATCTATCAGTCTTGCTCTTAACTTGTTTTTTGGTCTTATTGGCCTCTCTTTCGGCCTGTGCGCGCCTTTTCTCCTCAGCCTTGATACGTTCCGCTTCTGCTTTCTCTAGCGCCTTCTGGGCGGCAATACGTTCCTTCTCGGCCAATTTTTCTTGCTCGCTAGCGGCTTTCTCGGCAGCCTTTTCGGCCGCAATCCGTTGTTTCTCGGCCGCTTCTTCCTCTAATCTAGCCTGTTCCTCCGCTGCCTTAGTATCGGCTTTTTGTTGAATCACCTCTGCAGCTGACTCTGGATCCACCGCTTCATCATACTTACCGCAGAGTGGACTGCCATTTATCACCTTGTTGCGCGTAATTCCGTCAATCGCCCCCATCTTGCTCTGAGGTGGCAAAATCGTCGCTCGCTCCACTATCTCTGGGGCGCCTTTTTCATCCTGGAAGGAAATCAAAGCTTCACCAGTGCCAAGTTCCAAGATAGCCTTCTCTGTATCAAATTTCGGATTAGTCCTAAAGGCCTGCGCCGCCGCATGCACCGCTTTTTGTTCCGACGGCGTATAAGCACGGAGTGAATGCTGTACGCGGTTTCCCATCTGTGCCAACACCTCATCTGGAATATCCGTCGGACTCTGGGAGATGAAATAAAGCCCAATTCCGCGTGAACGAATCAACTTCACTATCTGCACAATTCGCTTCAATCTATAAGTCGGCATCCCGTTAAAGAGTAGATGTGCCTCATCAAAGAAGAAAACCAACTTCGGTTTGTCCAAATCTCCCACCTCTGGCGAAGTAGAGAAGAGTGTCGTAAGCAACCACAAGAGAAACGCTGCATACATATCTGGGCTCTCAAACAGCGTCACCGCGTGCAGGATATTAATCACCCCTCTTCCATCTTCACAAGCAAAGAAATCATTTACATCTAGTGCTGGTTGCCCAAAGAAGTGATCCGCGCCTTGGTTTTCCAAAGTCAGAAGCGACCTCTGTATCACCCCAATACTTTGCGTGGTGATATTGCCATATCTAGTAGAAAATTTGTCCTTATTTTCAGCTACGTATTGCAAGACCGCACGTAAATCTTTCAAATCAATCAGGGCTAAATTTTCATCTTTTGCTATCGCAAACGCAATCGCAAGGTTGCCTTCTTGTGCTTCGGAAAGCCCCAACATAATCGAGAGCACCTCTGGTCCGACCGACTCTACAGTTGCTCTTACTGGATGCCCTTCAGTACCAAACAAATCCCAAAACCTGACAGGGAACGACTTTGCCTCAAAATCTTTTATTGCTAGCTTGTCTAATCTTTTTTGCACTGCCTCAGTAATTTCGCCATCTACCGCTGTCCCGGCCAAATCACCCTTAACATCAGCAAGAAAAACCGGTACTCCAGCGTCCGAAAAACTTTCCGCCATAACCTTTAGAGTAATGGTTTTTCCTGAACCCGAGGCCCCAGTAATTAAGCCGTGGCGGTTCGCCATCTGTGGTAAAATTGCAAGCTCTTTTTTGTCTTCAGTTTTACCTATTAAAAGTCGATTATTTGCAAGCATAACACACTCCTTTTCTCCATTTTAGCATGTTATAATCGAATTATGGACAAAAAATATCAAGAGCCTTTATTCCCGGATGGTGCAACCAAAGAGGAACGTTTGGCTCTAACTACTTATTTAGGCGAAATCAGTGATGCTGATTTTGGTTTTGAAACTGAATTAAGGCCAACCAAGTACAGGTTTAGCGTCCGCTGCCTTATATTTAACAAAAAAGGAAAGATTGGCTTAGTTAAATCTACCAAGCATAACTACTATCAAATCCCGGGTGGTGGCATGGATTCTGGCGAGACCATCGAAACAGCGCTTCGTCGCGAAACTAGGGAAGAAATTGGCTATGAAATCAGCCACATTAAGCCAATTGGTTATTTTTGCGAGAAAAAAGAAGGAAAGTTAAACCAAAGACCAGCCACCAGATGTATTTCCTACGTTTATATTGCTACACCAGAGTCGGAGGTGGGAACAAATTATACCTCAGAAGAGGTTTTTGAAGGTTTTATTCCTGTCTGGGAAGACCTGGATTTCATCATTGATTTTAAGAAAAAACATCTAAAAGAACTCAGAAAAAACGAACCCCAAAATTACGGCGGTGCTTTTGTGACGTTGCGGGATCTCAACTTGCTCAAATACTATAAGGAGCACTTTTCTGATGCAAAAAATTGATAAAATCTATTTCGATGTAGACGGCGTTTTGCGAGGAACTGCCTCACCAAAAGAGGACATTATCGCACTATTACGCTATTGTTTAGACAACTATGGAGACTCGCTTTATTGGCTAACCACTCATTGTAAATATGGTGTCAACCATGCCCCCGAGGCACTGCGTGGGGAATTACCAGATGATCTTGTGAACGAGCTTAAAGACAAGGTTCACCCCACTGATTGGGAAAATCTTAAAACCGAAGCCATCGACCTAGACTCTGATTTTATTTGGTTTGACGACAACCTTTTTGAGAGTGAAAAGCAAATTCTCGCCACTAATTATGTTCTAGATGGCTTTTTCCCAATGGATTTTCGCGATCCCAAGATGGCTAGAAAGGCCCTCAATTTTCTCCAACAGTTTAATTTAGATCAATCCTCTTAAACCATTTTTGAGACAGTACAAAATCTACCGCTACTAAGACAAGATAGAGCACAATCGACAGGATATAGACCGGTTTTAGCACACTAATATCCGGCACGAGCTGCTCGCTAGAAAGCAAAGGCTCACCGATTTCTGGATTGATTCCGGCCAAAATGAACATGCCGGCGAGAATAACCAGCTGAATTACGAAATAGCAAATCAACCCAAATAGTACCGACCACCTCACTCGGTTATTTAGCTTTTTGTGTCCCAAAATCACCCCCGTATACCCCGAAATCAGCATCACAAAAACTTCCAAAAACACCACGAAAATCATTAATAACACTATTTCTATCGCCGTGCTGTCTAAAATTTCCGCCATCGGTGCTAGGAAATTCTTGAGTCCTTCAAAACTTTCCGGTGTCAGCCACGCTATCGCCATGGTTGCCACTATCACCACTGTGCTTGCGGTTAGAGTAATCAGCCCCGTCAAAAACTTTGAGGTGTACAAACATTTGCGCGGCACCGGCAAAGTATGCATCAAATACCCTTCGTCACCATACAAATTCCCCCTAAAATACACCCATAGTCGCATCAAATTATTGATTAAAATATTCGCGATCATCGCAATCGTCGTGCCGTTAAAAATGTAAGCTAAAATCGTCAAAAACAGGGAATCATTTATCGCAAACAGTATCCTTGTACCTATTGCAAACGCCAAGGCTAGTGTATAAAAAATCGCCAAAAACTTAAAGTTTGCCTTCAGGTCGTATTTTAATAGTTTACCCAGCATTTTTAAGTTCCTTTCTAAAGATTGCGTCTATCGAAGTCTTGTATTTTGCTCTCAAAACGTCCGCCTCCTCTTGCATTACCACGCGTCCTTTATTTATCATGATCACCTCATCTAGAATCCGTTCCACGTCCGAAATTAGGTGTGTCGAGATTATCAAACTCGCCTTCTCGTTAAAATTCGTCAGAATCGTATCCAAAATGTAATCCCTCGTCGCCGGATCCACCCCGCCTAGTGGCTCATCTAAGATGTAAAGCTTTGCTCGCCTAGACATCACTAGTACCAGTTGTACTTTTTCTTGCATGCCTTTACTCATCGCCGAAATTCGCTGATCCTCATCTAAGTCCAAATCTTTCAGCAGTTTTCGCGCCCGCTTTATATCAAAATCTTTGTAAAAATCTGCGAAAAATTCCAAAGCCTTTTTCGCGCTCACGTTACGGCTAAAATAAGTCCGCTCCGGCAAGTAGGAAATCATGCTTTTGCTAGCCACGCCGGGCTGTTTTCCGTTCACCAAAATCTCACCCGCGTTCGGCGTGAGTAAATTATTTATCAACTTGATGAGCGTGGTTTTGCCCGAACCATTTGGGCCAAGTAACCCCACAATTTTACCCGCTGTAACCTCTATATTTACGTCGCTAAGAGCCTGCTTTTGAGCAAATTTTTTACTCAGGCCTTTACACTTTAAAAGAACCATCGCTTGCTCCTTTTTTCTTCTTCCATTTGCTCGACTTTATCCAGCAGCTCCGCCGCCTCGTCATTCAGCCATAGAATTTTTGGCATCCTTACCTCAGCGCCAATCTCGCTCATCTTATTCTCATAATTATGCGTTAAATTCTCTGCGTAATCCTCGCGTTTTTCAGAGATTAACTCTCTGTCATCTGTTACGAACTTACCAATTGTCCGCTTATTAATAATCAAGCCTTCTAATTCTAGCTCCGCTAACGCTTTTTGCACGGTGTTTGGGTTCGCCTTTTCGGCTAAGGCGATCTCGCGTACAGAGGGAAGCTGCACTCCAGGTGCTAATTTTCCGCCGAATATCTGCGTCGCTATTCTTTCCGCAATCTGTAGATATACTGGTGAATTATTGTCGAAGTTGTTCATTTTTCCTCTTATTGTATTATTTAACTAGTACAATAATACACTGGCTGATTATTCCTGTCAATGTCAAAACAATGCTATAATAAACCCATGATTTGGAAAATCCTCATAGTTTTAATCATTTCAATGATTCCTTTAGTAGAGCTTCGTGGTGCAATTCCAGTTGCTATCGGCATGGATCTTGGACTGCCAGAATGGCTCGTCCTGATCGTAGCCATTATCGGCAATATTATTCCAGTTCCGTTTATTTATTTCTTTGCTCGCAAATTTCTAGAATGGGGCGCTCAGAAAAACTGGAAGCCACTCAGGCAGTTTTGCAATTTCTGCCTCAAAAAAGGCGAAAAAGGTGGCGAAAAACTACTAAAGAAAGCAGGGAGCCATGGTACATATTTTGCGCTCTTTCTTTTTGTGGCTATTCCGATCCCCGGCACCGGCGCCTGGACCGGCACTCTCGCTGCCAGTATCCTAAATCTTGATTTTAAAAAGACCATGACTGCCGTAATTATCGGTATCCTTGTAGCAGGCCTAATTATGCTTCTGGCCTCGCTAGGACTTTTCAAAGTTATATTTAGCGGCTAAAATAATAAAAAGGAGTAGATTATGAAAACACTAATTATATATTACTCTGCCGAAGGGCACACCAAAAGAGTTGCCGAAGAGATTGCCAAAAATATCTCTGCGGATCTCTTCGAAATCGTTCCAGCCCAACCTTACACGGCCGACGATTTAAAATGGATGGACGACGATTCGCGTTGCTCTAGGGAGCACAACAATCCAGAACTTCGTGATATCGAACTAAAAAATACTGTAGTGCCAAACTGGTCGTCTTACGACCGTGTTATCATAGGCTACCCAATCTGGTGGGGTATTGCCGCTTGGCCCGTTAATGCGTTTGTCAAAACTCAGGATTTTACCGGTAAAACTGTAATTCCATTTTGCACTTCGCATTCTTCCGACCTCGGTGACAGTGACCTAAAAATAAAAGCCATCGCTAAGGGTGGGGAATGGCAACCCGGCCACCGTTTCTTCCAAGATGCACCCACCGCTACCATCAAAAAATGGCTCCCCGGGCTTTGACTCGCAACGAGGGCGATAGCCCGAGTCCGAGTCTGCCTCTTTTTGACTTTTTTGGTTACAAAAAAATGGCTCCCCGGGCTTTGACTCGCAACGAGGGCGATAGCCCGAGTCCGAGTCTGCCTCTTTTTGACTTTTTTGGTTACAAAAAAATGGCTCCCCGGGCCAGACTCGAACTGGCAACCTCGAAGTTAACAGCTTCTTGCTCCACCATTGAGCTACCGGGGAAAGTATCTCTATTATAACACACTTTTAACAAGTGCGGCAAAAATTAGTCGAGCAGCTTTGCTTGCGGTAATTGTTGCACAAGCTTTTTATCAAAAGTAAAAAGCGGTTCGTGGTGTCTGACCTCCGCCTCGGCAGCCAGGGCACAGTCGTTCCAGGATAATTTAGGGTGAGCAAGATAAAGTGGCATAGCGATGCTGATTAGTTCATTATTGCATATTACTACTCCGCTATATCTCGTCAGGAAAAAGAACATCAGATCAGCTATAGTCTCACGAGACATTCGATAAATTTTTTCAAGTACATAAACACATTCAGAAATCGCCAAATCGCTGATGAAATGTTGCGCCCCGGGAGAACTCAACAATTTATCGGTAACCTTGTACTGTTTTGGACTATCACCGATCAGATAGTGCACAATTAAATTTGTATCAATAGAATCAGTCTGTGCCATATTCTTCCTCCATTTCTTTTCTGAACCCGCCACTTTCACGCCATTCATCCATCATCTCGCGCACGGTTTTTCCAGCGTTCTCTTTGATGCGTTTCTTGGTATCTGCACTAAAAAGCGAATCCATGTAGGCACGAGCCTCCTCCCCAGTCATTTCACGTTCCACCGTAGCACGCTTTTTATCGGTGCGAATCATCACGCGGTCGCCCAGTTTTACCCCCAATGCTTCGCGAGCAGCCTTGTTTAAAAGAATCATCCCATTTTGGTTAATCGTAGTCGTGTACATATTTCTCCTTATTATATTGTCCGTTTGCCTTTATTATAGCAAAAACCATTGGAAAGTACAAGTCCCAATGGTTCATAATAAAACCATTGGAAATCTCGCATCACATTCCTTCGATTTAGGGGTATATAGCAAATTTTCTAGAAATGTGATAAAATGAAAAGAGATATTTATTTTTTACGTATTCTAAAATGCAGAAAGGAGCGCTATGGAAGAAAAAACCATTCAAATTGCTGGTTCTATCACTGTTGACGAGCTATCAAAAGCGCTCGGCCTTTCTGTGACCGAATTAATTGGCACTCTCTTTAAAAACGGCATCGTTGCTACTATCAAT
The DNA here is from genome assembly GCA_964476395.1 of uncultured Candidatus Saccharibacteria bacterium. Taxonomy (GTDB): domain Bacteria; phylum Patescibacteriota; class Saccharimonadia; order Saccharimonadales; family Saccharimonadaceae; genus Nanosyncoccus. The sequence goes on along the minus strand of CAYYYH010000017.1, from coordinate 23 downwards.
CAGCGCCTGGATTATGAAACCGC
>CAYYYH010000016.1:0-16833 GCA_964476395.1 uncultured Candidatus Saccharibacteria bacterium | reverse complement strand
ATTTAGAGTTCACACGGAGAGTGTGGAGTGTATGACCTTCCCGGGCAAGCTTTTATAGGTTACTTATAGCTCTGCCTATAAAAGCCCCCGGACTAAGAAAGGGAAGAAAAACAAACATAAACATAGCGAGGACAATAATAAACAATGATTAGTCAAACCTACGTCACCAGGCGGCAAGTTGTCGGCAATAGTTTTGCTCGCAACAGAAACACCATCCGCCACACCAAAAGGAGCTTAGGCTCAATCTCTCAAATTATCATCATCGGCATGCTCACTTTGATCTTTGCCCTAATCTATGTTGCCGAAGGCACCAAAGCCACTAGTTTTGACTATGAATTATCTTCCGTGGAATCAGAAATAACTGAAATGACCGCCAAAAAAGAAGACCTCGCAGTAGAAAAGGCGCGTCTTACCTCTGTCGCTACGGCCAGAAACAGCACTGTCGCTGCGGCTATGGAAAACGCGGCGGTAACCGGATATGTCGCAGAATAGCTACAATACTAGATTTAGGATTTTACGAAACATTGTTTTAGCTGCATTGGCGATTATAGTCGTGCGGCTTTTTTTCATTCAAATTATTGAGCATAATATGTGGGTCGCTAAAGCCGACGAGCAACACACTTTGTTAGAGACTATCACACCAAAAAGAGGGGAAATCTATATGATGGACAACAACGAACCAGTTGCAATCGTGTTGAACCAATCCACCTATCAAATCATCATTGACCCAGCAGTTACCGAAAAGGACACTATAAAAGAAGTAATTGCCAAATATGCCAAGGATTATGCCGTCGGTGATATCGATGAATTCTATGCTACAGAAGGCTTGCGTTACGCCATTGTGGCCAAAAACGTGCCTCGTCAGGTTGCCGAAGACATTGCCAACTCCGGAGCTCCAGCAATTTGGCTGAAAAAAACTAACCAAAGAGTCTATCCAGAGAGTGATCTTGCTTCGGGTCTACTTGGCTTTGTTAATTCTGATGGCATAGGGCAATACGGAGTTGAAGGCTCGCTTAATAATACTCTTGCCGGCAAAGAGGGCCTGATCAAAACTACTGCCGATGTCAACAAAGTTGCACTCTCTATTGGCAATGATAATATTAAAATTCCTGCCGAGGATGGAGAAAACATAGTTCTATCTATCGATCGTGGTTTGGAGAAGGGAATTGAAGAGTTAGCCCTAACTGCCATTGATAACACCGCTGCCACCAATGCCGCGGCCCTAGTGATGGATTCAAACACCGGCAAGGTGGTTGCTATGGCCAACTTACCAAATTACAATCCAGGCGATTATGGTAATGTCAAAGACGCTTCGGCTTACGTCAATTATGTTACCGAAATCCCTTACGAGCCTGCCTCTGTTTGCAAGAATTTTTCCTTTTCTGCCGCTATCAATGAAGGCTTAATGACTCCAGCTACTACATATTTTAACCAAGGTTACGAAATTGTTGATGGCTGGAAAATCCAGAATGCCGAGCAGCGTGCAATGCTGTATGGTACGATTGATATGAGAACAGCACTGTATTGGTCGCTTAACACCGGCTCCATCTATGCGCTTAAGCTCCTCGGTGGTGATACCACCTCAATTAATCAAACCGGCCGCGAAAAACTCTATGACTATTACTATAATAAGTTTCGTCTCGGCCAGGCTACTGGCATTGAGTTAATTGAGGCTGAAGGATATATCCCAGATCCAAACGAAGGTTGGGGCCGCGATTCAGTCTATGCCAATATGACCTTTGGCCAAAACCTCGGAATTACCATGATCCAAACGGCAACCGCCTTTTCGGCCGTAGTAAACGGTGGTTATTATCGTACTCCTACCGTTGTTGCTGGCACATTAAAAGACGGAGAACTAATACCAGCTTCGCGAGATGATCTTATTTCTGATCAAATTCTTACTGCCGATACTTCAGCGATGATGCGGGAAATGCTGATTAACAACCGTAATTACAAAGCTCGTGCTGGCATTGATCGTACTGGATACGATGTGGGTGGTAAATCTGGTACCGCTCAGGTTGTCAAGGATGGCGCCTACGACGACACCATGAGTGAAACAGTTGGTACTTATATTGGCTTTGTGGCCACAAGTGGGGAGTTGCCAAAATACGTGATAATGGTTAAAATGTGGGGAGAGGGTCAATACTTAGACGGTGGAATTGCGAGTAACCTCTTCGATTCGATTTCGAATTATTTGATCGATTATTTAAAAATTAAACCAAAGGTATAAATATGAATATAAATGACGAAATGTTTTATGGTCTTCTGCTAGCCTTAGCTGGATTTTCGTTTTCAATGATATTAACGCCATTCTATACGCACTTTGCTTATAAATATAAGTTTTGGAAAAAACAAAAAAAGACTACTGTCGACGGGGAATCACTCCCAATCATGACCAAGCTCCACGCCCATAAGTTTAAACATGTTTTTCCAACTATGGCTGGACTGATCGGCGTAATTGCTGTCACGCTCGTCACCTGGATTTTTAATCTTGATCGTGGTCAAACTTGGCTCCCGCTCGTTGGCTTCCTCGGCGGCGCCTTAGTTGGCGTCATTGACGATGTCATTAATATTTTTGGTTCGGGGCGGGGCGCAGCTGGTTTGCGTGGACCAGTAAAGTTTTTCCTAATTTCGGTAGTTGGGTTCACTTTGGGTTGGTTCTTTGCCGTAAAACTTGGTTGGATTACGATCTTAGTACCATTTCTTGGCAATTTCGAGGTTGGTGTTCTTGCTACTATTCTAATCTTTGCCTTTGCCGTAGTGGCCACCTCTAATGCCGTCAATATTACTGATGGGCTTGATGGTCTTTCCGGTGGTCTCGCCATGATGGCTTACGGCGCTTTTGGTATTATTGCCATGTATCAAGGCAATATGATGCTTTTTGGTTTTTGTATGACGGTGGTTGGCTGGCTCCTTAGCTATATCTGGTTTAACGTACCGCCTGCACGCTTCATGATGGGAGATACTGGTTCGTTCGCGCTTGGAGCAGGGCTTGGTGTAGTTGCCATGATGACGAACTCATTCTTACTTTTGCCGGTTATTTGCTTGCCAGCCGTAGTCGAAACCGCTTCCAGCCTTATTCAACTTGTTTCAAAAAAGTTTTTCCATAAAAAAGTTTTCATTTCGGCACCACTCCATCATCATCTAGAGGCAAAAGGGTGGGGCGAAGCTAAAATCGTAATGCGTTTCTGGATCATCGCTGGCGTCTGTGCTTTGCTTGGCGTCTTTATCGCTGCTACTGGAGGCGCACTATGAAAAATCGCAAACATAAATCCGATTTAGCGATTTTGTTTGCAACACTTGGCCTTATGGCGATTGGGCTGATCGTAATTTATGCAATTGGCCCCATGCGTGCCAATGTTTTAAATTCTACCTATGGCACCGATTATGACCCGAACTCGTTTTTTCTGGGGCAACTTCGCTCTGTCTTGCTCTCACTAATAGCTTTTTTTCTAGCCTTCAAGGTTATTCCTTATAAATATCTTGAAAAATATTCCAAACCTATTTTGATAATTGCAATTATTCTATCTGTTGCTCTTTGGTTTTTAGCAAAAGTTGGCTCATCGCTAGTTAAGTGCGAGCTTGGCGAATGCCGCTGGTTTAATCTTGGTATTATCAGTTTTCAGCCCGCCGAGTTTCTCAAGATTGCTCTTGCGATATATCTTGCGGATTATATTACTCGTAAAAAAGCAGAAGGGAACATCGGTAAATGGCGTGAATTCTGGCTTCCACTCGCAGTGGTCTGTGGCGTGTCCTTGCTTCTTGTAGTTGTTGCCCAAGGCGATCTTGGTACTGGCGTGGCACTTATTGCAATTATCTTTGGCATGCTGCTAGTTTCCGGTGTTCCTACCAAGCAATATCTCATCATGGTAGCGGTTGTTTTAACTATTGCCGTTGGTGCAGTTGCCACATCCAGCCACCGTATGCAACGCGTGGATTCCTGGATCGCTACGCTCACCGGTGGTGAAAGTAGCGATTCTACTTATCATATTGAAAATGCGATGATGGCAATTGGCGTAGGTGGTTTCTTTGGCGTTGGTATTGGTAATTCAGTTCAAGCCACTGGGTATTTACCAGAGTCTATCAACGACTCGGTTTTTGCTATTATGGGTGAAACCTTCGGCTTTGTTGGCCTACTTTTGATAATTATCGTTTTTGGCATTATGTTACTTCGGATGTTAAAGGTTGCTTCAACCACTGCTGATTCTAATGAGCGTCTATTTACCGTCGGGGTGTTTTCCTGGCTTCTTGCTCAAGTCGTTGTCAATATCATGGCGATGACCTCACTTGTGCCAGTCACGGGTATCACCTTGCCACTTTTGTCTTATGGTGGCACCAGCATGGTTTTCATTGCTTTTGCGATTGGCTTAGTTTTACAAATTTCGTGTTATACTAGTAGGGAGGTAATACAGCATGAAGATTTTAGCAGTCGGCGGGGGGTCCGGAGGGCACATCACTCCAGCCGTCGCCGTAGTCCGTGAGATTTTGAAGGAAAAACCCCGCGCAGCGGTTGAATTTTGGACTGATTTTAAATACTACAAAAACGTCACCAAGCTTACCACTGAAATCGGCGTAGCTTGGGGTGAAGGCAAAAAGCCCTCTCGAAAGACTTCCTACATTTGTGTCAGGCGTTTGCCGGCTGGCAAATTCCATCGTTATTCCAACTGGTCTTTTCGTGATTATTTCATTCATTTTGGCGTCACCATAAAAGACCTTATCATTGGCAATATTCTGGGCTTTTTTGGCTTTATTGGTGGTCTAATTACTAGTTTTTGCCGGCTTCTTCCCAAAGCCAACCGTCCAAACATTATTTTTCTGAAAGGTGGGTATGTGTGTCTCCCAGTCGGACTGATCGCACGCCTTTTTAAAATCCCTTTTATTATTCATGAGTCCGACGCAGTAGCAGGACTAGCCAACCGTATTCTTATGAAGCACGCTCAAAAAGTAGCCTTCGGTGTTCCTCCGTCTGAAGACGTGATGTCCGCTCATCCGAATTATGTCTGGACTGGCATTCCGATTGGTCCAGAGTTTAAACCCGTCAGCCAAAGTAAAGAAGTTTCACTCAAAAAAGCTTTTTCTTTTAATCCAGACAAACCCCTCGTTGTAATTACTGGTGGCTCACAAGGGTCCGAAAATCTCAATGAAGCTACGCGAGCCATTTTGCCAGAACTACTCAAAATCACTTCAGTAGGATTAGTGGCCGGCCGCAAACATTATGAGAATATGGTCGATCTTAAGCAATATGAGAACTGGGACAAGGCCAGCCTTGAATCAAATTTTCGCATGTGGGAATTTAACACCACCATGAATGAACTTATGGGCGCCGCCGACATTATAGTGTCGCGTGCCGGAGCTACTACCATCGCCGAAATCGCCGCGCTAAAAAAGGCTACCATTCTTGTGCCTTTTGAGCCTTTGCCCGGCGGACATCAGGTCAAAAACGCTGAACGTCTCGAATCGGCCAAAGCAGCCACCGTCATCAAAGATTCGCAAATGGTTGCCGATCCGCAAAAACTTCTAAACGAAATTCGCCACCTCATCAAATCGCCAGCTCTCCGTGAAGAAATGGCTGAACACCTACACACTGAAGCCCGTACTGATGCAGCGACCCGCTTAGCGGCCATTGTCCTTGAAGGGGCAAAAAGTGAGTGAATCTGCTGAGGGCAAGACCCCGCCCAAGCTAGTCCAGCGTCGCGCTAATCGTAACTCTAGTTTTCGCTCTGGCCGTACTATTGGCGAGAAAAGGGAACGCCTAGAAACTGCTAACGAACGTGCCGCTGCCCGCAAAAAAGACAAGCTAAGGAAGGCCTCTCGAATTTTCCTTACTATTATTGGATTTTTGCTTCTTGCCGTTGTTTTAGTTGCTATTGTTTTTACTTTCTTTGGCAGTGGTGGCGAGCCAAGCCGAACCTCCTCACCTGAAGAAAAGATTTCATATGATCCTACAATTGAAATCATTGACGAGGATTCCGGCTCTGGTAGCAAAATTACCAGCCGTATGCGCACATACATTGGTCAAGCCGAACAAGATTTTCGTGATCTTGGTTATAACCCCACCAAAGTAGTTATTCCGTCTAACACTATTCGTGAGGTCGACTTCTATCTCGATGGATATGCTGGTTATATTAAGCTTCTAATCGATCGCGATACCGCTGTTTCGGTTGAAGACGCTTATCGGATGATTCGCTATCTATCGGAACAGGGCATAGATGGATTTCAATATATAGATGTGCGCGTTGAAGGCAAAGCATACTGGAAATAACAGGGAATTGTTCGGTATTTGTTCTATAGTATCATTCTCTTCTCTTGTTCGGCATTTGTTCGGTATTTGTTCAAGACATTGCAAACAATAGTGGAGAAATATCCAGCCGAAAACAGGGAAAAATACAAAGTAGGGAAACAAAATGGGGAAAAGTCAAATTCAAAAATTCGCTGTGGAAAACTTTAGACAGAATCCAGATCAAAACAGGGGTTACAGATAAAAACATTGAGAGACGATCCTTGCTTAATAATTACGAACATAATGAGATTTAGACCAGATTTACGAATGCTATTTTTATCAACTTAGCAATGAAAAAAATCTCCAAAATTAGGAGATTTTTTTCTTGACCTACGTTGTAAAAATAGCAATGAGTAAGTCTAAGTTCGTAATTATTAAACAAGGATCGTACATTAAGATTTTTTATTTTTAAGCACCCTTCCCGCCCGCTTAGAATTATACAGCTATTTTAGACGATTAACTTACCGTCTTTTTAACATAAGCGTAATGTCTTAAAATATGCATTGTGCGACATTAAAGCTATATTGAAAATCAAAACTGACTTTCCGTCCAAATTCTCGTTTTTTATTTTCTACCCATCCAAAAATTTAATTTTTAATTCCCTGCGTTGATTTTTTGATACTTAATGCTTTACTGCTAGAAATCCGTCGACTGAATTATCTTTATCCGCGAAGTCATCCGTTCTTTTAACAGGGGTAGATAAGGGAAGCGGATCATGCGTTGGTTCGATTGCCACCCCTGATTTCTCCTGGTACTCGATTTCTGGCTTAACAGAGGGAACAACAGGGGTGGAATTTTTCCTTTTTTTACTAGATTTCTTTCCCTTTTTAGCCTTCTCTTTCTTTCTTGGCTCTTCTTCGCTTCTCTGTTCGTTTAAAACCTTTGCTAAATCCTTTAGCCCCAATCTTTCTTTACCTTCAGCGGTGTTTGGACTTAACTTTTGGCGCATAAAATCGCCTTGCGGCGTACGCTCATATTTTAAGTTCGGTTTATGTTCGGTACTAGACAGGGGCCTAAAGATTGGCTTTTCCCCGCCATTTGCGCCGGCTTCATCTTGTCTACCGGAGTCAGCTAGATCTTTTTTGTATTTCTCTGACTGCTCAATCGTTTCACGGATCTCAGATTCAACATCGGCGCGAGGTCGAGCAAACTCTTCGCGCGAGTGCTCGATAATTGCATTTAGGTTGTCCTTTGGTGTGCTAGGAATAGATAAAGTGGTAGCAGAGAAAGCAGGGACTTTCTCGCCATTAATAATCATAGAAATTACGAAGTGGCGATTGTTAAGCTGAATGATATCAGACTCATCAAATGTCGGTTCAAATTGCTTTACAAGCATTGGCGCGTCGTCAGCCGATACGCGGAAGGAAATTGTCGTGCCTACGTTGCCAAATACCGCATCGCGCACCGAATCGGTCATTTGGGCGACATATTGATTTGCTACGGTAAGATTTAGACCATATTTGCGGGCTTCGGAAAGAATTACCGCAAACGAATCCGTGGCGAAATTCTGGAACTCATCTACGTAAAGATAGAATGGGCGACGATCCTCAACAAGTGGGATATCCGAACGCGACATCGCTGCGAGTTGCACCTTTGTAACTAGGAAAGCACCCAGAATTGCTGCGTTATCCTCGCCGATTAAGCCCTTAGATAGATTAACCACCAAGATTTTGCCTTCATCCATGATCTTGCGAATGTCAAACGAGGACTTAGGCTGGCCGATAATATTACGAATAATTGGGTTGGCTGTAAATGCGCCTACTTTGTTTAAAACTGGTGCGATTGATTCGTTAACCTGTTTTTCGTTCCATTGTCCAAATTCATGTTTCCAGAACTGCAATACTGTCACATCCTTACAATAATCAAGCGTTTCTTTACGGAATTCTTTATCTGTTAATAATCTCGAGATATCTAGCAGGGTCGTAGATGGTCTATCGAGCAGGGCAAGCAAAGTGTAGCGCAGAATATGCTCTAGCCTTGGCCCCCACGATTCACCGAACATCCGCTTTAATACGCCAATTACCTCAGAGCAAATGTTTGGCTTGCGCGCCGGATCAGTAATCTCTAATGGGTTAAACGCAACGGGGAAAGCTGTGTCGGCAGGGTTGAAATACACTACGTCCTTTACGCGTGATTCGGGAATAAAGCGAAGATTATCGATCGCAAAATCGCCATGCGGATCAATAATACAGTAGCCCTGATTATAAAATACATCTGAGAGGGCCAAGAGCTCCAGCAAGCCACTTTTCCCCGCTCCGGTCTGCCCAATAATGTAGATATGTCTCGAACGATCTCGCCTGAGCAAGCCAAATTGATGATTGATGCCCCTAAAGTTAGTCAAACCAAAAGCAGAGATATTTTCATCATTTTTGGCATCACCGGTCAACATTGGTAACTTTGCTGGCGGTTCTGCAGTTTTGGAATTCGCCCAAACAATATTCGGTGTTTCTACCGATGTATGTGGCAAATGATAAACCGAAGCAAGTTCTGCAATATTTAAAATAAATCCACGGTCACTAAACTGTCGCATTTTATAAGCATCGAGATCGGCAGGATTGAAACTCCCGCCAACCTGTTTGAAGCCATTAAGATTTGTAGAATTATATTGTTTAAAAGTTCCCACCAGCGCCTGCATGTTTAATCTGGCGTCAGTCTGGTTTTGCCCTAGATAAGCCAACCGAATTTTTACTTCATAACCAAGTTTGGTGGCCTTTTCTTCAGCCTTCGCAATACGGGTTTTATCGCGTTCGGACAATTCTACAGTTACTTCTGAATTTGTCCCACCAGCCGGTGGACGAAATAGCGCCCCAAGTGCCTCCACTAGCCAAGTCCAGTCTATTCCGGTTCCGCCTAGAATGGTGCGCTTACCGGATTTAACTTTTTGAATCCATTTGTCAGTGGTATTCTTGTGCCAATCGTCTGCAATTGGTCGCGCTAAAATCTGGATCCAAAGCTCTTCAGACTTGTCTGGACTTAGTTTTGCCAATGTGCCAGTAATACCAGCAAGTGGATCCACCTCAAAATTGTCAAATGTCTTTATTGGTAAGGCTTCGTTATCCGTTAATGCTAATTCAGTAGAATAACTCACTGGGTACTTGGTGCGATCATCGACATAATCCTCATTCATCTTGTAAATTTGTACCGTAGGATATTGGGAATAAATCTGCCCTTCTACAAAGCTTTGCAATACCTTTGGCACCCATACATAAAATCTGATTTGCCCCGCCGTAGAAACAATTTCAAAAGATAGATGTTCCTGTACGCCACCGGAGTTCTTCAATTCCCTTTTATCGCGCAAGATGCCGTGAAGGGATGCAAAAAGTTGTTCGGCTGCCAACTCCTTTTTGTCGTTCTCTCTTGGAATTTCTAGCATCAAAAGTACCGAGTCTACATTTAGAACTTTCAGCTTATTCAACTTCTTATAATTGCGATAGGTTAAAAACGCCAAAATTCCCACCACCGGAATCCAGAATATCGGCATCAGAATAAAATGTATGACATTATCCATAAGAACATTATATCAAAGTATACGAATTTTTATCTACTTTTTTAAACAATTTCTTGTTTTGTAGATTAAGTAGAATAGTTGTCTCTTTGACTTTACGTACCTTCAAGACCTGTTTGACTATCTCTTCTCTGCTTAGCGGGCTTTCTGATTTCTCAAGAATAGAACTAATGATTTCTGAAATGGTGCCCTTCTTATAGCCCCAACTACTCAAGGCGTAGATTCCTCTGCCGATTAATACGAATCTAGAATCTTTAATTAGCTCATTATGAATTGCCTGGATGGTGACATTTTTGCGCTTGAAGCTAGATTCTTTGATTTCTTTTGCGATCTCCGAAAAATGCATCGGCTCTTTTTTCATTTCTAAAATCACAAAAATTTTATCACGAATGTTTTTTGGGTTTACTGCTGGCCATTTTGCTAATCCCCAAACACCATTTAACGTAGCTAGAAGCTTAGAGATTGACGCTACGGCCTTGATGTGGTCAGGATGCTCATAGTCTAGTTTGCTGTCAAGCTCATCAATGGTCATAGGTTTTTTGTTTTCTTTGATGATTTTGACAATCTCGTCGACACGCCCTCTTAATACTTTACTGTCGCCATACTCAGTAATACCTACAGCGGCATAGTATTTGTCGTTCTCTTCTACGATCGATAAGCTTTTTGAAAAAGTAGCAATAAAGAATATGCCAGTTTTTTCTGAAGTAGTAGCTGTTCTGCCGTAAATTTTGTCAGTCAGCTCGCTCAATTTAGCTACCCGCCCCATTTCGGTAAGATTCCGGATCAAAAGTTTTTCGGCGGCAGCTAGTTCTGGGATCTCATTCTCCTCAGCGGAAATTTGGAGACGAATTAAAATGGCTTTTTCGAGCTGACGCACACGTTCTCTAGTAATAGATAACATTTCGCCGATTTGTTCAAGTGTTTCCTTGCTGCCATTTAGGCCAAATCTGCGGGAAATTATTTCTTTCTCACGGTCCTGTTCGATTATTTTTAGGCTTCCGGAGATTGCATTTTTGAGGATTTCCGCATTTTGATCCATTCTGTCTATTCCTTATTCCACCCCAGTTAAATTGATAAATTTTTACTATAATATCATAAGTTGCGCGCCATGTCAACTATGAAATTATCATGTCCTGCGTACTATTATATCATATTTTTGACAATTCAATATATTTTACGCATAATTTGCTTATGCTTAATATCTTGGTGCAAGTTCAGTAAGGAATGTAGTAGTGAGCTGGCCGCTACCTTGGCTTTCTTCAGCCTTGCTATTGCCGCCCCATAGATATAATGTAGGATCAAAGTTAATGATTTCTGCCGGTATAATTGAATTGTTGCCAGTAGCTGCGCCATAAGTCCTATTGGCGTCCAAGGTTTTAGCAATAATAGCACCATTAACCTGTAGTCGCTTAGAGTTCTTCTCTGCATTTATGTCATCAGAATTACAGGTTGTTACTGTTTCATCAGCAATCAGTAAAGCATCAATTCTAGAAACACTGCATTCAATTACAATACTTTTAGCGTAAACTACTATCTTTGGCATTTCGTCTAGGCTTCTATACTCACCGACATATTTCAAATCTCCAGCAATTGTGAGCTTACCATTTGTACTAATATATGTAATGCCGCCGCTTACTTCTCGTCCGTCCAATGTAACGTCGCCTTCCATTTTGGTTATGTCCACGCTACTGTCGCCAGTCATTCTAGCAATAATCTCTTTTTTGCTCGCCTCGGCACTTTCCATCGTAACGTTATTACCAAACGAACCTACGCTGCTAGTACAGTTATAATTTGCGAAAGTCAGTGGGCTATAGATACAACGCGTGGCCTGATTGCCACCGCCAGGATTAGCTATTAACTCGCCATTTGCATTTGACGTATACCCCCAAGTCGCTCCGCTTGCAAAAAAGGATACCGTTCCGTTTGCAAACACACCTAGCTCGCCCCATGAACCAAACACATAATTATAGTTAGTTTCAGCGTCGTCATAGCCAGCCAACTTCTTTTTTGTAGCCATAGAGGCCACAATTTTGCCATTGGTATAGATGTTGCCACCCCACACTTGAAGTGAAGGTTTTTTAGCCACAATGCCACATTTTGGTTTTGAATAGGCCCACTCTCCGTCTCCGGCTGGGTCAATGTTCAGATCGCTGCCATTAGTAGCCGGGTAGATTGCAGACCTAAAACAGATCTTCGTGCCAGCCCTTACATCTGGGATCACTACGCTAGAACTCTTAGTAGCTTTATATCCATCCAACAACCCACTACTATTCAAGGTTCCGGAGCCAGTGGTATAATCTTCCCATTCGCCATCATTTGTTTGCGTCTGCAATTTCCATTGTGCATTCCTCACGATCGTAGCGTACGTCGCATTTAATGTATTATTCTGTCGCACATCCACCGACAATTCATATCTAATAGTATTTGATTCCCCAGAAAAGAGCTCCAAATCATCTTCTATCATTGTTGCAGTATTACTGTAGTTATATGGCACAACAACAGAAGCAGTTGCAGAAAACTGGCCCGTATTTACAGTTGCTAAGGATTGTTTATTATATGAACTCATCGTTACGCTCTTTGGTGTGGTTTTTGCATCGTCATTACTGTTTGTCTTGGCGCTTTCCTCTAAAGTCTTTCCTACCTCACTTGCAAGCACAGTATGTGCGTTTTCTTCAGTATGAGATTCACTTGAACCCAGTGAATAGATGTGATTATTTTCGTACTTGGCGGCAAAGTTTTTACTCTGCACTGCAAATGCGTTATTCCAGTTCGCTAGGCCACTGCCTTTTAGCTCATTAAATAGTGTGCCTACGGTCTTTGATGCGTTGCTATTTTCCTGAACATTGCCTCCGTTAATCTTAATGTTCTGTGGTTTTATGCTGTATCCGCCTTGCGCACTTGGTGTATATGTGGCTTTGAAGACTACATTATCTCCAGGTTTTGCATAAACTGTTTCTTGGTAATCTGTTTCCATTCTTTCATTTTTAACTTTCATATCCAAAGACGACGTCGCGCTAAAGGGTTTATATATGGCATAAATAGTCGTGTTGGCGGTTAAGCTACTGACGGTGTAGGCATTGCCAGTTGTCAAATTACCGCTGGCTTTTGATGTTCTCCACCCCACAAAAGTAAAGCCACTAATATCTTTTTTGGACACCGACGCACTATTGCCGTGCGTGACCGTATGACTAGCAATCTTGTCTCCATTTTCTAAATCTTGCCCACTGGTAGTTGCAGCATAAGCTGTGAGAGTTCTATCTTGCGGTGCGACAGTATCTTTTTTAACACAAAAGTATCCTGTGCCATGGCCAATACTACTTTTTCCGGTCATTTTTTGATAAATGGTGGCAGCGGCAGCACTAGAAAGCTGCCAACCGTCTAAGTTTGTCCCATTTTCCCAGGCATTCTTGACCTGATCAAAAGATTTGGTGTTTCTTGTATTATATTTTACAGAATAGCCGTCAACCGTGTATCCCCATCCAAAAGGACCCCAGTTATATGGCGTATTTTTATCTCGCCAATATCCCTCTCGTCTACCAACAAAAGCGTAATACGCATAATAATCATAACCTTTCGCCTTTGAACAATTATTATGAAGTCCACCTAAAACGTTTGACCGGTCAGTATCTTGCAAAGATAACAATGTCGTGCAACTATTATTGTTTAACCAGTTTTCGTTATATGCGCAAAAGCTCGGGTTATATGTGCCATTCCAGTCAGTTTTCGCAATAAACCAGCTTGCGCCACCGTCCTTGTAACTTTCCGGACAATACTCAGTAAAATTATAAGCAAAAGTCGCACAAGTTTTTGGTATTCCAGTACCGCCTCCACCCGTGCCAATATAGTATTCCGCATAAACGTCATCATGGCAAAAACAAAACATACCGCAGGTTAATATAAAAGCTATTAAGTAAACATACCTTTTCATTCGTCTCCTGTTCCTGTTTTATCTTGAGACATAAGATTGTTATATTTTATTTCGCTTTGCTCGTCATTGCAATCAATGCTAGCGCTTAATGCATAAGAATAAATATAGAATTTTCCTTCTGTTGAGTAATCATCGTAGTTCAAATCGTCGTACATTTTTAATGCCTCTTCACATTTCCCATCTACAACTAATTGCGTAGATCTCGACGCCACCAAAAATGAAGCATCTTGTTCTCGCCCTTCTGACAAGGCCTTTTCGATCGCTTCGCCGTAATAATCCAAAGCAGTGGTCTCATCACCATTAAACAACAAATCTCCCGCACATTCAGCAACGTTGTCTACGTTCTCCATGTTTTCACATGTTATTTCTTCAGTCTCTCCTGGTTCGGGCTGCTGATTGTTATTTAAGGAAATAAAAACTATTCCAATAACTAAGCCCACAATGATCAAACCAAGTGCGATCAAAACATAGACCAATCCATGGTTTGTTTGTTTTGTCGGTTGTGACCCGCTTACGCTTTCCATTTAATAAAATATTAACACGACCGAATTCAAAATGCAAGTTGTTATTAAATTATTTTTTCGTATTTTTGCTTTTACGCTTGCCACCACGCTTACCGCGACGAGTCTTGCTAGCAGTTTTTGGTTTATTTTTTAACATTTCTTCCGCTTTTTCGCGGGTGATAGTTTTAGGATCAATGTCTTTAGGGATTTTGACATTATTACGTCTTCCTGGACCTTTAATATATGGTCCGTACGCACCATTAATAATCATAATCTCATCCCAATCTGCGATAATCGAGTCGACCTTAGCCTGATAAAGTGGCAGAGCTTCTTCTAGTGATACTGTGTAGGGGTTAAAATCCTTCATTGGAATATTATATTTACCACCTTTGAGATATGGACCAAATGGGCCATTTGCTGCAATTAGCTCTGTGCCATCTTGGGTCTTGCCAAGAGTGCGCGGTAAAGCCGGCAAGGCCAATTGCTCTAAAGCTTGTTCCAAAGTCACGGTCTTTACGGATTTTCGCTTAGGCAAAGGTGCAAAACGTGGCTTTTCTTCTTTGCTTTTGCCGTTGTCTCCTAATTGGATGAAGCCGCCATTTTTACCTACTTTAGCATAAATCGGTTCACCGGTTTTGGGGTCATGCCCTAGAAGTCGTGCGTTATTATAGCGTTCGATCCCCTCTGCTGCGAGTACGGTATTTAAAAACGGCTTATAAAAATCCCGAAGCATTTTCACGCGCTCTAATTTAGCATCAGCAACTAAGTCCAGATCTTTTTCTATATTGGCCGTAAACTTATAATCTACGATGTTCTTAAAATTATCCGTCAAAAAGTCAGATACCAATTCTCCGATTGGTGTCGGAATTAACTTGCCCTTATTCGAGCCAAATTTTTCCTCGATCACAGTTCTTTTAACGGCGCTACCCTTTTTGGCTTTTAGCTCGACTACCTCGCGCTCTTCACCTTCAGATTCGCCTTTTAGAACATAGCCCCTCGCCTGAATGGCGGTCATGATGGTGGCATATGTAGACGGCCTGCCGATACCAAGTTCCTCGAGCTTTTTTACTAATGAACCTTCGGTATATCTTGTTGGTGGCTTGGCGAAGGTTTGCTTGGCGGTCAACTCTATACAGTCAACAGCATCACCCTTCGCGAGCTTCGGCAACTCTGTGTCTTTGCTCTTGCCATAAACCTTCAAAAACCCGTCAAAAATCACTATTTCACCCTTAGCGATAAAAGTAGCATCCAAGAATACTTGATTTGGGACCGTAAGCTTGGGCGAACGCCCTTGAGTGTGTCCCAAATCAAGTATTCTTGGTGCTTTTATGGTAATGGTAGTTTTAGCGATTTTGGCATTTGCCATCTGTGTGGCTACGGTTCTAGCCCAAATCAATTGGTAAAGTCGCTTTTCAAAATTGTTTTTACCAGCACTAGTTGTGGAGATATTGGTCGGTCGGATCGCTTCGTGCGCTTCTTGGGCCGAAGCATCTTTGGTCTTAAAATGGCGAATTTTT
The DNA here is from genome assembly GCA_964476395.1 of uncultured Candidatus Saccharibacteria bacterium. Lineage (GTDB taxonomy): Bacteria > Patescibacteriota > Saccharimonadia > Saccharimonadales > Saccharimonadaceae > Nanosyncoccus. The sequence continues at coordinate 1,100 of CAYYYH010000016.1, read as the reverse complement.
AAATATTTTTCACCAAAATTTGCTTTGATATATCCCGCGATTGCGTTTATAGCCTGAGATGACAAATTTAAAGAGTCGGTGCGGTGATAAGTGATCAAGCCAGCCTGGTATAATCCTTGAGCGGCCGTCATGGTAGCACGCGACGAAAAACCTAATTTGCTATTAGCCTCAATTTGGAGAGCTGCCGTAGTAAACGGTGTTGGATTTGCTTTCGTTCCTTCAGTCTCTTCGATATCATCAACTACATAATCTGACTGGGCTAGCTTTTCTATTAAAACCTTCGCCTCGTTCTCATCCTCTGGAGTTTTTCCGTCGTAAGTAGCACTAAAAGAAGCCTCTTTTTCAAACTCCCCAGTAATTTTGAAAGAAAACTTGGACTCAAATTTTTCAATCTGTTTTTCGCGCTCCACGATAAGTCTTAGCGCCGGTGACTGTACGCGCCCTGCGCTAATCGCGCCAGGAACTTTTTTGCGCACTACCCCCGACAAATCGTAGCCAACTAGCATATCTAGAGTTTGTCTCGCTTGCTGGCTTGCCACCATATCCATGTCTACCGTGCGCGGATGCAAAATAGCCTCTTCTAGAGCCGGCTTAGTGATTTCATGAAAAGTAATCCTTGCGGTATTTTTAGGTAAATTTAACACTTCGCAGAGGTGCCAAGAAATTGACTCTCCTTCGCGGTCTTCATCAGTTGCGAGCCAGATTTTGTCTGCAGCTTTAACGGCTTTTTTAAGCTCTGAAATAACCTTTTTGTGCTCTGGATCAATTTCATAGGTTACGTCAAAAGTGGTTTTATCTACCTTGGTGTCTTTACGAATATGCCCGATCGAAGCTAACACCTTAAAATCAGACCCCAGATATTTCTCTATCGTGTGGGCCTTAGCCGGGCTCTCTACTATCACCAAGTTTTTTGCCATATATATAATAATAGCACACCACGTCAAGCGTAAGCATCAAAAAACCCTCAGGTAAGGGTGGGCATCACCTGAGGGTATTTTGGCCCTCTAACGCTTCTCACTATACCGGGAGAGACCCCGGAAGCGCGACCCACCTCACACAAATTGGGGCCCGCCGGTTAGAGGGATTGCTAAGCCTTCGAA
>CAYYYH010000015.1:0-20525 GCA_964476395.1 uncultured Candidatus Saccharibacteria bacterium | reverse complement strand
GCGCTGCCAAAAAGCTAAAAAGCGAAAATCCAGTAGAAGTTTTGGAAAAGGCTATTGCTAACATTAGCCCAGACTTTGAAGTTAAGTCCCGCCGTGTTGGTGGCGCTAACTATCAAATTCCATTTCCAATTAATGGACATAGACAATTACACTTTGCCTTTTCATGGCTAGTACAATCAGCCAGGGCTCGCAGTGGTATGCCATATGCAAAACGTCTAGAAGCTGAAATCGTTGATGCTTACAACGAAACCGGTGCTGCCTTTAAGAAGAAGGAAGATTGTCATCGTATGGCAGAAGCCAACCGTGCATTTGCACATTTTGCTCGTTAATACAACAAAAAAGCTCCTTTTCGGACACGCTCAAGGGCGCTCGCCCAAGCTTACGGTCCTCAAAGGAGTCTTTTTTGTTGTTTTCAAGCAAACTGTGCTATAATAAGCGTAAGTAGATTTTTTAGGAGGTAAAAATGGTAAAGGTAGCGATTAACGGCTTTGGACGAATTGGCCGGTGCGCGCTCAAGATTTTATTAGAAAGACACGATGTGCAAGTCGTGGCAATTAATAATCCTGGTGAAATCGCAACTTTGGCATATTTACTTAAGCATGATTCTGCCTATGGCGTTTACGATAAAAAAGTTTCAGTGAACGGTAAATCGATCGTAATTAACACGCGTGAAATTCCAGTATATGGCGAGCGCGATCCAGCAAAATTGCCATGGAAAAAGCTTGGCGTCGACGTTGTGATTGAGGCTACTGGTGCGTTTACCAAGCCAGAAGATGCGCGCGTGCATATCACTGCTGGCGCGAAAAAAGTCGTCATTTCTGCGCCAGCTAAAGGTGATGGCGCTAAGACGGTGGTTCTTGGCGTAAACGAAGACGCCGTAGAGCCTGGCGATGAAATTATCTCGTGTGCCTCCTGCACGACTAATTGTATCGCGCCGATTATGAAGATTCTAGAAGATGAATTTGGTGTCGAAAAATCTATGATGACCACCGTGCATTCTTATACGAATTCGCAGAAGTTGCTCGATGGCTCGGCCAAGGATTTACGTGAAGGCAGAAGCGCAGCAGAGAACATCGTTCCTACTACCACAGGTGCTTCTAAGGCTGCGGCACTTACTATTCCGGCGCTTAAGAATAAATTCACTGGGCTTTCGGTAAGGGTGCCTACTCCAGTAGTGTCTTTGTCGGACATTACCGCAGTAATAAAACGTAACGTTACCAAAGAAGAGTTAATCAAAGTATTCACTAAGGCTTCGAAGGAACCATATTATGAAGGAATAGTCGGCGTAACTGACGAAGAATTAGTTTCGTCTGATTTTATCGGTGATCCAAGGTCATGCATTATTGATTTACCACTAATTGATGTAGTGGGTGGCAACATGGTGAAGGTAGTAGCCTGGTATGACAATGAATGGGGCTACTCCAATCGCTTAGTTGAGCTAGCCGTAGATTTCGGGAAGGATAAATAATGAATATTTACATTGGCGCAGATTACCGCGGGTTTGAAAAAAAGAATTTATTAGCTGAGTTTTTGACCGGATTAGGTTATCAAGTGACAGATTTAGGCGCACACGAATATAAAGAAGGTGACGATTTTAACGATCCGGCGATCGCCGTAGCCAAAGCGGTGCGTGAAGACGCCAGCAGTATGGGTGTACTGATTTGCGATTCGGCCCATGGCGTAACGATGCAAGCTAATCGCTTTAAAGGTATTCGTGCAGCACATTGTAATACCGCTGAATCAGCCGTACTTGCACGCGAACATGATGATGCCAATGTGCTGTGCTTGTCGGCACATTTTGTGGACGAATCGATGATGAAAGAAATTGTCAAAGCATTTATTAATACTAAATTTGAAGAACTTGAGCGCCGAGTAAGGCGTATTAATCGCCTAGACGAAAGGGGAGATTATGATTAGAACCGTATCAATCGTGCCGGCTATTTTAACCGACAACAAACAAGATTATCGTACGCAAGTAGAAAGAATTAATGTATTTACTAGACGTGTACAGATCGACATGACGGATGGGATCTTTACACCTAATTCAACTCTCGATATTACCAATGTTTGGTGGCCCAAAAACTGGGCGGCGGATCTTCATATGATGGTAATGAATCCTTCGACCTATCTTGATACAATTTTAAAATTGCATCCATCACTTTGTATCTTTCATGCGGAAGCGAGCGAAGATTTGTTGCCTACTTTTGAAGCGTTGAAGCAAGCTGGCATCAGTGTAGGCGTAGCATTACTTCCAGCTACCTATCCGGGCAACGTGAAGCCTTATATTGACGCAGCAGATCACGTGCTAATCTTTGCTGGACAGCTTGGTATGCAGGGCGCTTATGCTGACATGATGCAGATGGAAAAAATTGCTCTGGTTCGTAATATGAAACCAGAGGTTGAGATTGGCTGGGATGGTGGGGCAAATATTACTAACGTGCGCGCTCTTGCACATGCCGACTTAGACGTAATTAATGTCGGTTCGGCAATCTCGCAGGCGCCGGATCCAGCCCAGGCTTTCCAAAGTTTGGTAGCCGAAATTGACAAAAACGGGGTGGTACTATAATAAAGGAGAACCATGTTAAGACCAGACCAACTATTAGAAAAGTTAACTATTGCTGACATTGAGCGCGCAAATGCCTATGCTAAGGATCTAAGTCGCGGGTTACAAATCGTACGTTCGTTCCCGCAAGGTGTTACTATTTTCGGGTCAGCTAGATTGTCCCAGGATAATAAATACTGTCAAATGGCTTACGAACTAGGTGGTTTGCTGGCACAAAATGGTCACGCAGTGATTACTGGTGGCGGTCCTGGCATTATGGAGGCGGCTTCACGTGGGTCGTACGAGATTGGTGGCCGCACGATTGGGCTCAATATTACTTTGGCGCATGAACAATTTCCAAATCCATATCTAACTGATTGCTTGACCTTTGAATATTTCTTCGCACGTAAAGTATCGCTAGCGATGAGTGCAAAGGTATTTGTTTTCTTTCCGGGTGGGTTTGGCACAATGGATGAAATATCAGAAATCCTTTGTTTGATGCAGGAAGCAAAAATGCCAAAAATGCCGGTATTCTTAATTGGCACGGATTTTTGGCATAATTTTGAAGAAGTGATTGAAGATATGGTGAAATTAAAGCTCATCTCCGAAAAAGACACTAAAATTTTTGAAATAACTGACGATATCACCAAAGTCGTGGATGCAGCTAACAAAATTGGACATCCAAGGATCAGCGAAAACTTTTATGACGGTTTTAAGGAGGCGTCTGCCTTTAAAAAGGATTTGCCAGGCCAAGCCGAGAATTAGTTTCGGCAATTCGCATCAATTCATTGTATTTAGCAATTCGCTCGCTGCGGGATAGTGATCCGGTTTTGATTTGACCTGTGCCAAGGCCTACAGCTAGGTGCGCAATAGTAACGTCCTCGGTTTCGCCAGAACGATGTGACATAACGGTATTATATCTAGCTTTTTTGGCTAACTTAACAGCCGCGATAGTTTCGGTGAGGGTGCCAATTTGATTTGGCTTGATTAAAATCGCATTAGCCGCACCTTCATTGATTCCTTTTTGTAACAATTCTACGTTAGTGACAAACAAGTCGTCGCCCACAAGTTGAGTGCGTGCGCCGATTAGTCTCGTCATTTTTTGCCAATTGGCCCAGTCGTTTTCGGCAAGGCCATCTTCGATTGATACGACTGGATAATTTGAAACGATCCAGTCATACCATTTAATCATGTCTTCGGCAGATTTGTGGTCGCCATTTGTTTTTAACATATATGTGTCATCCTGATAAAACTCACTGGCGGCGATATCCATAGCAATAGCAATATCTTCACCAAATATATAACCTGCTTTTTCGACGGCATGCTTGATACATTCTAACGGCTCGTTGTTACCATCACGAACTTTTGGCGCATAACCGCCTTCGTCTCCTACCGTAGTAGGGTAACCACGCTCAGTGAGAACCTTTTTGAGAGCATGGAAAACCTCAGCACCCATACGTACAGCGTCAGCGATGTTGCCAGCTGAGCGAGGAATAATCATGTATTCCTGGAAATCTGTAGCCCAGGAAGCATGTTCACCACCATTCATTACGTTCATCATCGGCATCGGCAAGGACATTTCATTGACAGTACCAGCAAGTTCGGCCACATATCGGTAAAAAGGCAGACGGTTAGCCCTCGCGGTGGCTTTGGCGTTAGCTAGTGACACGGCGAGAATCGCATTGGCACCGAGATTAGATTTATTATTAGTGCCGTCAAGATCGATCATCATCTGATCAACAACTTCTTGATTTGAAGTATTACCAACCAACACATCTTTGATGGCAGAATTAACATTCCAAACGGCTTTTAGAACGCTCTTGCCATTATATAATTTAGGGTCATCATCGCGTAGCTCGAGAGCTTCACCCGCGCCAGTTGAAGCGCCAGATGGAACGATCGCTTTGCCATAGCCACCACCTTCTAGCCAAACGTCGGCTTCTACTGTAGGATTGCCTCTTGAATCTAAAACTTGTCTTGCCTTGATATTAGAAATTGTGAAATCTTTCATGAGATTATTATATCAAAATTCAAAAAACTTATGTTATAATGATGGTAATAAATATAAAGGAGGAATTTTTTATGGATGGGAATAGCGGGGGCACACCAAATCCGCTAAGTCAGCCTACTGCTACACCGGCAAATACAAATCCGGTTGCAGCTCAACCTGCTGAGCCGGCGGTGCCAACCCAAGTAGCAGAAGTCAAACCAGCAAAAGACAAAAAGAAAACTGGTTTGATTGTTGGCGGGATAATAGCGCTTTTCGTATTAGTGGGATGCGGTGTTGCGGCAGCTTTGTTTTTCTTAAGTCCTAAGACCGACCCAGTCACTGCGGCGATGCAAAGATTGCTCAGCGGTGAAGTTGGTAGCAACTTAGGTGTAAAAGGCACGATCGACGTTGCTATTAATAGTGACGAGATGCCGGTTTCGAGTGTGAAATTAGCTCTTGATGGGCAAGCTTCGCTAAGTACGAAGGTATCTTCAGCAAATGTCGGCGTTACTGCCACAATGAAAGAAAGTGGAAATAGCGCTACGGCTAATCTTTCAGAGATCTCTAGTTCAGATGGTTCGTTTTTCGTAAAACTCGAGAATGTGGCGGACGCCATTGAGACGCTTACCACCACGGATGTAACGGATTGCGCCTTAGATGCCGAAGAGGTTGATTGCGTAGAGTTAGAAACAGCCGAAGAGTCCTTGTCATACGCTCAAGGGTATTCGGACATTTTGGAGCTCTTTGAAAACCAGTGGTTTAGAATTTCCGCAGAAGACCTGGAGGGCACCGGTATGGATGTCGATACAGATGTCGCTGAGTGCGCAACAAATTTTGCAGACAGTCTAAGCAACAGCAGAAATAGCATTAACGAATTATACAAGAAATATGCATTCATCAGCTCATCCACTGAGAATTTGCCGGTTGCAAAGAAGAATAATCCGATTTACAAGATCGAAATTGATGGCGACAATTTGACTAGCTTCATGAACGAGTTTGTTAATCTGCCAGCCGTAAGCGGGTTCTTGTCATGTACTGGCGCCTCGGCAGAAACAATTGATGCCGAAGAAGTGAAAGAATCGCTAGACGAATTGCCTGATCTTTATGTAGAGATTGACGGCAATTATAATTTCACAAGGTTATACTTTGTATTAGCTCCAGAAGATAGTGAATATGCTATCACAACAGATCTTGATTTCTCATACCCAGAAAACGTAATCGTATCTGAGCCAGAAGATTATCAAGATCTGATGACATACATTCAGAATCTAATGACCGTTAGCGAAGATTATTGAGCCAGCTCTTGGTCTTTGTCTTGACACTTTGCCATAAGTGTGATATAATTAGATTATGAATGAGGCTTTGAAACAAAAACTAAGTAAACTCCCGGTCTCACCGGGGGTTTATTTTCATAAAAATACTGCTGGGGAGATCATCTATGTAGGTAAGGCTGCGGTACTAAAGAATCGTGTTAGACAGTATTTTCAAAATTCCAAAAAGGACACAAAAACTGAAGCCTTAGTTGCGGAAATATTCGACACGGATTGGATTGTGGTGGATTCCGAGATGGATGCACTGTTCCTTGAATCAGAAATGATCAAGCGATATATGCCAAAATGGAACATTTTGCTCAGAGACAATAAGTCGGTAACCTATGTAAGGGTTGATATGAAATCGGAGATACCGTATGTAAGCTTCACGAGGAATCCGCTCGACGATAAAGCAACTTATATTGGGCCGTTTTATGGTAAGTCAGCAGTAGAGAAGGCGGTAAGAATACTAAGGCGCGTATTTCCGTATTATGATAAACCATATACTGGTCGAAAAACCTTAAACACAGATCTTGGTTTGACGCCGGGGATCGAAATTGGCAAGACTGACGCTAAGGCATATAAGCGAAACTTGCGTAAATTGATTCGGTATCTAGAGGGTGACCGAGAAAAACTGCTGGTTGAACTAGAAAAGACCATGAACAAAGAAGCTAAGGCGGGGAATTATGAACTAGCAGCAGAAGCGAGAGATCAGTTGTTTGGTCTAAAAGAATTAAAAAAGAAAATCGTTTTTTCGGATAAAGAGTTTTTGGATATTTCAAACGATAAGGCTTTAAAAGAATTGCAAGAATTATTGAAACTCGACAAACCGCCACGACGAATTGAAGGTTATGATATTTCGCATCAATCAGGCACTGATACAGTGGGGAGCATGGTGGTATTTATAAATGGTACCGCGGCACGAAGTGAATATCGCAAATTCAAAATTCGCACCTCGACGAACGACGACCTAAAGAGCATGAAGGAGATTTTGACTAGGCGCCTGAAGCATCAAGAGTGGGAGCTACCAGATTTAATAATCTTAGATGGTGGCAAGACTCAGGTCAATGCGATTTTGCCTTTAGTGGAACCATATAATATACCAGTAATTGGCCGCGACAAATCTGGCGATCATAGCAAATCCGCGAGAGTAAAATTAGTAATTCCCGACGTTATTGAGCTCACAAATAATTCTCATATTGCGCGATTAATTGCCAGGATTGACGAGGAAGCACATCGATTTGCCATTAGCTACCACACTTTACTCAAAAGACGAGGTATGCTAAAATAGCTTCAGGAGTTATTCATGGATATAGGAAGTTTTTTAGAAAAAGTAGTTTTTATTTCAGCAATTCTCACAGTTATTTTGATCCTCTTGCAACAACGTGGCGCATCACTAGGCTCTGGGTCTGGTAGCTCTAGCGAGCTATATACTACCAGAAGGGGACTAGAGAAATCTATGTTTGTTACTACGATTGTTATGGCGGTAATCTTTGTATCATCAATTATGGGTCTATTATTAATTCCGGCATAGTATGGTAAGTTCAATAAAAAAGCGTGGGCAAAAGATTATAAAGAAGTTTTCTCGTGCTTCGATTAAGGCCAGTGAAGAAGGCAAAGAGCACATCAAGAAGAACTTTATTAAGCGAATTTCTCATATTGAAAACATTCGCTTATTGGTTTTGGAATGGGTGCTTCTTGTTGGGGCATTGATTTTGCTTTCACTCGCGCAGGCATTTTGGTTTGGAGATTCGTACGCCGAAAATGCTTTCACATCGGGTGGCACATACACAGAAGCGACTCTTGGGGACGTTAATTCATTAAACCCACTGTTTGCTACCACTAGTAGCGAGAAGGTGCTAAGCCGGCTGCTGTTTAGTACCATCTCGACGATTGACTATTCTGGCCATGTCGGGATTGGTCTAGCAGAATCAATTCGGGCAGGTGAAGGTGGCAAAACTTGGGTGGTAAAATTGAGAGATGGGCTTAAGTGGTCGGACGGCGAACCGATCACTAATAAGGATGTATTATTTACTGTTAAATTGATACAAGATCCGACAGTAAATACAATTTATAGCGCAAATCTATCAAACGTGAAGGTGTCTGAAAACGAAAGTGGCGAAATAATCTTTAATCTGCCTACGGCATATGCAGATTTTATCTCGGCATTAAATATACCGCTAGTGCCAGAGCATATTTTAGGCAATGCTGACCCCAAAACTTTGGTAGAGAATAGTTTTTCGACTTCACCGGTGACCTCGGGAGCATTTACATTTAATGCAATGCAAGTCTCTGCCGGCGGAGATAAGGTCTATTATTTGTCCTCAAACCCAGAATACTATATGGGCAAAACCTTGCTAAATAGTTTTGCCGTGCATGTATACGAGGCCAAAGATGAGATCGTTCAAGCAATTAATGCTGGTTCGGTTACTGCTACTGCTGAGCTTTCCGCCCTAGATGCTATACTAATGAGCGCTGGACAATTTAATCAAAAGGACTCAAGCCTTAATTCGGGTGCATTTATTTTCTTTAATATGGCCAGAACAAACATTAAGAACCAAGAACTACGTGCAGCCATCAGACAGGGTATTGATATGGAGAGAATCAGAGGGGCGGCGCCTGGGACCTTATCACTCGATTATCCGATCATGAATTCTCAGATTAATATTAAGAACTACCCACAAATACCCGCACGCGACTATGAAGCAGCTAAGGCCAAAATTGCAGAATTATCGCCTGATCAGCCGATTCATATTGATATTGCGACAGTGAATTCTGGCTACTTGCCTGGAGTGGCCGAAGCGATTAGGTCTGAGATGGAAGGGCTTGGATTAGAGGCAACCGTAACTACGTATGAGGAAAACCAAGACTTTATTAATAATATTATCTCTAAACGAAACTACGATGTTTTGGTGTACGAGATTGAACTGGGCGCCGATCCGGATTTGTTGCCGTATTATCATTCATCACAGGCCACAACGACTGGCTTGAATTTGTCAAATTACCGTAATGCGTTAGTGGATGATTTGCTATTAGGGGCGCGTGACACCTTGGATGAAGAACTTAGAGTTAAGAAATATGAAAGCTTTTTGGAACGCTGGGTAACTGGTGTACCGGCAATCGGATTATACCAACCTAACTTGACTTATCTTTATAATAAAAACGTGCGGACCTTTGGCAACGACGTACGTCTCGTGACTGCGCTGGATCGTTTTTCGGATATAACTAATTGGGCAGTAAACAAAACTACCAAAAATAAGACCCCGTAATCTGAGTTTATATGGTATAATGTATACACGCGCCTGTGGTGGAATTGGTAGACACGCTACCTTGAGGTGGTAGTGGCCACATTTACGGCTGTGCTGGTTCAAGTCCAGTCAGGCGCACCAAAATAAAAGAGGAGGTAGATGAGAGAGAAGATTTTGCGAACCCTAGCGTTTGGCGTAGTTGCCATTTTAAGCTTGGGGTTTTTTGTGGGCAGTGTTTACGCGGATGACGACAGCCAAAAAGAAGAATCACCAGCGGTTGGTACTAGTATCCGCCTTTCTCCAGCAAATCTAACCATCCAACTATCGGCTAATACTAGATACGAGAATATCTTTGAAGTCAAAAATGAAGGAGATGCCGACATCAAAGTTGAGGTCTATGCCGCGCCATATTCGTATACCTATTCCGAAGAAGAAGACCTTTACAAACTAGGCTTTAACGGCGAAAACAAGTATACGCAAATTTCACGCTGGATTAGATTTGAGGATGTAAATGGGAATTACATCGATAGAGTAACTTTAAAGATAAAAGCTGGCGAAGCATTAAACGTTAATTATCGCGTGACTGCGCCTAGTAGTTTACCTAGCGGTGGGCAATATGCAGTAATTTTTGTCCATGCCTTATCAAGCGACACTAATACTAGCGGAATTAGAACAGAAGCTAGCCCAGGGATAGTGGTATATGGCCACTCCACAGAAGGCAAAAGCGAAATTTCTGGCGAGATTTCAAATCTGGAGATTAATAGAGGAATTACGGAGGGTAATGCCACAAGAAATAATATTTATGCTTATGCAAAGGTAAAAAACACTGGCAATATTGATTTTAACGCAACAGGTAAGCTAAAGGTTGAACCAATTATCGGGTTTTCCTCATACGAGACTTCTTCTAATGGAGCGATCATTTCGGTGATTCCGGAAGTAGAATTAGTCTTGACGGACGAGTGGAAAGAAACTCCTAGTTTTGGCGTCTATAAAGCTACTTGGGAAGTAACGGCAAACAATGAGACTAAGAACACGGAGAAGATTATCTTCCTAATATCACCTTTGGCGATCCTAATTACAATAATACTATTGACATTTTTAACCATATGGATTATAATAAGGGTTAGGAAACGTAAAGCACGTCGTTCTAGATTGGCTGTCTAGGCGATTTACGGAACCAAAACAAACATAAAATATAAAAAAAGAGAGTGTAGAGTATGAAAAAAACACCAAAGAAGATACTTGGTATTTTGGGATTACTGTTGGTTGCTGTAACCACGGTTTTTGCGGCGTCTTTGCCGTTCCCAAGTGCCTCAGCAGCAAATAGCGTGGTAGACACGATCATTGTGAGGGTGATCGGCACTGCGCCAATGGTCGATATCACAAAACCAAGCGAAAGTACGGATATTGCCCACGATGAGCAAGTCATTAATTACAATTACGAGAATATATCTAGGATCGTGGCAACGCTCGAATATGTAGATAGAGACGGAAACCCGCAAATTATTACGCTGACAACTATTGATATCACTGATGATTATGGCGGTGGTTCATTTGATCTGAATATGTCGGGTTTTGACTATGGCGACTATGTACTCAAACTAACTGGTGATGGTGTGGATGGCTTGAAATATGAAGACGCGGTGACCTTGTCGTATTATCCTGTAACGACCGTGTCGGACTATAATGATGCTACTGGTGATACATACATTAATTTGGACTACGATCTCGATGATGAAGATATTGATATCTTAGAAATAAATGTTTATGACGAGAATGGTAATTTGGTAACAGCGTTGTCGCCAATTAAGGTAAAACCTGGTACGACGAGAGTAGAATTGCCAGTAGTAGAGAGTGGTATTCCGAGCGGAAAATATACTATCAAGACAACTGCTTACGATGCTAGTGGGAAGGCGCTGTACAAACCATACGTTATGTATATGAATTATAAAGCCGAGAAATCCCCAGAGGTACCGAATACTGGTAATATTACGTTTGGTGGTCTGAATATTTCGCAAACAGATTATTTGGTAACTGGGCTAATTGTCTTCTTCTTGACTGGGTTTGCGGGGCTTTACTTTGTAACGCACAGCAAGAAAGACTCACGTAAAAAGCGCTAAAGTTTAAGAATTCATACTCTAAAAAATTGGGCACGCCTACTGCGAGGGTGCCCAATTTTGATTTACCAGGGATTATTCCGTAACGCCAAGTTCAATGCGCTTGAATTGACGCACAGTGATATTTTCACCAGTTTTGGCAATAGATTCTTTGATGAATTGCTCAACGGTCTTAGAGTCATCCAAGATGTAAGGTTGATTCATCAAAACCTTATCCGAGAAAGCCTTCTTCATTTGACCCTCTAAGATTTTATCCTTCATGTTTTCTGGGCCCTTGAAGCTAGCTTCAAGCTCTTTGATTTTGGCTTTTTTAACGTCTTCCGGAATATCATTCTCGGAAACATAAAGTGGGTTCATTGAAGCTACTTGCATAGCAATTTGGTGAGCTAAAGTTTTGAATTCTTCGGTTTTAGCTACAAAACTAGTTTCGCAGTTAACTTCAACGATAGCGCCAAGACGGCCATCGTGGATGTAAGAGTCTACACGACCTTCGCGAGTTTCACGATCACCACGTTTTTCGGCTTTGGTGAGACCTTTTTTGCGCATTGCCTCGAGAGCTTTGTCAAAGTCGCCCTTGGCCTCAACTAGAGCTTGCTTAGCGTCGGTTAAACCTGCTCCAGAAAGCTCTTTTAGTTTTTTGATTTGTTCGATTGTGACTTCTGCCATAATGCCTCCTAATTATTTTTTACCTTCTTTAATGGCCTCGACGAAGTAGCCAAGGACTAATTTTGTTGCCTTAATAGAATCATCGTTCATCGGGATAACGTAATCTATTGGCGTAGGATCTACGTTAGTATCAGTAAATGCAAAAACTGGGATTTTAAGCCCGTTAGCTTCTTTAATAGCATTTTTTTCCTCGTTGGCGTCAACTACCACGATTGCGGCTGGTTGCTCAGTGAGATCTTTAATGCCGCCATAACGTTCATTTAAGACATCGATTTCTTCCTGGAATCTTTGAACTTCGAGTTTTGAATAGCGATTTTCGAGTTCACCAGAAGCCATTCGGCGCTCCAAATCTTTAAGCTTTTTGATTTGGCGGTTGACCGTCTCTACATTGGTAAGAGTACCACCAACCCAACGTACAACAACGTAAGGCATTTCTACCGATTCGGCAGCCTCTTTAACGGCTTCCTTCATCTGCTTTTTGGTGCCAACGAAGAGAATTTTCTTGCCGTTTTTGGCAAGGTCGGTGATTTTTGGTAAAGCCGCCTCTAAGCCTTCGACGGTCTTTTCAAGATTGATAATATGCGCATCCTGGCGCTTAGAGTGAATATATGGCGCCATTTTGGGATGCCAGCGACTCGTTTTGTGCCCAAAATGAGCACCACTCTCTAAAAGAGCCTTCATATCGACTTTTACAGCCATGAGATTACCTTTCTCTTTGTTTTTGGGAATTGGACCGCTTTTAGACGGCAGGAAACCTCCCAAAAACTGTTTCGTTAAAATTAATATATGTTTCCATTATAGCACATAAGCTTGAAAAAATCAAGTTTTTAGAGTATAATGTCAGACAATATTGGTGGGAGTACCTTGATAGAAAGGATGTGTCATGTATTATGGCATGAATCGCCAGGTTAGTATTTTTACCATTCCTGGCACTACCACGCTTAACGTAGACTGCACGCTGGACCAGCTCAACAGGATGATCGACAAGATGGACAGGAGGTTGTATCTGTACGGCTCAATCCTGACGGCCGATGACGAAGACATCAACATGGTGGGGTCTTCGATGGTCGCCGACATTATCGAGAAGATCATGGAGTTTAACCGCGCCGACAAGAATGACGATATCGATCCGGAGCAGCGTACTCCAATTCGCCTTTACATCAACTCGCCCGGTGGCGACGTGACGGAAGGATTTGCCTTGATTGACGTTATCGAGGCAAGCAAGACTCCGGTCTACACTATCAATGTTGGCGAATGGAGCTCGATGAGCTTCCTGATTGGCATTGCCGGCAAGAAGCGATTCTCTTTGAAGCATGCAACTTTCTTGCTCCACGATGGATCATCCTTCGTGGGCGGTTCGACCGGCAAGGTTCAGGACAAGATCCTGTTCGACAGTCGTTTCGAAGAAGAAGCGATCAAGCCTCACGTTCTCGCTCACGGCAACATGTCTAGCGAGGAGTACGACAGCCACAGGCGTGATGAGTTCTACATGTTGCCTGAGGATGCCATGAAGTACAATTTCATTGACGAGATCGTCGATGACATAGACGCAGTCCTTTAGCCTAGAAGGGGGCTAGGAGAAGCGAGCTTTCGAGCTCGCTTTTTCCTTTACTTTTTTTTAATTATCTGATATAATGACAAGAATTATGAGTAAAAAAGAATTACATCCTAAAGACTATCGCTATGTTGTTTTTTCTGACGAAGCAGCTGGTTTTTCGTTTTTAACCAAATCTACTGCTACTAGCGAGGAAACCATCAAATGGGAAGATGGCAATGAATACCCATTAGTTAAGGTGCAGATTTCTTCTGCAAGTCACCCATTCTATACCGGTGAAGAGAAGATTATCGATACCGAAGGTCGCGTAGATCGCTTCAAGGCGCGCGCCGAAAAAGCCAAGAAGTTGCGTGAGGCACTTGAAAACAAAGCCAAAAAGGCTGCGAAAGAAGCTAAAAAGAAAGCTAAAAAAGAAGACAAGATCGAAGCCTAAGAAAACCGCTCTAAATAGAGCGGTTTTTTGTGTTGTGGTATAATTAAACTATAAATAAGGAGTTAATATGTTTGACACTAAGGAAGATCGCAAAAAAATGGAGGGGATTATCGAGCGATTCCGCAATGAAATGAAAAAAGTGCGTACCGGCAGGGCCCATCCAGACATGTTGTCAGGAATTAAGGTAGAAGTGTATGGGCAGATGATGCCTTTAAACCAAGTTTCCAATATTACGGCTTCAGACGCGACACTCTTAGTAATTACTCCTTTTGACCCGACTAATATTCAGTCAATCGTGGCGGCAATTCGTGGCGACCAATCTTTAGGCTTAAATCCTGCAGACGACGGGCGCGTGATTAGAGTGCCAATTCCGGCCTTGACAGAAGAGCGCAGAAAAGAAATCGTAAAAAATGCCTCTAACAAAGTCGAAGAAGCAAAAAAAGCTTTGCGCAATGTGCGTGAAGATGCTCGCAAGGCAGTGAAGATTGCCACCGAGATGGGCGAAGACGTCAAGAAGCGCGCCGAAAAGGAAATCGATGAACTTACCAAGGAGTTTAGCGATAAAGTGGATGCGGAATTCAAAACCAAATCTGATGAGATTATGAAGATATGAACGAACTAAAACATCTAGGGATTATTGCTGACGGCAATCGCAGGTGGGCAAAAGAACGAGGTCTCGCAACGATCGAGGGCCACAAAATGGGCCTAAAAGCGATCGAAAAATTAGTTGATGGCGCAAGCGAAGCTGGCATAAAATATATTACTTTTTATGTATTTAGCACAGAAAACTGGGGGAGAAGCAAAGCGGAAGTTTCCTATATCATGAAGCTAGCAGAAACGCGTATTTTGAAGTACGCCGAAAAGATGAAAGCAAGAAATGGTCGTATGGTGATTTTGGGATCCAAAAAACGCATCCCGCCAACGCTAGCAAGCACTATTGAAAAAGCTGAGAAACTAACTGAGGATTGCGACGGCATTACAGTTGCATTTTGTTTTAATTACGGCGGAGAGGTAGAAATTGCCGATGCGGCAACCATTGCAAATGAGGTTGAAGGCGAAATTACCCCTGAAACAATTCGCAAACACTTGTACCACCCCGAAATACCAGATATCGATATGGTAGTAAGGACTTCCGGCGAAGAGCGCATTTCTGGCTTCATGCTTTGGCGAGCTAGCTATGCTGAATTTATGTTTGTCAAAAAGTATTTCCCTGAAATGGGTAAGGATGACATTAAGGAAATCTTAAAAGAATACGAATCCCGCTCACGCAGATTTGGCAAATAATGGTATAATGTGGTTATGGATATTTTTGTTGGTGTAATCGTTGGATTACTAGTATTAATGTTTTTGGTTACAGCACACGAATTCGGCCATTTTATTATGGCGCGCCGAAACGGTGTACGTGTACTGGAGTTTGGGATATGCTTTCCACCACGCGCAATTGCATGGGTTAAAGATCCTAAAACCAAAAAATGGCGTCGTTTGCCACGTAAGGACTGGAAAAAACCACAGGAGGGTTTGGTCTTTAGCCTAAACTGGCTACCTATTGGTGGTTTTTGCCAGATGGACGGCGAGTCGGCGGCCGATACTAGAGCGGGAACTTTTGGCAAGGCAAGTTTTTGGAGCAAGACCAAAATATTGTTTGGCGGCGTAGCAATGAACTGGTTGGTGGCTTTTGTGATTTTTACTATTTTGGCTTGGACTGGCATGCCGGAGTTCTTGGATGGACAATTTAATATTCCTAGCGACACAAGAACAGATTTTACACCGGTAGAGATTACGTCTGTAGCAGAAGATTCGCCAGCAGAAAGGGCAGGGCTCATGGTCGGTGATTATGTGCTAGCGGTGGATGGCACAGAAATGCAGTATGTGAGTGAAATAATTGACTATAATGAGGCACACGCCGACGAGGAAGTAACTTATAAAATTGAGCGCGCTGAAGAGGGGTCGGAGCCAACACAATATGAATATACGGTTAAACTAAACCCTGCAGAAAGTAATTATTTGCTTGGCGTAGCGATGACCTCAGAACAGGCTTTGTCGTATTCAACTTGGTCGGCACCAATTGTAGGAGCTGGACTTACCGCACAATTAACTGGCGAAACTTTTAAGGGGGTGGGCATCATGTTGGGCAACTTGGTGTCGGGAATAGCTAGGCAGTTTAGCCCAAATGCTGAGGTGCGAGAGGATGGCAAAGAGGCGATTTCGGAAGTGGGGAATTCGGTATCAGGACCAATTGGTATTATTGGAATTCTATTTCCAACCTTTACTGCCGCTGGGCCGGCGAATCTAGCATTTCTCACTGCGCTAATTTCGGTTTCTTTGGCCTGTATGAACGTAATACCAATTCCGGCCTTGGATGGTGGTAGATGGCTCCTAATTGCAATCTATAAAATCAGAAAGAAAAAATTGACTAAAGAGATTGAGGAGAGGATCGTCTCACGCGCCTTTATGGTGCTTCTGGCAATGATTTTTATCGTGACGATTTTGGATATTATTAGGATTGCGAGTTAATGAAAAAAGCGCCTAGCATTCGTCCGAAAAAAACAACCAAAAAACAAGTCTTAAAGCTAGTTTCTTATATAGTTTTTCTCTTAACATGGGTAGCGGCAGCAGCGATAGCGTCTCAATTAATTGTCGGGTCGTTTCTTACGAGTATACTGAGTCCGGAAGCTTTAGGCCAACCAGTGTGGACGGCGGTTTATTCGGCAATATCTTATGTTTTAGCAATGGCATTAATAGTATTGGCCCCGATTGCAATTATTCGTGCAAAAAATAAACGAGAAGATGAAAATGCACTATATAACATCAATGAAATTGACCACGAAGAATTGGGTTTCAAGAATTATCCAACCTGGACGGATATTGGCTTAGCTGTTGTAGGATTCTTAATCTATTTAGTAGTGAGCGCAGGTATAATGTATTTGTTCAGCCTCTTTCCGTGGTTTAATGCCGAAGAGACTCAGAATGTGGGTTTTTCTTATTATCTAATCGGTTTCGATCGCCTAGTGGCATTCGTCACTTTGGTAGTAGTGGCGCCAATTGCAGAGGAAATAATATTTAGGGGCTGGCTCTATGGCAAAATGCGCAATGCATTGCTCAGTCAATTATCCGACCAAGCATCAATGATTATATCAATTCTTTTAGTTTCGATATTGTTTGGGCTACTGCATATGCAATGGAACGTAGGAGTCAATGTGTTTGCCCTGTCGCTTGTCTTGTGTGGCCTACGCGAGGTTACCGGCACGATTCATGCTGGAATAATGCTACACATGGTTAAAAACGGCGTAGCTTTTTATATGTTATATGTGCTTGGGGTGATGTGATATAATTAGTCTATGAGACTATCTAAAACTTTTGTAAAGACACTTAGAAATGCACCTAAAGACGAGACAGCGCGAAACGGCGAATTACTAGTGCGCGCAGGCTACATTCATAAGGAAATGGCGGGAGTATATGATTACTTGCCACTTGGGCTTTTGGTGATTGAAAATATAAAAAACATCGTAAGGGAAGAATTAAACAAAATTGGCTGTGAGGAACTGCTTTTGACCGCACTACAGAATCCGGAACCATGGGAAAAGACAGGAAGGTTTTCTGACCGGGAGGTAGATGTTTGGTTTAAAACTAAGCTTGCGGCGGGCGGCGAACTGGGGTTAGCTCCTACTCACGAAGAGCCAATTACTAGCTTGATGAAGTCTTATATTTCGAGCTACAAAGATTTGCCTCAATACGTTTATCAATTCCAGACCAAGTTTAGAAATGAACTTCGCGCCAAATCAGGTATTTTGCGTGGTCGTGAGTTCTTGATGAAGGATTTATATAGTTTCCATGCTTCCGAAGAAGACCTTGATAAATTCTATACAAAAGTTGAGGCTGCTTACATGAAAGTCTTCGAAAGGTTGGGGCTAGGAGAAGACACCATCGAAACTTTTGCTTCGGGTGGTATGTTTTCAAAATATTCGCATGAATTCCAGACACTGCTTGGCGTAGGTGAAGACACTATATATTATAATAGTGACCACTCTGTAGCGCTCAACAAAGAAGTAATGAACAATGAGACTTTGGCCGACCTTAAGATCTCGCGTGATGAGCTCACCGAAGCTACGGCCGCGGAAGTTGGCAATATCTTTAAGTTAAAACTAAAATATTCGGAGCCTCTTGGGTTAGACTACATTGACGAAAATAACGTAAAACAAACTGTGTATATGGGTTGTTATGGAATTGGTATTTCTAGACTCATGGGCGTGATCGCGGAGAAGTTTGCCGACGAAAAAGGTCTGGTGTGGCCGGAATCGGTAGCTCCATTTAAGTATTATTTAGTAGGAATTGGCGAAGAAGGCATCAAAAAAGCTGAGGAAATCTACCATGGACGCGAAAATGAGATTATATTTGACGATCGCGATTTAAGGCCTGGAGAAAAGTTTGCTGATAGCGAGCTGATGGGCATACCTTATCGCGTTGTGATTTCAGACAAGACTTTGGCAGAAGACGCCACGGAAATCACCGACCGACGCACTGGCGAAACAAAGCTGATAAAAAGCCTTGACTAGTTAACGATTATTCGATAAACTGTTTTAAGACTAAAGTGGGAGTTATTATGATTAAGAAAAATATCAGTCTGACTGCAGAAGGTAAAAAAGATTTAGAAAAAGAATTAGAAGAATTAATCAAGGGTCGCCCAGCGATTGCCGAAAAAATCGCTACGGCGCGCGCTTTTGGTGATTTGTCAGAGAACGAAGAATATAGCTCAGCACGCAACGAGCAGAAGATGGCCGAAAGTCGTATTATGGAGATTCAAGATATTTTGAAAAACGCCAAAATAATACGTGGTGGCAAAAAGTCTAAGGCTGATCTTGGCGCAACGATCGTTTTGAATATTGGTGGACGTAAGGTTGAATATACTATTGTGGGCCCTACTGAGGCAAATCCTTTGGAAGGAAAGATTTCGAACGTATCGCCGATTGGCAAAGCAGTGCTTGGGCATAAAGCCGGCGAAGAAGTTGAATTCAACGGCAAAAAAGTCAAGATTATGGACATTAAATAGAATATTTTCTAAGCTTGCCTAAGTAAATATTCTATTATATGGTATAATATTAAATATGTTACTTGAAGATTATCGCAAAGAAAGATTACGAAAACTAGAAGAGATAAAGGAGCGGGGCATTGATCCGTATCCCGCAAAAAGCCATCGCAACACTAAGATTGCTGAAGTGGTTGACCATTTTGACGAAAAGCAGGGGCAGGAAGTTTGTGTCGCTGGGCGGATCGTAGCAATTCGGTCTTTTGGCAAGTTAGTGTTTATTAAGTTACGCGACTATACAGGCGAAGTGCAAATTTTCATGAAAGCAACTGGTGAGACAAAGGATGGCTACTTTGGCGCAAAAGACGTTAGATTGCTTGATCTTGGAGATTTTATCGAGGCGACTGGCAAGGTTGACAAAACCCAAACTGGTGAGATTTCGGTTTTTACGGATTTTGTAAGACTTTTGACCAAGTCACTGAGGCCTTTACCAGAAAAGTTTACAAATAAAGAAGAGCGTTACCGCCGTCGTTATGTAGATATGAACGTAAATCCCGAAGTGCGCGAGCGACTCGTGAGACGATCGAAATTCTGGCAGGCAACGCGCGACTTTATGAATGCGCATGGATTTATTGAGGTAAATATACCTGTTTTAGAACACACCACGGGTGGAGCAGATGCGAACCCATTTGTAACCCACATGAATGCTTTAGATGAAGATTATTATTTAAGAATTTCGCACGAACTGCCTTTAAAAAGGTTACTTGGCGGCGGATTTGAAAAAGTTTATGATATTGGGCCGAGATTTAGGAATGAGGGTGTAGATGACGAACATCTGCCAGAGCACATCGCCTTTGAGTCTTATGCGGCTTATGAGGATTACGAAGACGGCATGAAGCTGTATGAAGACATGATTAAATATGTAGCTAAGAAAACATGGGACACTTTGAAATTTAACGTTAATGGGTTTGAAATCAATCTAGATCAAAAATGGCCACGTGTAAAATATGCGGATCTTTTAAAAGAGAAGTATGGCATCGACGTGTTTAACCCTGATCGGGCGCAGCTAATTAAGATTTTGAAAGAGAATGGCGTAGAGGCGGATCCTGACGCGCCAGAAGCGCGATTAATTGATAATGTTTGGAAACTGATTCGCAAAAATTCGGCAGGCCCATACTGGCTGATCGAGGAGCCACTTTCACTATCTCCTTTGGCAAAGATTTGTCCAGATAATCCTTTAGTAACGCAAAGATTCCATCCGATCATTGCTGGCACAGAAATGGGCAACGGTTATTCGGAATTGAATGACCCCCTAGATCAGCTGGAGAGGTTTAGTGAGCAACAGGCAGCCCGTGATGCTGGTGATGAAGAAGCCCAAATGATGGATAAAGATTTTGTTGAAATGCTAGAATATGGCATGCCACCAGCTTGTGGTTGGGGTAATTCAGAACGCAATTTTTGGCTGCTGGATGGCGTATCTGGTCGCGAAGCAGTACCATTCCCAATCATTAGAAATGTAGATTTATAATTAACTAGCCCATGGCGTAGACTCGGCGACCGGACGGGCCACGCAACGAACGGAGTAGCCGCGGCCCCGATCGCTGCTGCCGGACGGGAAGGCGTCGCCACCGACAAGGAAGC
>CAYYYH010000014.1:0-21864 GCA_964476395.1 uncultured Candidatus Saccharibacteria bacterium | reverse complement strand
GCTCCAGAAAAAACTGTGAGACTAGCTAGCCCTAACGAGAGAGAGAGAGAGAGAGAGAGTATTTGCTGCGCATTCTGATTTTGATGACCTTAACATAAGCTTATTATAGCATAAAAATTAGAATTCAACTAGTTTTTTGTGTGATTTTTGACCGCGAATTATTTTGATTGTAGTTTTTGGGACCTTATAATGCTTCGACAATAGTTTAATAAGAGCGTCATTAGCTTCGCCGTCATGGGGTTTGGCGCGAAGATAAACCACGAGTTCATCTTTGGCAATTTCGACAATCTTCTCTTGGCCCGATCCAGGTTTTACGGTGATAGCATATTTCATATATATATTATATAATAATAAAGATGGCAAAATTCAAATTAGTGTCAAAATACCAACCTACTGGTGATCAGCCTGCTGCAATTAAACAGCTGACTGACGGGTTATTTTCTGGTGTACGTGAACAAACTTTGCTAGGCGTGACGGGATCGGGCAAGACTTTTACGATGGCAAACATTATCCAAAATGTACAAAAGCCGACTTTGATTTTGGCCCATAATAAAACTTTGGCTGCACAGTTGTATACTGAATTCCGTGAATTTTTTCCTGAGAATGAAGTGCATTATTTTGTCTCGTATTTCGATTATTATCAACCTGAAGCATATATTGCCTCAACTGACACTTATATTGAAAAGGATTCAGCGATCAACGACGAGATTGATCGGTTGCGACACGGCGCGACCGAAGCGCTGCTAACGCGGCGCGATTGTATTGTGGTTTCTTCAGTGTCGTGCATTTACGGCATTGGGTCGCCGGCGCATTATGAGGAAATGTCATTGCCGATGTGGCGAACGAGCAGTGAGTGGCTTGTCGGAGCGTATGAAGGTTCTTCTGAAGGGGGTCCGGAGCCTGGCAAGGCGAGGATTAGCGCCGTCCGCCCGTGGCGACGGGCCGGACGGACGCGCCCCGAAGAGGAATCCTTCAACGCTCCGATTTCGCAGCTTGAGTTTATTCGTCGCCTCGTCGGGATGCAATATCATCGAAATGATTTGGCGTTTGAACGGGGAAATTTCCGCGTGAAGGGAGATACGATTGATTTGTATCCGGCAAATGGTGAATATGCATATCGGTTTGAATTTGGGTTTGACGCACTAGAAGATGTAAAGATCGTAGATCCTTTAACCTTTGAGGTGCGAGAAAGACCAGATCACGTACACATCTTTCCAAATACACATTATGCTACGCCGATGGACCAATTAGAAAAGGCTATAATTACTATTCGTGCAGAGTATGAGGAGAGATTAAAATATTTTGAGAGTCATCAGAAATATTTGGAAGCACAGAGACTGTCGCAACGCACCAAATATGATCTTGAAATGCTAAAAGAAACTGGTTTTGTGAAGGGAATTGAAAATTATTCTCGGCATTTGGATGGTCGTAAGCCTGGCGAACCGCCGTCAACTTTGTTGGACTTTTTCCCGGAGGACTGGCTTTTAATCGTAGACGAGTCGCACATGACTTTGCCTCAGGTCCGCGGGATGTATAACGGTGACCATGCCAGAAAGATGGCGCTAGTAGAACATGGCTTTAGGTTGCCTTCGGCGTTAGACAACAGGCCATTAACTTATAATGAGTTTCAAAATCATATTAATCAGGCGATTTACGTGTCGGCGACGCCAGGAGAGTATGAATTGGAGGTTTCGCCGAAACCGGCGGAGCAAGTGATTCGCCCGACGGGACTTTTAGATCCAAAAGTAGAAGTAAGGGGCTCGGATGGGCAGATTGATAATCTGATGGAAGAAATCGACAAACGCATTGCAAAAGGCCAGAGGACCTTAATCACTACTTTAACCAAACGGATGGCGGAAGATTTAACCGATCATCTAAAAGAGCGGGGCGTAAAGACAGCCTATATTCATTCGGATATTGACACACTAGAGCGCGGAGATATTTTGAGAGATTTGCGCGCTGGGGTATACGACGTACTGGTAGGGATTAACCTTTTGCGCGAGGGACTAGATTTGCCCGAAGTGTCACTCGTAGCGATATTAGATGCGGACAAGGAGGGTTTCCTGCGTTCCGAGTCGGCGTTAGTGCAAACTATTGGTCGCGCAGCACGCCATGAAGAGGGTGAAGTAATTATGTATGCCGATTACATTACAGAGAGTATGGAAAAGGCGATTAGCGAAACCAACCGCCGACGCGAAATTCAGAAAGAATACAATGAAAGGCATCACATCACGCCGCATTCGGTACAAAAAGAAATTTCGGCGGGGCTACGTGCGATTATTCCAGAAAAAATGAAAGAAGATAAGCTTGATATCAAACGAATTCCAAAGGATGAGCTACCGGCATTAATAAAGCAACTGTCTTCCGAGATGCAACTTGCAGCAGCAAATTTGGAATTTGAAAAAGCTGCACTGCTTAGAGATGAGATTGAGAAAATTAAGGATTTTATAAACGGAAACAAAAAATAGCCCCGAAGGGCTATTCGAAGGCCTATTGTATACAATGAAGTATCTTTAGTGCCTTGCTGCCCTTAGTTTATCAGAGTAGTTCAGAGATGTCAATGACTTTTCCATGTTTAGTAATTACTAATAATTGGCATTTTTTGCGTCGTCTTTTATTGAAAGCATCACGAATTCTAGCAAATGCATTCTGCTCATTCATTCTGCATCGTCTTAAATCGATTATCACGTTATATGATTGTTTACGTGACGTTACAAAAATATTATGAATCGTATTTTTGCTATTGCCCCTTGGACTCTTGAGCTCCCAAATCTCATTTTTAATTAATAAGTCGGGAGATTTCATATGGCCCGGTCGCAAAAACACGATGTTCGTTTTGAAATGATTCGCAATAATGAGAGCGGCCGACATCTCGAAATCATATGGAGCATCCTTTGGAAGGGTTTTGACGATAACTTGATACCTTGGCTTCATGCTTGGGAGGATAGCATGATGAGAGTAATAATTCAACCCCCTCCACTTTATCTGTTCTGGTTTTGTTCGGTAACACGCTAGGTGTAGCGTATGTAGCTAAATTCTGCACACTATATCTGACGTACGAGACTCACTATATATTATATATAGCGAAAATGAACCTACCTAGCTACACACCTAACCGAGACGCCGCCGCCGCGATCGTCGTCGCCGTCTGGGTACAAATCGCCATCGCGAGTGAAGTAGAGATGGTACGCGGCGTAGTCAACGTACACTACCGAAGACCAGTAGTAGCCGTAGCCGCCAACGTCGTACGAACTACCGTACCAGTAGCCACCGTAGACAAAGTAATACGGTGAAGTATGAATGTTACCAGAAGTACCGGAAGTTAAGCTAGCTTGGTTTACTAGATAAGCAAATGAGCCAGAGCTAGTATTAGAGCCGCTCTTTGGCAAGGTCCACCCAGCCGGGCAAATAGATTGATTTACGTCTGTATTATCTGTGGTGTAACTACTACTGTCTGCCATCGCCACGGCTGCCGTCCAGTTGTAATAATTGCCGATATGATAGTGCTTATCACTGCCACAAGCTTCTGCATAAGTAGATAAAGTTCCACTATAATCTGGAGCAATCGTACCATTCCAGCATAGGTCGCCTGGATCATAAGATTCTGGTTGATCCGTATAACCATCCCACGTTGTATCATTTGCAGCATAAGTATCAGTCAAGTTTCCTGCATCGGCCCAGTTAGATGGTACATCGGTATTTGAATCGTCTAAATCAGCACCTCCATCCACAATATCAAAGTCTAAGTTCTGTGTCATCCAGAGATTACCATCTGCTAGCCTGGCTACGGTGTAGGTCTTGCCATCACGATTATCTACCGCTTCAACTTCATTACCAGCGGTGACAGTACTACCCCAAGTGGCTACATCTTGCATATATAGCGTATTGTCTACTGCATTACTCGTTACGGTAAAATTGATCACATTAGTATATTCGCCAGAAGGTTGGGAGGCGCTGGCTTTAGCTCCGATTTTGAATTTGATGGTATTAGTGCCGTTGGTGTTGGTAGAGAAGAGCTCTTTGCCACTTGCTGCGGTATAGATGGGTAGGCCTGAGTAATTAGACCAAGTAGAGCCGTTGTCTGTAGATAATGAGTAGCCCCAGGTATTGTCTGTAGATAGACTAGCTAGATTGGCGCTAGTAGCGACACTAGAAAATGTATCGGTGCCATTGGAGTGATTAAGGCTAGTGTTGTTATAGGATGGAGCAGAATGAGTGCCATTACCTACAGTAGCAGTAATGACATAGCCGGTGGAATTGTTGGAGGTTGCGGTAACGTTAATGATATTACTATCCGCGGATGTGCCCGGAGTGAGATTATAGATGGTTAGATTTTCGGAAGAAAGGTTAAGGATAATAGAAGAATTGAAAGTAAAACGTACATCCAGATAGTCTTGGTAGGTGAGGGCGGAGGTGCGAGGGGCAAACAAAAAGCTAAAAAATGGGACCACAATTAACGGGAACAATACTGAAAAAGTTTTTTTGGACATAGATTCCTTTCGCTACTTGGTGGCGGCGCCACTTTTCAATAAAAGGCATGCATGAATCGTGACGCCACGCGAGTTTATTATGCATAAACATAATAATACTTTTATTGTACCCCCCCCCCCCCCACGTGAATCCGTCAAGCAAAAAATGTGTTATAATGTAACCATGAGCACGGTGGGCATCGCAGAAATTGAAAAGATTAAAAACCGCGTGCGAATTTGTGATTACTTAGTCGTAGCACAATTGTTTTTGCAGGATAATTTTTTGCTGGAACGGCCGTTAGACTATAACGATATCAAACCAAGACTACTTGGCCATTGGGGTACATGTCACGGCATTAATGTGGCATATGCAAATCTTAAAATTTATTTTGAGAGCGATCCGAATTTCAGTTTTGTGTTGGGGCCCGGGCACGGATTCCCAGCACTTAATGCTAATCTATGGCTAGATGGTGAACTGGAAAAAGTTGATCCTCAGGCAACCTTAGATCTAGATGGACTTAAATACCTTTGCCGGAATTTTTCGTGGCCAGACGGATTCCCGAGTCATGCTAGTCCGATTACTCCGGGCGTTATTACTGAGGGTGGAGAGCTAGGGTATGCACTGGCCAATGCGTATGGAGCTGCTCTTGGACATCCAGAAAAAACGATTGCGGTATTAATTGGTGATGGCGAGCTCGAAACCGCCACTGCGCTTGATTCTTTGAATCTAAAAGATTTGTTAGCTGGGCCAAGCAACGGCAAGGTGTTACCAATTCTACATTTGAACGGTTATAAGATTTCAGCACCATCGATTTATGCGCGGAAGTCGGGGAGGGAAATGAGCGAACTGATTCGCGGATTTGGGTTTACGCCGTGTTGGGTGGAAGGCGACAATACAGAAGAATTTCAAAACGCTTTAAATGAAGAAATTGATTCGCCGTTTATTATTATGCGCACCGAAAAAGGGTATGGCGGGCCAAATCGTTATCACAAGTCCCACCAAATTCCATTAAAGGAGCCTCGTGCTGACAAAAAAGAATTGTGTGCATTAGAGAGTTGGCTAAAATCATACAATTTTGGCGAGTTTTTTAGCGCTGAGGAGGGATTAAAGATATGACGGAGCTTTACTCGCCAGCCAAAAGAATCGGGGAATTGTTGACTCAAGAATTTGAAAAAGATCCACATTTTTATTTCTTTTCTCCAGATGAAACTACTTCTAATAAATTTGACCAGATCTTTGATGTTGAAGAGAGAGCGTGGGGAGGGTTAAAGCAAAGAGTTTGGGATTTGCCAGAGAGCGAAAATGGGCGAATTATCGAAATGCTGTCGGAGAATGTATTATTCAGCGTAATGACCGGGCATCTTGCCAATGGCGAAAAAGCAATGATGGGGAGCTACGAAGCGTTCTTTCCAATTATCACGTCACAGCTTTTACAGCAAATGAAGTTTATCAAGCAGTCACAAAATGTACTTTGGCGCGAGCCTTTGCCGGCAGTAAATTTGCTTTCTACTTCAGTTTGTTGGCGGCAGGATCATAATGGCTTTACGCATCAATCTCCTGCGCTGATTTCGCAACTTTTGGCAGTACCATCAAAGCTGGCAAATTGTATTTTTCCGATTGACGACGTGGCGGCGGAAGAAGCTTACAAATACATGATTGATTCGTATGATGTTGTAAATCTTACAACATTTGACAAGAATGATCGGCCAAGATATCTAGACCCTTCTAAGGTTAGTCTTGAATTTGAAAACGGTGGGGCAATGGTTTATGACGATTTTTCGGACGAGGATCCAGACTTTGTGTTTGTTGCGTGTGGCGATATTGTTGCGCACGAAATGATTGAGGCAATCAAGATTTTGAACGAAGATTTACCTGAATTAAAGATTCGATTTGTTTACGTTAACGCTCTGTCGTATCGCAGTATTGGTACGGTCGACAATCGACTTACAAAGGATGAATTTGGTAAGATCTTTACGGAAGATAAACCGATCTTAGCAAATTTTCATGGTTATCCAGAAACGTTTGAAAATATTTTAGAAAACTATACAAAAAGATCAAGATTGCGCGTACATGGATTCAATGAAGAGGGTTCCACTACTACTCCATTTGAAATGTTGAGACGGAATTGCGCATCCCGTTATGATTTGGCTATCGACATAGCAAAAGTCTTGCGGCGTGATAGTTTGGCGCAAAAATACAAAGAAATATTAGAACAAAACAACTTGTATGCTTTTAAATTCGGTACTGATTTAATTAAATAATGCTATAATGCATTTTATGGAATTATTGATTTTAATTATTACACTTGCGATTTTAGCTGAAACTACTTTTATTATGGTTAAAAAATACCACCCGACCAAAAGCGGGGCACGTAAAATTTATGTGGACACCTCGGTTTTGATTGACGGGAGGATATTAAACATTGCAAGAACTGGTTTCATTGACGGTGATCTGATTATTTTGAAGAGCGTGCTAAGGGAATTGCAACTCCTTGCGGATGGCAAGGATAGTGAAAAACGCACGCGTGCTAGGGCGGGGCTAGAAAATGTGGCGGAACTAGAAAGAGTAATAGAAGTTAACACCGAGATCTTTGATGACGGGCAGGAGGGGCAAAAGGTTGATGAGCAACTATTAAAACTAGCCAAAGAACATCGTGGAGCCGTTTTAACGCTTGATTATAATTTAATCAAGGTTGCCGAAGCAGAAAAGATTGAAACACTAAATATCAATGAACTAGCTTTGGCAGTAAAAACTGAAATACTGCCGGGAGAAAAGATTAAATTAAAAATCACCGAAAAAGGTTCAAACCGCGGCCAGGGCGTAGGACATCTCGCAAATGGCACTATGGTGGTGGTTGACAAAGCTTCGAATAAAATCGGTAAAGAACTTGAAGTAGAATTTGTCAGATTTCACGAAACCTCGGCTGGCAGAATAGCATTTGCTAAAATTGCCAGCCGAAAAAGGTAGTTTATTCGGTAGATCCTTCGTCGGTTTGTGGGGTTGTTTGAGGAGTGAGGGTAAGTTCGCTGGATGCAGTGTATCCGGCAGTATCTGAGATGACTAAGCGGATTGAAGATTCAGTGCCATTTAAGGCGTAGCCATGAATCGTGCCATCACCGCCAAGCGAAATGCCATTTTTCTCAACGCCGTTAACGTAAAGCGTATAGCCTTCAATTCCATAACTGCCGCGACTGATCGTGGCGATGATTTTATTACCGCTCACAGACAATGATACACGAGGAGGTTTGTAATCGCATGGGTCGCTAGTGTCACGATTATATGGTTCTGGCACGCTGTAAACATCGTTACCAGTCATTGGGTCAGTAGTTTTGGTGACCTCAACTTCGATTTTGTATGATTCGTCAGTACAGTCTGAAGCTAGCAAATGATTGTAGCGGTTGAAGGTGAGAGTTTCTTTAGAGATGCCAGAGTTTTTAGAAGCATTAAACCAGCTTGGCCAAATATCGGTGTGACCGTTTACTGTAAGAGTTTGGATGCCGGCAGGTTTGGCTGGTTGATCACCATAGCTCCAGCGGCCATCCGGTTCATAGACTTCTTTGTGTACACGTTCCATATAATGGCCAACTGTATAGCGCACGACATCGTTAGTGTTAGACGAAAGGCCCGAACCGTCGTGATTGCCATTCCAGACGAATGTAGAAACGGCAGTGGAATAGCTCTCGATGAGGGAATCCTTAGTGACGGCAGAGTTGGTAGTAGTAGTGGTACCAGTTTTGGTGGCAGTCCAAACGCCAGGAACGACAAAGCCATCGTTATTGAACCAACGAGCTGAGCGATCGCTTAGGATGCTTGAAATCATGTAGGCAACTTGATCATCTACGACACGTTCGCCCTCGGAATCGGTCCAGCTTTCAATGGTTTCGCCAGAAGAGTTTTTAACTTCAAGTACGTAGGCTAGATCCTTATAGGTACCGCCACGAGCTAGGGAAGCATAGGCATTGGCATGCTCTACCATACGTACGTTACAACCGGAGCCAATAGCGATGGACAAACCGTAACCTTCGCGTCCTTCACAATAGGTTTTGTCGCCAAGCTTATGAGCAATTTCAAGTGAATTATCAATACCATTAATATATAGTGCTTTGACTGCGGCGATGTTGAGCGAGTGGCCAAGTGAGAAACGAATTGTAACATTACCATAGAAGCTACCCGTAGCGTTGCCCAGTGCACAACTCCCAGACGCTCCAGCACAATAGATGCGATTGATGTTTTCGTCTTTTAAGACTGAACCTGGGCCATAATTAATACCTTCGCGTTGCATAAAGAGTGGAGAATAATCCAAAATCGGCTTGATGGAAGAACCTGGTTCGATTAATGAGTCGGTAGTGACATTTAGTTCGCCATAAGAAGAATTGTAAAAATCGACTGAACCAACCATGGCAATGACTTGGGAGGTTTCAACGTCTACAGAAACTAGCGCAATGTTGTCGCTACGATTTTTATAAGTGTGGCTAACGCCAACTGCGACTGCATCTTCGGCAATTTGCTGAGCGCGATAGTCGAGCGTAGTCTTGATGGTCCAACCACCAGCGCGCATAGTTTGAATACCATATTTTTCCTCGAGCTGTGAACGTACTTCCAAAACAAAATGCGGAGCAAGCATGTCAGAATACTGGCTGGATTCAGGCTTGATAGTATCGAGAATTGCTACTTCGGCAGCTTCATTAGCTTCGTCAACTGTGATGTAACCCATCTGAACCATGGATTCAAGTACCTTGTGTTGACGTTCGATCAGCATATCATTGCCATATTCATTGTATGGATTTAATACGCCTGGGTTGTTTGGAATGGCAGCAAGTAAGGACGCCTCGGCAAGGGTTAAATCTTTGGCAGATTTAGCAAAATACGTTTGCGCAGCAGACTCAACACCATTACGACGACCGCCGTATGGAGATTGATTGAGATACATAGTTAGAATTTGATCTTTGCTATACATCTTTTCTAGCTCAATAGCTAGAATTAATTCTTTAATTTTGCGAGTGAGACCACCACGGTTTTCGCTAGCGGCTTCGTCGGAGAAGTAAACTTGTTTAATTAACTGCTGAGTAAGTGTAGA
Organism: uncultured Candidatus Saccharibacteria bacterium; assembly: GCA_964476395.1. GTDB lineage: Bacteria > Patescibacteriota > Saccharimonadia > Saccharimonadales > Saccharimonadaceae > Nanosyncoccus. Next base: position 12,317 of record CAYYYH010000014.1, on the reverse strand, counting down.
GCCGCCCTGAACACCTTGGCCGGTGACAGTAGACAAAGTTGCACGAATCAATGCGCCAAAATCTACGCCAATGTGGTTATAAAAATTCTTGTCTTCGATTGCGATAGTGGCTTGGCGCATATATTCAGAGATTTCGTCGGCATCAACCACGAGACGATAATCTTCGGTGCCGGTGTCTTTCCAAAGTACTACACCATTACGATCTAGATAGGTATTGACCGTTTCGGAGATAGTCATTTCGTCGAGACGGATTTCGTCGAGATCTTTCTTATAGTAAAGGAAGAGCCCACCGATGAAGATAATACCAATTAAAATACAGGCGGCGAAGAATTTAAGAATGGCTTTTTGGCCTCGCCAAGAAAACCACCATTTAAATACGCGCTTTGGATGGAGTCTGGCAAAAAAGCGCTTGACTGGCTCCTTTGGCAACTTAGCAAGCTCTTCGGCACGACGCCTAGAATTCGCTTCTTTTTTTTCTCGATGGTTATAAACCAAGCTCGAGTAAAGATTCATATTTTTCTTCGCAGTTTTTTTGGATGATTTTTTCGACTTTTTTGATTTAGACGGCAAAATCACCACACTCTTTTTCTTCGTCATATAGTTATTATAGCACTAATGTTTTGGAAATGAAACTTTTTGTAAGATTTTGCTTTTCACATTGTGATACAATAATTGTATATGCGACGTTTTAGGTTTAAATCTGTAGTTCAGCTCGCTAATATAAAGTTATCGGTAAAATCTGCCGCAGTGGTACTAGCTAGCTCCACTTTGATATCGGCGCTGCTCGGATTGTTTCGTGATCGGCTATTAAACTCTTATTATTTAGGAACATATCCTACTGGTATTGACGCGTACACTGCTGCTTTTACAATTCCAGATTTTATGTTCTTTATTCTAACTTCTGGCGCATTGGCGGTATCTTTTATTCCGGTTTTTAATCAAAGATTGGTGGCTGGCAACAAGAAATCCGCCTGGGAGCTTTCGTCTAGTTTACTAAATCTGTTCGCCATTTTAACAATGATCACAAGCGTTTTAATTATGATTTTTGCCGACCCGTTGATTCGTTATGTAGTAAGTCCGGGGCTTGATGAATCTGGGATGATCCTTGCTATTAATATGACTAGAGTAATTGCCATTAACCCGTTTTTGTTTTCAATCGCTACGGTGCTAACTTCAATCCAGCAAGCAGTAGGTAGATTTATCTTTTATTCTTTCGCGCCAGCGATCTATAATGTGGGCATTATCATTGGTATTACTTGGTTTACTGGCGGGATCAATCTGTTTGGCGTACAGATTTTTGAGGGCGGAATCATGGGCGTAGCTCTTGGCGTTATTCTGGGTGCAATTATGCAACTAGTTGTATCACTGATTGGCTTGTTTGGGCTAGGAATGGACTATGAATTCAAAATCTATTGGCGAAACCAAGGCTTTCGTTCAATTTTGAAGCTTTTGCCGGCAAGATCCTTAGATCAGGGAATCGATTATATTAACGGAATTGTCAACACTAACTTGTCCTCACGCATGGGCGCTGGGGCGGTCCGTTCGTTTAACCAAGCTTCATCGTTGCATCAAATGCCAATCAACTTAATTGGCGTAGCGATTTCAACTGCTTTCTTCCCAAAGCTTACCGAACAGCTCGGAAGTGGGGATAAGGAAGAATTCTACCAAACTTTTAGAAAGGCACTTAGAACTATTATTTGGATATCTTTGCCGGTAGCAATTATCGCTTTCTTTGGACGAGGATACGTAGTAAGTTTTATTTCTAATATTGGTAATAATGATAGCAACGGCACGATTGCTTCGATTTTGGGAACTTTGTGTGTGGCGATTTTTGCGAGATCGGTTTTTCATATAGCGTCAAGAGGGTTTTATGCTTATCAGGATACCAAAACTCCTTTTATAATATCGATTGTTGCAGTGGGCGTAACAATCATATTGTCTATTTGGTTTTATCTAATGGGTTGGGGAGTAGATGGCTTAGGCTGGGCACAATCAATCGGGGCGATTCTTGAAATAATTATTCTATTATATATATTGCAAAAACGTTCTAATAATGAAATCTTAAATAAAAAGTTTTGGCGAGCATTTGGGCGAATGCTCTTTGCGATGGGCATCACCGGTTGCGTGGCATTCTCTATGACAAAGTTTGTTCCATTAATGGCGACAGACAACTCATTAGTCATTACGGTGCCAAAGTTTTTGCTGATTACAGCCATATCGGCAATTGCATATTTGCTAGCAAGTTATTTCTTAAACTTAAAAGAAGCTACGCCGGTTTTTGAATACATCAAGAAAATCCTTTTTAGAAACGCAAAATAAATGATATAATTGATTTTATGGATATAAAACGCGAGGATATCTTGCATTTGGCTGATTTGTCGGATTTTTCTTTGTCGGATTCTGAAGTCAAATCACTAGGTGAGGATTTGCAAAACATTATTAAATATATTTCTCAACTCGATAAACTAAATACTAATGATATTGAGCCGACTTATCAGGTTTTTGAAATGGAAAACGTTTGGCGTGAAGATGAAATACTAGCACAAGACGCTGAACGTGATATGCTACTTGCTTTAAGCAAAGAAGAGATTGATCATCAAGTAAAGGTGCCGAGGGTATTATAATGAAAATAGCAAATAAAAAAGTCACTGCCGAACGTTTAGTGAGAGATGCTTTGGAAAAAGCTAAGCATTTTGCGGATTACAATATTTTTACATTCATCAATGAAGAGGGCGCATTAAAAAAAGCACGCGAAATTGACGCAAAAATAGCACGGGGCGAAAAAGTAGGGAAGCTCGCTGGCGTGCCATATGCTCTGAAAGATAACTTTTTGAGTCCCGAGGGCGAAACTACGGCTTCGGCGCATATTTTGCAAGGTTTTACTTCTCCTGTAACCGCTACGGCTGTGGCCAAATTAGAAGCGGAAGGAGCAATTATGATTGGGCGCACCAACTTGGATGCTTTTGCGCATGGATCCTCTACTGAGAATTCATATTTTGGTCCGACCTTGAATGCATATGATAAGAAAAGAGTGGCAGGTGGCTCGTCTGGTGGGTCGGCCGTAGCAGTGGCGCTCGACATTGTTGAATTTGCCACTGGCACAGATACGGGTGGTTCGATTCGTCAGCCAGCCTCGTTTAACGGCGTTTATGGACTTAAGCCAACTTATGGATGCATTTCCCGCTACGGCGTGGTGGCAATGGCGTCGTCAACTGACTGTATTGGGTTTTTCACAAAAACTCCAGATGATATGGATCTTTTGATGTCGATTGCTTCGGGTCAGGACCCAAAAGACATGACGACATTACCGGATTACTATAATAAAACTACAACCCAAAAATCCACCCATACAATTGGAATTATTAAGGATTTTGATAATGAATCGGTAGATTCAGAAATTCGCCGAGCGTTAAAAGAAAAGTGCAAATTGTTAGAATCTAAGGGTCATAAAATTGTAGAGCTGGAGATGCCAAGCCTAAAATATGCATTGGCCGCATATTATATTATAGTGCCGGCTGAGGTTGCAAGTAATTTGTCTCGCTATGATGGGGTGAGGTATGGTTTTCGCTCGGATGATTCCGATGAACTCAGCAAACTCTATGATCATACTCGTAGCGAAGGTTTTATGCCTGAAAACAAACGTCGCATCATGATTGGTAATTTTGTACTGTCGTCTGGATTTTATGATGCATATTTCTTAAAGGCAGCAAAGGCGCGTACTTTAATCGTAAAAGAATACGAAAAAGCTTTTTCGAAGTGCGATTTTATCTTGACGCCAGTTTCACCAAGTCCAGCATTTAAATTGGGCGAAAAAGTAAACGATCCAGTTGCAATGTATTTAGAAGATGTGATGAGCGTATCGCTAAATCTTGCCGGGGTGCCTGGGCTGACAATTCCGGCTGGTAAGACAAAGAGTGGTTTGCCGGTTGGATTGCAAATGGTGGGGCCGAGGCGGAGCGATAAGAATTTAATTGAATTTGCAAAGGAATTAATGTAATGGATGGTGGCGTAGTAACATTTATTCTAGCGATCCTGATTGTAGCGGTGTTGATTTTTGTGGCAATACTTTTAACCGGTAAACGCGGATATCATTTTAACAAAGAAATTTATCAGACTAGATTTTTGGCGATAGAAAATAAACTTGACCAAAACAATCCAGCCACATTCATGACCACAATTATCGAAGCAGATAAATTACTAGACAAGGCCATGATTGAGATGGGGCTGATTGGTAAGACTATGGGGGATCGCTTGAAGAAATCCGGTGGGCGATTTAGCAATTTGAATGCGGTGTGGCGAGTACACAAACTGCGCAATGCAATTGCACACGAGTCGGATGTGGAGATTAGTTATAAGCAAGCGTTTAATGCTCTTGCGATTTATAAACAAGCATTAAAGGATTTAGGAGCAGTTTAAATGAAATATATTCCTACAATCGGTATTGAATGTCACGTGCAACTATGTACAAAAACAAAATTATTTTCCGAAGTAGACAATGACGCGCGAGGAAAAGAACCAAATTCGTGCGTGTCTCCAGTTGATTACGCTTTGCCGGGGATGTTGCCAAGATTAAATGGCGAGGCGATTAGATTTGCAGTTTTGGCAGGACGAGCCATGAATTGTAAAATCAATTTGCATTCACGTTTTGACCGAAAGCACTATTTTTATCCAGATTCACCGAAAGGGTATCAGATCACTCAGTTTTACGAACCAATTATTGGCGCGGGGTATGTCGAGTTGCCATCTGGCACTAAAATCCGTATCGAACATGCACATCTTGAGGGTGATGCTGGCAAATTGACGCATTTTGACACGTATTCTCTTGTTGACTTCAACCGTGTAGATACGCCACTGATCGAAATTGTTTCGATGCCAGACATTCATAGCGCTAAAGACGCACATGATTATTGTAAGGAGCTTTGGCGATTAATGTGTCATGCTGGGGTAACTTATGGAGATCTCTATAACGGCAATATGAGATTTGACGTTAATACTTCGCTTGCGCCGGAGGGATCTAAAGAATTAGGTACGCGCACCGAAGTAAAGAATCTAAATTCGTTCCGATCAGTAGAGCGCGCTGTGGAATATGAAATTAAACGCCAAACAAAGATCCTGGAATCGGGCGAAAAAGTATTACAAGAGACAAGAGGCTGGAACGACGATACCGGCAAAACTACGGGGCAGAGGAGCAAAGAAGAAGCAAAAGACTATCGTTATATGCCAGAACCGGATTTGCCACCGATTAATTTGACTAATGAATTTGTCGAAAGTGAGTCGGCAAAATTACCACTGATGCCGTCAGATTATCGTGCTTTGTTTAAGAATAATATTAAACCAGATACTCTTGAAGTGCTACTAGATTATCCGCAATTAATGTATAAGTTAAAAGAAATAGCTTCACCATCCCATCTCGGACACACTCAAGGCCGTTCGGCCAAGCTTACGGTCCTCGATGGGACGGCTTTAGCTATTTCTTTAGTCTCTAACTTGTTTACGTCGGTGCTACTAGCAGAGGAGAAGTCAGCGGAATATCTGAATGATTTGCCGAGCGCCAAGGACTTGGCGGAACTCGCCGAGATGAACGAGAAGAAAGAATTGTCCTCCACGGCGACAAAGGAAGTTTTCTTAAGATTATTTGACCCGCAAATGAAAGGACGGGGTGCTAAGAACATCGCCAAGGAATTGGGGCTGATCCAGGAGAACGACTTAGGAGCCCTAGAAAAAATTGTAGATACGGTGCTAGCGAAACCGGAAACAAAGAGGGCCCAGGCAGATTTTAAGGCTGGGGAAGAAAAAGTAATAGGATTCTTGGTGGGGCAAGTGATGAAGGAATCACACGGCAAAGCAAATCCGTCAGCCGTGCAAGAAATTTTACGTAAAAAATTAGCAGAATAGAAATAAATATGATATAATGGCTGAAAGTATGTCTTGTTTTTGAGCGTGGAGCTTGATATAGACGGAAATAGGTAATAATAATGTAAAGGAGCATATGGCTACTGGAATAAAAAGTTTGGCAGATATGCGCAATATTGGTATTATTGCACATATTGATGCCGGCAAAACTACGACTTCGGAAGCGATTTTGTATCGCACCGGGTTAAAGCATAAAATCGACCTAGTAAAAGGTGGCACTGGTGGTGCTGATACCGACTGGATGGAGCAAGAGAAGGAACGCGGCATCACGATTACTTCTGCTGCCGTAACGGTTTATTGGAAAGGTCATCAAATTAACATTATTGATACCCCGGGACACATTGACTTTACCGCCGAGGTAGAACGTTCGCTACGTGTGCTCGATGGTGCCGTTGTGGTGTTTGATGGCAAGATGGGCGTAGAGGCTCAATCTGAGACAGTTTGGCGTCAAGCTACTAAATATGGCATTCCACGCATTTGTTTTGTGAATAAAATTAACCAAATCGGTGGTGATTTTTACAAATCGCTTGATTCTATCCATAAGCGTTTGTCTAAAAACGCAGTGGCTATTCACTTACCAATTGGTTTTGAAAAAGATATTTGTGGCGTAGTAGACCTTATTGATATGAAGGCCTACACCTATAAGGATTATGCTGATCACGAGCTAACCGTAGGCGAAATTCCAGCCGACATGTTAGAAAAAGCCAAAAATGCCCGTTCGATGCTAGTCGAAGAAGCCGTGCAGGCCGATGAAAAATTAATGGACAAGTATTTCAATGAAGGTGAAGATGCAATTACCGTTGACGAACTTAAGTCTGCCCTCCGTAAGCGCGTGCTAGACGGCGATTTCTTCCTAGTAACGGGCGGTGATGGCCGTGGCGTAATCGTAGAAAAGGTTCTTGACCTTATGGCCGATTTTTTGCCTAGCCCACTTGATCGCGACCAAGGTCAAACCGTAGGCACCGATCCAAAGACTGGCGACCAAATCGTAAGAAAAGCTGATGATTCGGAACCTCTCACTGCTCTAGCATTCAAGATTGCGACCGATCCGTTTGTAGGTAAGCTGATTTTTATCCGCGTGTATGCCGGCAAGCTCAAGTCTGGTGATACCGTAATGAATGCCACAACTGGCGACAAGGAACGTATCGGACGCTTGGTGCGAATGCACGCTAATGACCGTAAGGATATCTCAGAGATCGGTGCGGGTGATATTGCCGCAGTAGTAGGGCTCAAGAACTGTACTACCGGCACAACGCTTTGCTCACCTTCTCATCCGATTTTGCTAGAGTCGATCGAATTCCCAGATCCACCAGTGTCGATTGCAGTGGAGCCTAAAACTAAAGCCGACCAAGAGAAGATGGGTATCGGCCTCTCCAAGATGGCCGAGGAAGACCCAACCTTCCGCGTACATACCGATGAAGAAACTGGCCAAACCATTATTTCGGGTATGGGTGAGCTTCATCTCGAGATTATTATTGATCGTCTCAAGCGAGAGCACGGTGTAGAAGCTAATACTGGCGCGCCTCAAGTAGCATATCGTGAAACCATTCGTGGCACTGCTGAAGCGCAAGGTAAGCATATTAAGCAGTCTGGTGGTCGTGGTCAATATGGTGACGTTTGGATTAAGTTTGAGCCAAATGAAGCAGGGAAAGGCTTTGAGTTTATTGATCAGATTAAAGGCGGTGTGGTGCCTCAGGAATACCGCAAGCCAGTGCAAAAAGGCGTGGAGGACACTTTGGCTGGCGGCGTCATTGCTGGATATCCAGTAGTAGATGTAAAAGCTACGCTTTATGATGGTTCTTACCACGACGTAGACTCTTCTGAACTCGCCTTTACGCTCGCCGGTGCACTTGCTACTCGTGAAGGCATCAAGAAGGCAAACCCAGTATTGCTCGAGCCTATCATGAAAATGGAAATTACTACTCCAGAAGATTTCATGGGTGACGTTATCGGCGACATTAATGCTCGCCGTGGCCGTGTAGACGAAATGGAAGATTTGAATGGTGGCGCTAAGCTAATTAAGGCTTTCTGTCCCTTGGCAAATCTATTCGGTTACACTGGAGATCTTCGTGGTATGACCCAAGGTCGTGCAGCGTCTTCGATGGAGCTCTTTGCTTACGAAGAAGTGCCACCGAATGTAGCGCAAGAAATTATTGAGAAAAGAAATTCGAAATAATTGAGAAATGGGGAAAGGCCGCTTCAGAAGCGGCCTTTCTGGTGGCGAAAGAACGGTCAGTGCCTTCGGCGGTGTGCCACCCACACCTCATACTGGTCGTCGACTAGTTTTTTGGTGACAGCCGCCATTTTGGCAATGCCGGTGTCACCCTCCGCAGAGAGCAACATTTTGTTGATCTGCTCGAGCGACGTCGAGAGCGACAGGACCTCGACCACGGCCCTAATCTCATCATCTTGGCAGATGAGATCAAGCTTACGGTCGTAGAAAATCCTGTTCCACTTACCAGCTTCGGCTTGCGCTGCGTGGCGCAAAGTACGGTAGCTAGGCTCCGGTTTGCCGAGCTGGTAACTCATTGTGGAGCAAATAGCCTCGTTTGGCCGCCAATCTACCAGTGAAGAGCTGGTGATGACAGAACCGTCTGAAAACCTCGGGTGGTCGTAGACCTCGCCGTGAAGACGAACGTCTAGACCGAGCTGGTCCATGCGCACAAGCCGTGCGTGAACGTCGGAGCCGTCCATCGGCTCCACGAAGATCTGGAACGGACGGGTTGGGTCTCTGACGTTCGTCAGGGACATATACCAGTTCTCTAAGCGAGGCATATTTGCTCCCTTCTTTTGCCTCAAAAATAAGGTACCTTTTACCATTATATCATAAATGAATTGTTTTGTCAATTAGAACCTGAGAGATTTCTTTCTGGAGAAGCAGCGCATTATGAGATAACTACCTGCGCTTATAATGGTTACAACAATGGTAGTTGTAATTGAGTCGCTCATTTGCCCGCTGCTTTGGCTAGTTTTGGTGAGCACACCAGTATCTGGTGCGGGCACTTCGACACTAAATGACTCGTCTTCGTTGTCAAAATCTTTATGTTCCAGTATTAATTCGTCTTCGATATACAAACTTTCAAAAATCACGAGCCTTGCACCGCCAAGTCTTGAGGTATCAAGATCATAGTACATCACCGTCTTCCCACAGGCCTCTTCAGGTGTGAACGTTAAACTTTGTTCGACTGGCTTACTGTCGATTAGGATGCCATTTTTAGTGTCTTTGTCCATGACCACTGTTTTGATAGTGTATTCAATACCTGGCTCTAAGCAATAATCTATGACGTCCTTTAGTTCGGCCGAGTCAGTAATCGGCAGGACTTTTTCATCAGATTCTTTTGCCGATGCAATGGTACGCAGTTTAATTATATAGACGGTTTGTGCGTCATCATTGATATCTTCGTGCTTAACGACTGGCTCACCCTCATAATACAGCGTTTCAAATACAACCACCTCCTTGCTACCTAATTCCGTAGCATCGAGATCAAAGAACATTTCGGTAGTACCACATTCTTCGTCAACATTTAGATTGATGGATGATTCTACAGTCTTGCCGTTGATGAGAAGCGGCTCGCCAGTTTTCTTGTCCATTAATATACCTTTAATGACAAAGTCGGTATTGGTTTTAACACAATATGAGATCGTATCTTTGATTTTGGCATTATTAATTGCTTCAACATAATGATCCCCATCCGTATTATCGGTTGCCTCTGTTTCCAACTCAAATACGGCACAGGCGTTATTCCAATTGCCAAGATCTACAACTTCTTTTTCTTTTGTAACGCTGATCGTCTTTTTCTGATCTTTGATCCCATAGCAGAACATGTTTGAAGGACAGCGCATTTCTTCGATTAGATATTGACCAAGGGGTAGCGCTCCGGCGCTATCGTCAATGGCAACATCGGGATAGTCTTTATCAATAAACCAGGTACCAAATCCTTGATACGAAATCAGCTCGTCTCCTTCGACTAGGGCATCATAACCGTTGGTGTGGTTTGAGTGGGCATTAGCCGAAGTATCAACGACGCCATTTTGGTCGCTGACGACATAATGCGTTTCACCCAAGGTGCCATCATCGTATAGCGGAGTAATGCTAAACAGCACATTGGCCATTGGCTGATTATTGTTTTCATCCAATTTAACGAACTTGACATCGCCACGGGCTGGACGGTTGTAAAACTTTAAGGTCGGAGCTTTATTTGACATGGTAAGGCTAACATTTTGGTTGGGGGCAGTAAGCGCAAATTTAGTGTTGGTAGTACCGGTCGATTCTTCTTTAACCGTGTAATCAAAGCCAACTAGCAGGTTTGAAAAAGTCACTTTGCCATCATTACCAGTTTTTCCACTCGTAATCCGAGCGCCATTGGCATAAGTATTTCCACTAGGATCATAGATCGTAATACCGGTGTTATTGTATACCCCAAAATTGATGCCCTCCACTTGGCATTCTCTAGATAGGCTATCGCATTTTTGAATCGTAATACTGCCACGCTGAACGCTACCTTCTAGCCAGACAACATTCTGATGGCCGGCAAGGGTATTTTTGCCTTCGTAGATCGTATAGTTTTGTGCAATGCGCCATACAGAATCCTTGTTAGAAATATGAGAACGAAGTTGCGATTCGATATTTCTAACAATGGTAATTTCTGAGTCACTGAGGCCGTAGGTGTCTCCTCCATATAAATCGCCGATCACAGCGTGGGTCCAAGCATATTTCAAATTATTTGTCGTTGCACCTAAGCTAGAATAATAATTATTGATTTGCGTGGAAAAAGCGTTATTTTGCAGCATGTACATTAATAATTTTATAGCATTGGCATTTGTTCCGCCGTAGATACCTACGGCTACTGAGTTGTTTGAAGGAAAGGTCGGATCATCTTGTCTAGGTTGTGCACAATAAGCTTGGAGCGTTGTACCTCCTCGAGTAATTCGATACAGCCTGGTTGTCCATCCGTCTCCATCGAGTCCGTTACCATAATAAATCTTGTCACCACCATCATTCACGTTTCCGTCGCCGTCTAGATCAACGTGGCTTACGGTCGCATATTCCTCAGCGGCATTTACTGATTTCTGATTATTTTTGATAATTGCAGCGCACGATACGCCAGCTACCGCTATTATTAAAGTAGCGATAGAAAGAAAACGTAAAATGAGCTTTTTCCTAGACAACTTAAACATTTTTATCTTCCTTTTTGTGTTTGACCTTTTGTAATTACAATTATAAGCACAAACTTTATATTTGTCAACTATTAAAACTGGGGGATTTTATGGTTTTTTGCCAAAAACACTTTACAAGATATAAAAAATAGTCTAAAATAATGTAGTAGAGCTTTGGAGCTGGTTTTTATTAGCGCTCCAAACATTAATAATATAAAAGGAGTTATGAATGGCAAATTTTGACCGTTCCAAGCCACATATTAATGTGGGTACCATGGGTCACGTCGACCATGGTAAAACTACTTTGACGGCTGCGATTACGAGTGTTCTCGCAAAGAATTTTCCGTCCGAAGTTAATAAGCCAGTCGCTTATGATCAAATCGATAATGCGCCTGAGGAAAAGGCTCGTGGTATTACTATCGCGACTTCTCACCAGGAGTATGAATCCGGCAAGCGCCACTATGCACACGTCGACATGCCTGGCCACGCCGATTACATTAAGAACATGATTACTGGTGCTGCACAGATCGATGGTGCAATCCTCGTGGTTGCTGCTAACGATGGTGCTTTGCCACAAACCAAAGAGCACATTCTCTTGGCTCGCCAAGTAAACGTGCCTAAGATCATCGTCTTCCTTAACAAGATGGACCTTGCCGACCCTGAAATGGTTGAGCTCGTAGAAGAAGAAGTCCGCGACATTTTGGAAAAGAACGGTTTTGACCGTGATTGTCCAATTATCAAGGGTTCTGCTACCAAGGCTCTTGAGGGTGATCCTGAGAACGAAAAAGCCGTTATGGATCTAATCGAAGCAATGGACGAATACTTTGAAATTCCTAAGCACGATCTCGACAAGCCATTCCTCATGCCAATTGAGGACGTCTTCTCGATTAAAGGTCGTGGTACTGTTGCCACTGGTCGTATCGAGCAGGGCGTAGTCAAGATCAATGACGAAGTTGAAATCGTTGGCCTTAAGGATACCCAGAAGTCTGTCGTTACTGGTATCGAAGCTTTCCACAAGACTTTGGACCAAGGTCAAGCTGGCGATAACGCTGGTCTTCTCCTTCGTGGTATTGAGCGTGATCAGATTGAGCGTGGTCAGGTAATCGCTGCCCCTGGCACCATTACCCCGCACACCGAATTTGAAGCTGAAGTTTACATCTTGAAGAAAGAGGAAGGTGGTCGCCACACTCCGTTCTCCAAGGGTTACAAGCCACAATTCTACTTCCGTACTACGGATGTAACTGGTG
>CAYYYH010000013.1:0-23541 GCA_964476395.1 uncultured Candidatus Saccharibacteria bacterium | reverse complement strand
TTTCATCTTCGAACCTGAGTTTTCCACAGGTTCCCCTGTTGGTGATCCGGGAGGGACTCGCACCGAAGCGAAGCGAGGTCCGAGTCCCCGCTTTTTCCTGTTTTTTGTGCCAACAAAAAATGGTGATCCGGGAGGGACTCGAACCCTCGACACCAAGCTTAAGAGGCTCGTGCTCTAACCAGCTGAGCTACCGGACCAACCCTTATAATTATACCACAAAAACTGTGTTTTTGGAAGATTGAACGAAAAAACGTTGTTCGTGATATAATTGAAGGAATTAAAAATGGAGGAGTAGTATGTGTGGGATCGTGGGGTATATAGGTGATAAAAGTGCTCAGAATTTTTTGATTTCTGGATTAAAGAGGCTAGAATATCGTGGGTATGATTCTGCTGGAGTGGTGACGATTGACGAAGACGGTAAGGCGACTTTGGTGCGAGCGAAGGGAAAAATCGCAAATCTCGAAGCTAAACTAGCAAAAGAAAAAAGAAATGACGTAATGGGTATTGGTCACACGAGATGGGCTACTCATGGTGAACCGAGCGAGACTAATGCGCATCCACATCAAGTAGGTGATATTTATTTAGTACATAATGGAATAATTGAGAATTATAAGGAACTAAAGGAGCAATTAAAGAAATATAAGTTTAAGTCTGAGACCGATACGGAGGTACTGGCGGCACTCATTGATTCGTTTTATGGTGATGGCAAATATCCTTTGGCAAATGCAGTTGTGCAGGCTTTGAAGTTGGTGAAAGGGACTTATGGCATTGCGGTGGTATCGCGTAAGAATCCGGATGAAATTGTAGTGGCGAGAAGCGGTTCACCTTTGGTGATTGGTATTGGGCATGGCGAGACCTTAATTGCTTCGGATGCTTCGGCGCTAATTGGCCACACTAAAAAGGCAATTTATTTAAAGGATGGCGAAGTCGCGCATGTGACTAAAAATAGTGTAGAAATCAAAACTTTGAATGCTGAGCCGGTGTCGGCAAAAGTTGAAGAAATTGAAACAAATTTGGCGGCGATTCAGAAGGGTGGCTATGATCATTTTTTGCTAAAAGAAATAATGGAACAACCAGAGTCTTTGTCGGAAACTTTAAGAGGAAGAATTGACGAAAAGAATAGTTTGGTGAGGCTAGGTGGTCCAGGTCTTTCGGAGGCGGAACTAAGAAAAATTAAGCATTTGATTATTGTGGGTTGTGGTACGGCGCATTATGCAGGTATCTTGGCGAGTTATTACATTGAGCAATTTACACCAGGCGTGACGATTGAGACTGTAATTGCATCGGAGTATCGCTATCGACAATCTTATATTCCGAAAGATACAGTAGCATTGATCGTGTCGCAATCGGGAGAGACGGCAGATACTTTGGCGTGTTTGAGGGAGATCAAAAAGCAGGGAGCAAAAACAATTGGCATTGTGAATGCGATTGGTTCAACGATTGCGCGTGAAGTAGACGGTGGCACTTATGTACATGTAGGGCCGGAGATTGCGGTGGCTTCAACTAAAGCGTTTACGTCGCAGGTGGTAGCAATGGTAATGTTTGGAATTACAATTGCACAGGCTAAAGGAGTGAAGACGGCTGTATTAAAGCCATATATTGATGAGATCGCAAAGCTTCCAAGCGAGATTCAGAATTTGTTGGATGAAATGCCAGAAAAAATTAAAAAAATGACAAAGAAATACACCAAGTACGAACACGGGATTTATCTAGGGCGTGATGTGGCTTATCCGACTGCGATGGAGGGAGCTTTGAAGATGAAGGAGATTTCGTATTTGGATGCAAATGCCTATGCGTTTGGCGAACTCAAACACGGACCTTTGGCTCTGGTGGATGATAGATTCTTTGAAGTAGTGTTGTTGCCAAAAGGGCTATTGTATGAGAAGGCAATTTCAAATGTGCAAGAGGTTTTGGCTAGGGGTGGTCATGTGATTGTATTTACTAATGAAATGGATTTTGATTTACCAGTGGATGATGTTGTAAAAGTTACAACAAAATTGGAAATATTTGCACCAGTTTTGATGAATGTGTTGTCGCAGCTGTTTGCTTATAATATGGCGGTAGCTAAGGGAAACAATGTGGACCAACCAAGGAATTTGGCGAAATCTGTTACAGTAGAGTAATTATGTTATAATATACTTATGCGGAAGAAATCCGACTATATTTTGAGATTTGGATTGATTGTTGGTGATGCAGTGGCATTGATTTTGTCATTTGCGATGGCATATTTTATTCGTGTGCATGTGGATCCAAGGCCTTATATGTTTGAGTCTCAGCTTTATAATTTTACGATGACGGTGGTATTTTTGATACCAATTCTTTTGGTGATTTTGGCAACGCTTGGTCTTTATCGCAAAGATATTTTTTTAGGAAAATCTAGATTACCAGAAATTGCAAGATTGGCTGTTGCGGCAGTGCTTTCGGTGGCTGCGCTAATTATGTATGATTTCTTTAAGGATGATAATCTGTTTCCGGTGAGAGTGATGGCGTTAACGTCGGTAGGGCTTTCTTTCGTTTTTCTTTGGTGCGAGCGAATTATTATTAGATTTGTGGTGAAGCTGATATTTAGAAAGGATTATGGGACTAAGCGAGTGATCATTGTTGGCAATAATAGAAATACCAGTTATCTTGCTGACTATATTGCTTCGACGCCGGAATCTGGATATAGATTGGCTGGAATTGTGTCAAGTAAAAAATTTATTCCAAATGATCTAAAAAAGAAACAGTATTCTTCTTTGAAGGATGCTTTGAGGCGGGTGCGCGCGGATGTGATTTTTCAGACGGATGAGAAATCAACAGAGTATGTATATAAGCAGGCAGTGCAAAGGCATTTGTTATATTATTTTGTGCCAAGTGAGACTGCGTTATCTTCGCATTTTGGCGAGCTGGAATTAGTTGGCACAACGCCAGCGGTATTGGTGATGACTACGCCACTTACCGGAGGTTATGTCGTGGTGAAAAGAATTTTTGATGTTTTGTTTAGTTTTTTTGGAATTGTTATTGCATTAATTCCGATGCTAATTACATGGATCGCCTTGAAGCTAACTGATTTTAAGCATTCACCGATCTATACGGATGAAAGATTGACTAGGTTTAATCGCAAATTTAAATGTTATAAATTTAGATCGATGAAATCAGAGTATAGCGGGCTGACGGCGGAACAAGCTTTTATTAAAATGGGCAGACCGGAGCTGATTAAAAAATATCGTAAGAATGGTGATTATTTGAAGGACGATCCACGCATAACCAAGATCGGGCATTTTATTCGAAAGACTTCGATTGATGAATTGCCACAATTATTTAATATTTTGAAAGGTGATATTTCGCTGATCGGGCCAAGGGCGTTACTGCCGGGTGAGTTGCGAGATTATGGTGATAGGTCACTAATTCTAACGGTAAAATCTGGCTTAACCGGATTTGCACAAGTGTCGGGGAGAAGGGATATTCCATTTGAAGAAAGAAGGGCTCTGGATATTTATTATGTAAGAAATTGGTCGTTGATGCTTGATCTTTCGATTTTCTTTAAAACGATAACTGCGGTGTTGAAACGAGATGGGGCAAAATGAAAGTTGCCATTGTATGTGATTGGTTGACAAATGTAGGTGGGGCGGAAAAGGTATTGCTCAGAGTGCATCGTTTGTATCCGGATGCACCGATTTATACTTCAAAATACGATCCAAAAGGAATAGATTGGTTTGAGGATGCAGATGTAAGGACTGGATGGATGCAGAGATTCCCAACGAGAATGCGAAGAATTTTGGGGCCTTTTCGGCAGAGGTATTTTTCGAAATTAGATTTGTCGGAATATGATTTAGTAATATCGGTAACTGGTGCGGAGGCAAAGGCAGTGAAAGCGCCAAATGGGATCCATATTTCATATTGCCATGTGCCGACGCAGTATTATTGGCAAATGTATGATGATTATGTAAGAGATCCAGGATTTGGAATATTGAATCCGATCGTAAGGTTCTTTTTTAGAATAATGGTGAAGCCGCTAAAGCGGGCTGATTTGAAGGCGGCGCAAAGGCCAGATTATTTTGTGACGATTTCGGAATATGCGAAAGAGCAAATCAAGAAGTATTATGGGCGAGAATCTGTGGTGATTCACCCGCCAGTGGAGATTGAAGACTTTAATAAGGGTAGAGCTATGGACGCTACGTGCCCTTCGGGCACGTTCCGGGCCACTCGGGCCAAGTCTTTATGTCCCGTAGAGCACACAGCGTCCATAGCTCTACCCGTTCAAAACTACTACATTGTAACGTCAAGGCAGGTGAATTGGAAGAGGATTGATCTGGCGGTGAAGGCATGTATGATGACGCAGAGGAAGCTATTAGTGATTGGAGATGGGCCTGAGCATAAGAAATTGGTAAAGCTCGCTAAGAATTCTGGGTTGGTGGAGTTTTTGCCAATAATGGGGAAGAAAGAGTTGGCAAGATATTTAGCAGGGGCAAGAGGATATCTTTTTCCGAGTATGGAGCCTTTTGGAATTGCACCAGTGGAGGCTTTGGCGGCCGGATGTCCGGTGGTTGCTTATGGCGAAGGCGGTGCAAAAGATTATGTAATTGAAGGAAAAAATGGAATCTTATTTAGCAAACAAACAGCAAAAAGCTTGGCAGAAGCAATTTTGAAATTCGAGAAAATGAAGTTTAAGAGGGAAACAGTATCAAAAACAGCAAATAAATTTGATGAGAAAAGATTTGACAAGGAAATGCGTGACTTTGTAAAGAGGTGCGAAAAAAAGAAAAAGCATGAAAAAACTGTTTAGGATATTAGTTTGTGTTTTGCCGGCGGTATTATACTTTTCATATTATCCGTTGATTCATTTTGGCGAAAGCGAATCAATGAATTTTGAGATTTCCCTGCCTTTAATTTGGTTGGTACTATTTGATTTAACCGTGATGATGCTGATAGCGCGTAAGCGAGATTTTTGGCGAGGGATCTTGAAATATTGGATGTGGTTGCTTTTGCCAGTATGGCTAAGTTTAACGGTTATCTGGTCGCAAAATGTAGTGAGGGGATTGTTGACAGCAGGGATAATGTGGTTGTTGTATTTTGCGGTTTACGGATTTTATTATTTGAAAGATTTGTTTGATGCTCATTTGCGCAAGAAGTTTTGGAAGATATTTTTGGTTAGTACAGTAGTGGTTTGTGGATGGTGCTTGGTGCAGTGTGTTTTGGATTTAGTTGGTGTGGGGCGAGAGTATTCTTTGATGTGCAATGGGTGCACATATACGATGTTTGGATTTCCGCATCCAAATGGATTCGCGATTGAGCCACAGTTTATGGGAAATTTGCTGCTTGCACCAGCGATAATAATTGTGTGGATGTTATTTAAAAACTACTCCGGTTCAGACTTTTTAAGTTTTAAACTATTATTAATATGCTTCTTAGTAGTAATATCTACGCTGTTTTTGACGTTTTCAAGGGGGGCAATTTATGCTTTTACCGTGGCTTTGATTTTTGTGTCAGTGTTTATAATCGTGAAAAATAAGAAAAAACAAACAAGCAAAACTGCAGTAAGAAGTGTGGGGATAGTGTGGGGATTAACGATTTTTTCGTTTTTGTTTTCTTTAAATTTGCAGGGGATAATGGCGGCGGTGAGTCCGACGAATGATACATATGTAACTGGAGTGACAAAAGTGTTAAACCATTTATCACTTGGGATTATTGACGTAAGGGATAAAAAATCGGAAGAAATGCAGGCGCTAGAATCGGAAATAACAGAGGAAGAATCGGATGGTGGGGAAATACTTATTGTGGAAAAACCTGTGGAAAACTTAGTGGAGAATAGAGATGAAAATGCGGCAGTTTTTGACGGGTATGTGGCGGAGTCAACAGAAACACGATTGAGGCTTTCTGGTGTGGCAATAGGGGTGTGGCAAGGTGATTTTACTACGATGATGTTTGGTGTAGGGCTCGGTGGGGCTGGGCAGGCATTATATAAGGCTGATTTGTCGCCTTCGCCAAAGGAAATTGTTCAGAATCAATATGTTTCTTTACTACTTGAGACTGGGATATTAGGAATTATTTTATTAATTTTTACGGTGGGTTTGATTTTGAGAGCACTAATAAAGATGGAGGATGGAGTGATGATAATTGCGTTGGTAATAGCCTATGGGGTGTCGCTTTGTTTCTTTGCGGGGCTACCCAATGCGCTTCATGTCTATTTACTGCCCGTAACGATGGTGGTTTTGATGACGAAGAAAAATCGTCAATAATTTTGGCGCATGAAAATTCTTTACATTTTTAACCATAACTGCTATACTTTGAACTAGAAAATGAGGTTTATCCCAAAAATAGCTTAACACCAAAGGTTATACATGTTATTAAACAAATATGGTTTCAATTGTACGGAGAAAAAATGTTGCGACGGTATCCGATATGTATGTGCATACATAGTTGTCACTGCATTTGTATTTGTGTCTGGTCTTAGTGCTTCTCAGGTTTTTGCGAACAACACTATCTCTTTGAACGTTAGTAGTAGTGTTCTAGTTCTCAATCTAGTACCAAAATCTACTGACGGCACCTTTGCCAAATCTGATAATCTTAATATCTCAGTCTCGCTCACTGGCGTAGGTGGTTATACCCTAGGGATCCGTTCTAATACAACTGGCGCTAATGCCACCAACCTAGTCAACACCACCGATAACACCAAACTCTTTACTTCTCTTTCTTCTGCTATTTCCGAGAGCGATTTTGCTAATGCTAACAACACTCAATATAATAATAAATGGGGCTATAAGCCTAGTAAATTCAACTCATCAGATAATACCGATTTCTTGCCAGGTCCAGGTGAAGACGGTGATATCTTGGACTACACGGAGGCTGACAACGCTACTGGTACTTATACTCTCGTCATTGGCGCTAGAGCTAACACCGAAACTACCATCGGCTCTTATACTGGCACAGTGGTAATTACAGCTATTGCTAATCTTGGTTGTAACTCTGCCGCTCCGCTACTACGATTGGCGAAGCTCTTTGTATGCAAGATATTTCCGGTGCTAACCCCAATGCCGACGCCGTGATTAGCTCCATGGTAGAAGGTCAGCAATATCAGCTCAAAGACAACCGTGACTGGAAAACCTACTATGTCGCCAAAATGAAAGACGGCCGGGTCTGGATGACGCAAAATCTAGACCTAGACCTAGAAACTACCCCTACTAACGTAGCCGCCCTTACTCACGACAATACTGACCTCGGCTGGACTACTCTAAATACCAGCGCTACTTGGACCCCCAGTACTGCTACTGCCACTACGGCAGCAGGATACGGCAGTAATACTAACACCGCTCCAGCCTCCTTTGACTCTGGCGACACCTATCGCTATGTTTCTACCACGGGTACCACTACGAGTTACAGTAGTAAATCCGCTTGTGAGACCGCTCATAATGATGGCACCTGCCCTCACTATCACGTCGGCAACTATTACAACTGGTCCGCCGCGGTAGCTTCTAATGACACTAGTACTATTACCGCCAACTACACCACGGCTCCCGACTCCATCTGTCCCGCCGGTTGGCGCCTGCCCACGGGAAAGACCAGCAATACCAGTACCGACCTAGGCTACTACGGCGAGATTAACTATACCTGGGTCAGTGAAGGTCTAGCCAAGGATTATGTCACCGGTACTGGTACAGCTACCTATATTCCAGATAATAACACTGGTTGGGTTAACATCCGAAATAACCCTATGTATATGGTCGCCGCAGGCTATAAAAACGGCACCTCAGCGCCTACTCAATTAGATACTTATGGTAGGTATTGGACTAATACGGCTTATAGTAACTCTGTTGCCTACGCTCCATATTTTTATAGTTCTGGTCTTTATCCCACTTATTACAATTCTTCCAACTCACCACGCGGCAGAGGTTTCTCTATTCGTTGTGTAGCTCGCCAAGCCAATACCGGCTCTACGATTATTGCCTTTGACAAGAACGCCGCCGATGCTACTGGCACCATGAGCGGTCAGACTTACTCCGCTAATACGCTACATACTTTACCTGCTAATGGCTTCACCAGGACCGGCTACGCCTTCAACAGCTGGAACACCGAGCCTGATGGTAGCGGCACTTCCTACGCTGATGCTGGTCAGTTCTACGCTAAGACTGGTACCGAGACCACAAGTGTCACTCTCTACGCCCAGTGGGATAAGGTCTATACCATCACCTTCAGCATTGGTACCAACGCCACCGGCATCTATTTTGACGGCACTACCTATACTAATGGGCAGACCGTCCAAGCTATAGAAAACCAAACCTACCAGATTTCCGGCGTCTTCCCGACTAAATACGGCTTAGGTAGCTGGTCTACCACTGCTGGTACTATAGCAAATTCATCCGCTCCCACTACTACCTATACCGTAGTGAGCGACGCCACTATTACAGTTACAGGCCAGGAGGCTACCACGAGTATCTCTACTCTCACCGTCCCCACAGACCCAGTCTCCAGTAATTGTAAAAATGAGGCAGTTATTCCACAATTAGTATATGACCCACGTGATAATGAGGCTTACTATGTAGCCAGGCTCTGTGATGGCAACATCTGGATGCTAGATAACTTAAGACTTGACCTTACCAACACCACTGTCATTAATGCTCTTAGCTCTACTAACACCAATGCTACCGACGCTCAGCTTGCCTATCTTAAAGGTACTAGCACCGGCACCACTTCTGACCAATATGCTACCGCCGGCCTCTCTGGCTCAGAATGGACCACTAATTCCAGTTACTCCGTCCCTCAAGCCGCCGCTAGATGGAAGGACGACATCGCTCCTGTCACTTTCGGTCTTGGTACCGGGAAAGTGGGTGTCTACTACAACTACTGCGCTACCTCTGCCGGCACCTACTGCTGGGGCAATGGCACTAGCTTCACCGGCTCCCCCACTACCGACCCTAACACTAGCTCTTATCGCGATATAGAGGGTGACATCTGCCCAGCTGGTTGGTATTTACCAAACTATAATGGTGAGTTCAGCGCCCTTTATTCCGCTTATAGTGGCGGCGGTACTTTAGGAGGACAAACTACTTTAACAACAGCTGTCGCACATAACACCGCCCTTTCTACTCCCTTGTCGGGCTACTTCGGTAGTGGCGAGTCGCGGGGCAACCTCGGTACGGACGGCGGCTTCTGGAGTTCTACTTGGTACTATACCTACAGTATGTACGATCGCACCGTCTACGCTACAAGTGTCGGCTTCGGCAACTACGGTCGCTACAACGGCCGATCTATTCGTTGCGTATTAGGTAGCGTATAGAGTTTTCCGTTGTTCCGAGTTGGTTGCCCGCCCTTTCCATCAGGAAGATAGTGTCCCCTAGTCTTGAGAGCCTAAAGCGAACAAGACTAGGCAATCGCCAAAGAAATGGAAGTCGGCAATCGCGATAAGATCATTATTTTTCCCTCGTATTCAAGGAATAAAAACGAACTAACTTGGTACAAAATGGGCAATTTTTCGGCACTATACTATTTGTATAGAATGGCCGACCGAATGGGTAAGACTCCCAAACCCCAAAAAGACAACGATCATTTTTCCAAAATGGACGTAATTGTTAGCATTAATGATGTAGATAAGTTTATCAAAACTGCAATGCGACTCAATGAAATTGACCGGCACGAAGAAACTTTGGACAAAATCCACATTCTATATCTCAAAAAGTCTTTGACCGATACGGAGCTAGCCTTATTAAAACGTACAGAAGAGCTCAGGAAAGAAGCGATGCATAATATCCTTCGCCCCAAAAAGGCTCTCCCCGAAATGTTCTTGACTATATTGATGCTAGGACGGCAGGTTCTTACGGCTACTGGTAGTATGGAAAGGGTGTTTCGGGTTGAAGGTGAGACCATTGTCAAGATTGAACATCTAGTATCGGAACTCAAATGAATCATCGTGACCTCAAAAATAGAAGTGATTACATCATATCTAGGGATGTTCTCTCACCTCGATGCTGGCAAAATCAACCGGCAAATTTTTGAAAGTGTGGGCTGGAATTATGTTTATAATTCCAAAAAACGCTAACCATAAATCCTTACTCCCTATGATTTGGAAATTTTAACCTTATTTGAAGGGCGGGCAATAGACTCGGAACAACGGAAAACTCTATGCGCTACCTAGTATACAGCGGATAGATTGGCCGTTGTTGCGATTGTTGTTGCCGTTGTTGACACTTGTAGCGTTGACGTTGCGATTGTACATATTGTTGGTATTGTTCCAAGGAGAACTTTATAAGATAAAATTGATGGCTTTGCGGAAGAAGTTGGTGTCGTAGATTTCGGCGCCGTGGTGTTTGTAGAATTCTTGAGCGGATTCGCGGCCTTGACCGCAAGTAAAGCAGAGATTATTGCAGCCTTTCTCGGCGCACCAGCTTTGCATGGCATCCCAGAGGGCACTACCAACGCCTTGACCACGGACGCTTGCGTCGGTAACGAAGTCTTCGAGGTAGGCGTTTTTGCGAGTGATCGGCCCCATCGTGACAGATAGCGTGGCGATGCCGATGATCTTGTTTTCGTCATCGTAAGCTATAAGCATATCGTGGTAGGGGGAAGCGATGAGATCATTAAACCATTCTTCGGGAATTTCGCCGCGGTCTTTGCCACTACGTGATAATTGAATTAGTAATTCGCGAATGCGGTCGGCGGTTTTTTGATCATATTTGGTGAGTAGCTCGATTTTCATAAGATTTCTCCTAATTTAGTTTTTAGTTCGTTGGCTAAATTCGTAATTATTGCATCATTCTCACCCCACATAGTAATGCGGATGAGTGGCTCCGTGCCGGAAGGACGGACAAGAAGGCGGCCGGAAATGGTTTTGAGCTTTTCTTCGTATTCCTGGAGGAGGGTTTTTGCTGGTTCACTGTCTAGGGTTTGTTTTTGCTCAGGTGAGGCTTCAAGATTAACAATGACTTGAGGGGTTTTGGTCATAGTATCGGCGAGTTTATCTAAGGATTTATTGGTGTTAGCTATGACTTTGGCTATTATAAGAGAAGTAAGCATGCCGTCGCCAGTAGATTCGTTTGGTAGAATGATATGGCCGGATTGTTCTCCGCCGAGTGGGATGCTCTTTTTGATCATGGCTTCAACTACATTTTGGTCGCCAACGTTAGTGATTTCTAGATGGATGTTGTTTTCTTTGGCCCAGTTCATGAGACCTTGGTTGGCCATGACTGTAACGACGGCAGAATCTAACTTGAAAAAGTTAGCCAGAATGGCAATGATATAGTCACCGTCTAAAGCTCTGCCGTTTTTGTCTACAAGCAGACAGCGATCACCGTCGCCATCAAAGGCAACGCCAAAATCAAGATGATTGGTTTTTACGAGTTCGGACAAAGAATCAAGATGGGTACTGCCGCAATCTTTGTTGATGGCAGTATTGTAATTTTCGTTTGAGTGGATGAGTTCGATCTTGGCGTCGAGTTTTTCAAAAATTGATTTGTTAATAACACTGGTGGCACCGTTGGCGCAATCCATACCGATATGAAGGCCGTCAAAACTTATATCACTAATATAATCAAGGAGATGTTTTTTGTAGATTTCTAGAGCTTCTTGATGAAGGTCTTCTCTTATGGTAGTGGGGGATAGATCGTAGGTTTGGTTTTTGGTGAGAGATTTTTCAATTAATCTGCGACCTTCTTCGGTTAGTTTTTTGCCGTGAGTTCTGCCGCGTTCAAATATTTTGATGCCGTTATCAGTATAAGGATTATGTGAAGCGGTAACGTCGATTGCAAAATCAAAACCCATTTCAAAAAAACAGTAGTTGATGGCAGGAGTAGGAAGGACGCCGGCGTTGCCATATTCGATGCCGAAAGTTTCGAGGGCGGACTCAAGATCGGCAAGAATCCATTCGGTGGATTCACGAGTGTCGCCAGCGATGAGAACTTTTATTTCGTTTCCGGCGTAGTTTACGAGGCCGTCAACGATGGCAGCGAGAAAATCTGGAGTGAACTTATCGGCATTTTGCCTAATGCCATCAGTGCCAAAGTATTTCATTTATTTCCTTTCTAATAATTTAGTGAGCACTTTGAGGGTAAGGATAACATCGGCGGGTGAACTGCCGCGTGAGAGATCGGCGAGAGGAACTTCGAAGCCCTGAATGATGGGGCCAGCACAAGTGAAGCCGCCGAATTGCTCGAGGGATTTGTAGAGGATATTACCAGAATTAAGATCGGGAACGATGAGGATGTTAGCTTGGCCGGCGACTGGAGAATTAGGGATTTTTTTGCTGGCAACTGCTGGATTAATGGCGGCGTCTAATTGCATTTCGCCGTCAATTTGCCAATCGGGATGGTTGGTGTTGATTTTTTGAATGGCATAATAGATTTTGGCGAGGTCGGGGTTTTCGCCACCACTGCCTTTAGTGGAATAGGAGAGCATGGCGATTTTGGGTGGAAGACCAGTATAGGTGGTGAAGGTTTTGACGGTATCTTCAACGATAGTATAAAGCTTGTCTTGATCGGGAATTTTGTTGACGCCGCCGTCGGCGATGGCAAGAACGTGGCCAGCTTTTTCACATATAAAACAACTAGAGAAGAATTGCGAAACCAGAGGGATGTTGTCTTTGTAGGCGAGCAAAACGTCACGCGAGGAGTAGTCAAGGCCAGCAATCATAGTGTCGGCCTCTCCGGACTTTAGCATGGCGGTGCCAGCGACTAGATTTTGAACCATGAGAGGCTCAATATTTGGTAAGGCTTTAAGAGCTTCTCCCATGACTGGGTTGGCGAGTTCTGGTGTAACAATTTTCATAGGTAAATTATAGCATATAATCATAGTATGATTATGTTACAATGAAAGTAGTAATGGTTTAGTTTTGGCCATACTGAAATAATGAAAGGAGAAAAATGTTTACTACTGTTATGAAAGATAGCGTTGGTTCGGGGTCTAGTTATGGATCTTCGGGGTTTAGTTCTGGTTCGGTGTCATCAGAACCATTTAACGATTTGAATCCTGGCATTATTATTGCTTTAGTGGTCGTGGCGTTTTTGATTACGGTTATTGTGTTTGTGCTATTGGTGAAAAGAAAGAAACCGATTAAAGGGCGTTTTTTACATTGGCTTAGAGAGTTTTTGAACTTTAGGTCGCTTTTGATTGCTGGACTAATAAAGTTTGCATATTTGTTTTTGACTATATCTTTAACAATCACAGGAATCGTATTAATGTGCCTTGGTAGGGACGATACAGTTTTGCCGATGATTTTGTCGGGTCTTGCAGTGATAATACTTGGAAATATTGTGCTAAGGTTGATGATGGAGGGGATGATGATTATGATTGGGATGTGGGAGAATACGAGCGATATGCGTGCTGTGATGGTAAAAAATGAAGAAGAAGCAAAATTGGAGGTAGAAGTTCCAGCTTCGCAGGAGCCGGTGGCAAAAGAGGAAATAGTGGGGCAGGCTGAGCCAACGAAGCCGGTGACTCCGTCGCAACAGCAATAAAAAATAGCCCCTGATTGGGGCTATTTTTTGATGGTTACTTATCTACGACTTCGCCTTCGATTGGCTCGTCGTCTTTTTTGTCTTTTTTATCGTCATTTTTGTCATTATGGTTTTCTTCGGCAGTTGCTTGATAAAGCTTGGCGCCGATTGGCATGATTTTTTCGGAAAGCTCTTTTTCGGCGGATTCTAATTTGTCTTTATCAGAAGCATCGTCGTTTAGGACTTTTTTGGCTTCTTCGACGGCTTTTTTAATCGTATCCTTATCTTCATCGCTGATTTTGTCCTTATATTCAGTAGGCATTTTTTCGGCGTGATAGATGGTATTTTCTAGGTGGTTTTTAGCGTCGATTTTTTCACGCTTTTTCTTGTCTTCTTCGGCGTGAAGCTCGGCTTCTTTTTGAGCTTTTTCGATTTCTTCTTTGCTCATGCTACCTGGTTTTTCGATAGTGATAGATTGCTCTTTGCCAGTGCCTTTATCTTTTGCGGAGATATGCATGATGCCGTTGGCGTCGATAGTGAAGGTAACTTCAATCTGAGGGATGCCGCGCGGAGCTGGCGCGATACCGTCTAGGATGAAACGACCGAGAGATTTGTTGTCGGCAGCGAATTCACGTTCGCCTTGAAGGACGTGGATTTCGACTTGAGGTTGGTTGTCGGAGGCGGTAGAGAAGACTTGAGATTTAGTGACAGGGATGGTGGTGTTGCGATCAATCAAAGGAGTGCGGACACCGCCTTCAGTCTCGATGCCTAGGGTAAGTGGGGTAACATCGAGTAAAACGATGTCTTTGAAGTCGCCTTGCATTGAGCCGATTTGGACGGCGGCACCGAGGGCTACAACTTCGTCTGGGTTGACACCCTGCATTGGCTCTTTGCCGAAGATTTCTTTAACTTTTTCGACTACGGCTGGCATACGAGTCATGCCACCAACCATAACGATTTCGTCGATATCTTTAGTGGTGAGTTTAGCATCTTTTAGGGCTTTCTCAACAGGTTTGGCGAGGCGACCGATAAGGTCAGCAACGAGTTCTTCGAGTTTAGCGCGGGTAAGAGTGTATTCAAAGTGCTTTGGACCGTCGGCGTCGGCTGATAAGAACGGCAGGTTGATATCGGTAGAAGTGCTGGAGCTGAGCTCTTTTTTAGCTTTTTCGGCTTCGTCTTTGACACGTTGCATGGCGGCAGCGTCATTTTTGATATCAATACCGGATTCCTTTTTGAATTCATCTACTAGGAAATTGACGATGACGTTATCAAAATCTTCACCACCGAGGTGAGTGTCACCATTAGTGGAAAGAACTTCGAAGACTCCATCGCCAATATCAAGGATGGAAATATCAAAGGTACCACCACCGAGGTCGAAGACGGCGATTTTTTCATCTTTGTTAGAGTCGATACCATAGGCCAAGGCAGCGGCGGTAGGCTCATTGATAATACGCTTGACTTCAAGACCAGCGATTTTGCCGGCGTCTTTGGTGGCTTGGCGCTGGGAGTCATCGAAATAGGCCGGCACAGTAATGATGGCTTCGGTGACCGGTTCGCCTAGGAAGGCTTCGGCATCGGCTTTGATTTTAGACAAAACCATGGCGGAGATTTCTTCGGCAGTGTATTCTTTGCCATCCATTTCGACTGCTACGCTCTGGCCTTTTTTGACAATTTTATATGGGCTGATTTCGAGGTCGTGCTGAACTTCTTTGTCTTCGAATTTACGACCGATTAAGCGCTTGATGCCGTAAATAGTGTTTTTTGGGTTAGTGACGCGTTGACGTTGGGCAACTTTACCAACGAGGCGCTCGCCTTTTTTGGTGACAGCGACTACGGATGGGGTAGTGCGGTCGCCTTCGGCGTTAGTAATAATTTCAGGTTTGCCTGCTACCATGTAAGCGAAAGCGCTGTTGGTGGTACCAAGGTCAATTCCGATCATTTTTGACATATTTCCTCACTTTCATTAGTTTATGTTAGCACTCGTTATGTGGGAGTGCTAATTTAACCTAATTGTATATCACTGGCACTCGTTTGTCAATAGTGCTAATAAGCTTTTTCATAAAATATAACATTACTTTTCGGGGACGGGTTCCTCGCGCCCGTCGTTACGGGGCTCGGCCCCTCATCCTCGGCCGTAGCCTCCGGAAGCCCCTCAAAGTAATGTTATATGTTATAATACAGATATGGTAATTGAGAGGTTGGTGGAGCCGACGGCGGCGGAAAACGATCCAGAAGAGGAAAAGATCGAGATATCTTTGCGCCCGGTAACTTTTGATGAATATATTGGGCAGGAGCATTTAAAGAATAATATTAAGTTGGCGATTGATGCAGTAAAAAAGCGAAATGATGGCACTACGCTTGATCATGTATTATTATATGGTCCGCCAGGGCTTGGTAAGACGACGATGGCTGGGGTGATTGCGCATGAACTTGGCGCGTCTCTCAAAGTGACCTCGGGGCCGGCGATTGAACGAGCGGGGGATTTGGCTTCGATTTTGACTAATCTAAAAGATGGGGACGTGCTGTTTATTGATGAAATACATCGATTAAGAAGGGCAGTGGAAGAGATTCTTTATTCGGCAATGGAAGATTATAAGTTAGATATTGTGATTGGCAAGGGGCCGGCGGCACGGAGTGTGCGACTTGATTTACCGAAGTTTACTGTGATTGGAGCGACAACGCGAACCGGGTCTCTAGCTGGACCTCTTAGAGATAGATTTGGGATTATTCATCGGTTAGAATACTATAAAGAACCGGAGATCGAGCAAATTATTGGTCGGACGGCGAGGATTTTACAAACTAAGATTGCGCCAGAGGCAACAAAGCTGTTGGCGACGCGTTCACGTTTGACACCAAGGATTGCTAATCGCTTGTTTAAGCGAGTTCGGGATTTTGCGGATGTGAACGGCGATGGGATTGTGGATCAAGGAATTGCGATGCGCTCACTTGAGCTGATGGAGATCGATGAGCTAGGTTTGGATCCGGCGGATCGAAATATGCTCGAATTGATGTATGAAAATTATGGTGATAGGCCAGTAGGGCTAACTACGATTGCGGCGTTAACGGGCGATGAAGCCTCTACCATTGAGGATTATTATGAGCCATATCTATTGCAAATGGGTTTAATTGCGCGTACTTCACGGGGGCGCGTAGTGACGGAAAAGGGAAAGTCTCACTTGAAAAAATCCAGAAATAAGTTATAATTACAAAAAGGAGTGACTATGGATGAAAACTTAGTAAAAATCCGTCACGAAAGGAGTAAGAAGGACTTCCCGGGTGTGAGTTTCCATGACGATGAATATGTGGAGTTTGCATTTAGGCGGGCGACGATTTGTTTGTATGGGATTCTAGGAGTAACGTTTGGAGGGTTGATGTTGATATTATTAGCGTTTTTGTTTGTACTATTGGGTCAAGATAGATTAGACGAGATGGGGAAACATTTCTTATTTATAATATTGTTTGCATTACTTGCAGCAGCAATAATTATTAGTATTATTGCATTAAAGATTTATAACGGTAACAAATTGTTTGTAACTAATAAGCGGGTGATCCAGTTGATTATGAATACATTGGTGTCTGGTTCGGTGAATGTAATTGATTTGTCTTCGGTTGAAGATGTGAGTTTTAGGCAAGATACGATTTTGCAAAAACTGTTTCATTTTGGGACGTTGCGACTTGCTACGGTGGGCGATGAAACTACATATACTTTTAAGTATTCCGATATTTCGCCAGAGGAATTAAAGGCAGTATCTAAACTGGTTTCAGTTGCAAAAAAATCGATGCGCAAGGATAAGTAATTAGTTGCGATTGTATTTAGTATAGGTGTCTTCTTTTTCGAGGATGGCTTTTAGGATGTATTCTTTGCATTTGCCGTTGTGGCAATTGGCGGCTTCGTAGGAGTAGGAGCTGGCTGGATCGCCAAGATTAAAGCCCATAGGGTCTGTCCAGAGCGCTGGATCGATAACTTTGATGTTGTCTTCGGAGATGAGTTCTGGGTAATAACCGTGTTCCTTGTAAAAGCTTTCTTCCAAGGCATAGTACATAGCATTGATAGCGGTTTTGCGATCTTCGTCGCGCTCCATGGCGTCAATATTGGATTTTTGAACGAGAAAGAAAATAACTAAAAGGCTGGCAAAAACTGCTACGATTGCGATTTCTAAAAAAGTAAAACCTTGTTTCTTCATATGGATATTATAACATAAAAATGGTGGTACCGGGTGGGATTGAACCACCGACCTTGGGCTTATGAGTCCCACGCTCTAACCAGCTGAGCTACGGTACCAGATAGATTAATTATAACGTATTTGAATGTTTTTAGCAAGGTTGAGGGGCGCTGAGATTGTCTCGGCGCCCCTTGTTTGGGCTAGCAAAACTTTTTGGACAAGAGCGAGTGATCATCAAGGCTTTCGGGAGTGATGTAAAACTCTTGACCAAAATCTTCGATGATCCATTTGGGTAGTTGAACCCTGTTTTTGCTGTCGACCGAGTAGATATGTCCGTGAGGAGCATCAGTTCTTCGAGCGTCGATAAAATAAATCTTGCCGGTTTTTAGGTCGGCAGTGACGATTATTTTATCTGGCAGCTCGTTAAACAGGCGCCTGATATTGATTCGGCCGGCTTTGTCTACTTTGTTTTTCCCAATAACGTACATTTGGCTTCCTTTCTGGTGTGTTTTGTACGCCAAACAAAAATGGTACACCCGACACGATTTGAACGTGCGATCTTCAGTTCCGGAAACTGACGCTCTATCCAACTGAGCTACGGGTGCAGATATAAATATGGTACACCGGATAGGATTCGAACCTACGACCCCTTGTTCCGAAGACAAGTGCTCTAATCCGCTGAGCTACCGGTGCGTAATATATATTATAACACATTTTTTAATTGGTTTACAGAGGGGGGTTGTAAAAATTTTGCTGTCGTGATAGAGATGTGGAATGCTTGTTTTGTACCAAAAATACTTGCACCAATCGTGGCTGGTGGTGGGGCTTTGTGTGGGAATAATCGCGGGGGTGATTTTGGGATTAGTATTTAGGATTAATTATTTTGCATCGCCAATTTGGTGTGGATTTGTCATGGTTTTATTGTTTGTTGGATATCTGAAGCCGAGGATTGTTTTTGTCATAATGGCACTTATCGCGGGGATGATCTTGGCTTTTTTTAGGGCGTCGGCGGAATTAAAAGATGAGGATTATGTAGGGCGGCTTTATGGACAGACAGTTCTAATTACTGGTACGATAAATGGAGATCCGGAAACGGATGAAGATGGCACAAAAATCAAACTTGGCGATTTGAGATTTGGTGAGGATGAAATCGCAGCGCGTGGTTGTGTCTATCTTTCTGTTAATGAGAATAATATAGTGGCACGAGCGGATACTATTGTGGTCAGCGGAAAGCTGGTGGAGGGATTTGGTACGTATGTTGGGTATATGTATCGGCCAAGTATTATAAAGGTTTTGAAGCCGGAACCAGGTGATTTGGTTTTAAAAATGCGGAATTGGCTTGCGAAGCGAATCAAAAGTTTGGTATCAGAGCCGGAAGTAAATTTGGGGCTGTCATATCTACTAGGGATGAAAGTTGGGCTGCCGGATGAGCTAGGTGATAATTTGAGGGCGGTGGGGCTAACTCATATTGTGGTAGCAAGTGGAGCACACTTATCGATTTTGGTTGAAATTGCGAGGAAGGTTTTTGGAAGAATGTCGCGGCTAATTGGAGTGCTGTTTTCGATTATGTTTGTGGTGTTTTTTATGGCGATGGTGGGGTGGACGCCTTCAATTATTCGAGCTGGAACGATGACGATTTTAACGTTAATAACATGGTATTCGGGTAGAAGAATTGCGCCGTGGCGAATGATAATAATGACAATGGCTTTCACTTTGATGCTTAGTCCAAATTACATTTTTAGTCTAGGATGGCTTTTGTCGTTCGCGAGTTATGGCGGAATAATGATTTTGGGTCCGAGATTTTGTAGATTTTTTTATGGCAAGAAGAAGCCTGGACTTATTGGTTCGACTATTCTTACGACGGTGGCGGCAACGTTGATGACCTTGCCGATCATTCTATATTATTATGGTCAGATATCGCTGATTTCTGTAGTAGCGAATTTATTGATTTTGCCGACTTTGCCGTGGGCGATGGGGCTGGTGTTTATGACCGGAATAGTGGCCGGAATACCCGGAGTGGAGATGATCGTAGCTTGGTGTGCGACAATTATTCTGCAATTTCATATTAGAGTGGTAGAGTGGTTTGGAGGGATGCGGCATTTTTTGATTGAGATTGAGACAGGGCAGACTAATGTATTTTGGATTTATTTGATTATAGCTTTGTTATTGTTGATTGGACTTATTAGGAGAAAAGTGTTAAAATTAAAGAGAGAAAAAAATTATTAATTTTGATGGGAGAACGAAATGTCGGGACATAGCAAATGGGCAACAACCAAAAGGCAAAAGGCAGTCGTGGATGCTAAGCGTGGTGCGCTTTTTACGAAAATCGGCAACCAGATTGCAATTGCAGCTAGAGGTGGTACTGACCCGGCAATGAATCCGAGTCTAGCAATGGTGCTTGAAAAAGCACGCCATGCTAATATGCCGAAGGCAAATATTGAACGAGCAATTGCACGGGCGGCTGACAAATCGGCGGCAGCTTTGATCGAAGAGGTGTATGAAGCTTATGGTCCAGGTGGGGTTGGTATTGTGATTGAGGTGGCGACCGATAACAAGAATCGAACGATGCCAGAAGTGCGACATACATTGGATAAAAACGGTGGGCGGATGGCAGATCCAGGTAGTGTGATGTTTCAATTTGCCAGAAAAGGAGTTATTGAAATTGCCGAGAAGGGCGAGGACGCTTTGATGGTGGCACTTGAGGCTGGAGCCGAAGATGCGACTGAAGAAGATGAAGGAATTGTGATCTATACTGATGCTTCGGATTTGATGAAAGTACGTGGAGCTTTAGTGGATGGCGGTATGACAGTGACATCAGCAGAATTACAATATGTGCCTACTTCTTATGTGCCAGTTGAGGGTGAAAATGAAGAAAAACTAGAAAAACTGCTTAGCGCTATTGACGACCTCGATGATGTGACGAATGTATATACAAATGCAGAATAAAAATAAGCCCGAGCGTCGGGCTTATTTTAACGACCGTTTTTGAGGCGTGGGTGTTGCCTTTTGTCGCTGTGCTTGTGATTATTATTGCGATTTTGTTTAGAAACTGGTCGCAGTTTGATTTTTCTTGCCATGGGAGTATTATAACACATTTTTCTTGCTTGTGGAAAACTTTAGAATTTTATATTTGACAAAATGTTGAATAGATGTATAATTAAAAGCACAAAGGTTATACAAAAATAAATAAGGAAAATAAAATGCGGATACATGCGAAGAGGTTGCTACTGAGGGCCACTTTTGTGGTGTCTGTTTTGTTTTTGGCGATGTGGGGCGTGACGAGGATAGTGAATGGCGTTGAAAACTCTATGGCCGCAACTACTTGTAATCCGAATGCAATTAATATAAGTGGCAACGATGAAGAGCGTGCGCTTTGTATGCAGGATATGAATGATAGCATTAAAGCTAGTATGACGACGGAATATGAACATTATGCGTTGGTGGATTCTAGGGATGGGAATACTTATTATATTACTAAACTTGCTGATGGGAATGTGTGGATGACGCAAAATCTGGGATTAGGCACAACTGGCTCGACTATTGCTTTAAGTCCTATTGATACGGATATTAGTGCCGATTCTTCATTTACAACACTGCCAAAGGCAGAAAGCGTGGTCGATGGTGATGGTATAAACAGTATTGATTATTATACAACACACGATAGTTTTATTGAGGGTGGTAATATATATATTCAGCCTTCTGGTTCGTTTGCGAGAGATATTGTGAGAGCGCAGAATACTGGGAGTGGCCATTATCGTTTGGGGAATGGATATCCATGGACGGTGGCGACAGCGCAAACTGCTGACTATGTTGATCCGTCTGATCAGGCCAGTATTAGTATGATCCCTTCTGATTCTATCTGCCCGGCAGGTTGGAAATTGCCTAGCCAAAGTGATTATGAGAATTTATTGAGAAAATATAATTTATTTGAAGAAAATGATGATGGTTCGGAGGGTTCTGAGGCGACTTCGTCGGCTTTGAGGCTTGGCCCATTCCATTTAATAAGAGGTTTTCCTTATCTTCTAGGGACGGATGGTCATTATTGGACGAGTACGACTTCTGAAGAAACAGAAGATCACTATGTGGCAAGAGTGTTCTTTATTAATGGGTACCATTCTGGGTCGAGCTATAGAACTGCTGAAATAAGTGGTGATGTGGCTGCCGTGCGCTGTATTGCGCGTACGGATTCAGATTTTTCGTATACATTGTCGTATGATCTAAATGGTGCATCTGGTTCTATAGATAGTGTCGAAATAGAAAGTAGTCGTAAGCAGGTAACTACTACGGTAACAACTGCTAGGCCAACTTGGTCTCACCATAATTTTTTGGGATGGGCGGAGTCGTCTAGCGCAACAACTGCAAGTTATGATAGTGGTGCGTCCATTACGCTTGGTGGTAATAAGACTTTGTATGCGGTATGGGAAGTGGTGGTTTCTGATCAGACTGTTTCGTTTGAACAATCTTCTGTGAACAAGACTTTTGGTGATGCTGGGTTTACCAATGTGGCTACAACGACTGGGGATGGTACGATAACTTATAGTTCGAGCAATACAAGTGTCGCAGAGATTGATTCTGACACTGGTAAAGTGACTATTAATGGGGCGGGTACGGCTACGATTACGGCCAGTGCTGCTGCTACCGATTATTATTACTCTGCTTCGGCGACGTATAGTTTGACGGTATCTAAAGCCACGCCGACGATATCCTTTACAAATACAGAAATAACAAAGACTTTTGGTGATGCTGGGTTTACTAATGCAGCTTCGGCGACTAGTGGTGGGACAATTTCGTATCAATCTAATAATACTGCGGTGGCTACAGTTAATAGCACGACCGGAGAAGCAACAATTGTTGGGGCGGGTACGGCTACGATTACAGCCACGGTGGCGGCTACAGATAATTACAATTCTAATTCGGCGACGTATAGTTTGACGGTGTCTAGTGCCACTGCAACGATATCGTTCACCAATACAGCAGTTACAAAAACATATGGTGATGCTAAATTTACTAATGTAGCCACAACAATTAGTGACGGAACAATTTCTTATAGTTCTAATAATACTGCTGTGGCCACAGTTAATAGTGCGACCGGAGAAGTAGCGGTTGTTGGCGCCGGCACAGCCACAATTACGGCTAGTGTTCCCGCTACGACTAATTATAATTCTGCATCAGCAACGTATGCTTTGACCGTAAATAAAAAGACTTCCACTACTCCAGAGGAAGTGTCTGAGATTAAAACTGGCTATGTCACCGATGCGTTGTTTACGGTTGTTCTGAACACTCCTGGTTTGGCATGGACTGATGGTTCGACAAAAATAAGAGAAGGCTATAATGGGTATGCAGTTAGTTATACGGAGGATGCAGACACTAATAATTATACGACTGAATTTTTTGAGATAACTGTTTTGGGGAAGCGTAGATCATATGCAGTTATAGATGGAGAAGGAGCAGTTTATAAATTAGGGAGCGGTCAAGAGCTAATTAGTTTCAAGGTTGATGCCAATTATGGTTTGTTTGGCGAGGATGGGGCAGTATATGTTGACGGCGCTTTACTGGATTCGCAGTATTATTCCGTGAGGGCTGATGGTGATGCTATGGTTGTTGATATATTAGACGATTATCTGGAAACACTAAGTGTTGGTAATTATGAATTAGGGATTTATTTTAGTAATGGCGGTTTGGCAGAAACCACGTTTGAAGTAGAGAAGATGGCCGAGAAAGACGATGAGGAAGAAATTATACCAGTACCAAATACCGGTGCACTAAATAATAGCGATGATAAAATTGGGGTAAATACAATGATATGCGTGTTGCCTGGTGGGATAATGGTGATGATGATAATTAGCAAATATATATATAGTGCCAGGAAGTCTCATCGCAAGTTTAAGTGGTAGATTAGTCATAATTATGATATAATTATTGGTACGGAAGGGTGGCCGAGTGGTTGATGGCACTGGTCTTGAAAACCAGCATACGAA
>CAYYYH010000012.1:0-23586 GCA_964476395.1 uncultured Candidatus Saccharibacteria bacterium | reverse complement strand
GCAATAAAAAACGCGCTTTCACGCGAAAATCCAGAATTTTGTACTATGATGGTGCCCGCGACTGGATTTGAACCAGCACATCCGTAAAGACACTAGCACCTGAAGCTAGCGCGTCTACCAATTCCGCCACGCGGGCAATGTATTAATTATAGCATGATTCATGTTATAATAGGGATAATTGGAGGTAGAATGATAAAGGTTAATTGTAGTCCTGAAATTGATATAAAAAAGACAGCTGAGATTTTGAAGGCAATTGCTAAGGATCCGATGGGTGGCTGGCTCAATTTACCGCGTAAAATTGACATGGGAGAATTTGTGAGGATAAAGGAAGCCGCTAGGAAGATTAATGACGAAAGTGAATATCTTGTATGTATTGGGATTGGGGGTTCGTATTTGGGTCATCGGGCGATTATTGAGGCGCTTAGACCAAAGTCTGAAACTAAAATTATTTATGCGGGGAATTCTTTGTCGCAGAGGGAACTGGATTTTGCGTTAAATAAGGTGGGCGATCATGATTTTTCGGTGAACGTAATTTCAAAATCTGGCACTACCTTGGAGCCTGCGATTGCTTTTTCGGCATTTAAGAAAAAATTGATTGAGAAATATGGTGAAGAGGGGGCATGCGATCGGATTTATGCCACAACTGATAAGAAAGAGGGCGCATTGCATGATGAGGCAGTGGCGGCGAATTATTGTAGATTTGTGGTACCGGATAATGTAGGCGGGAGGTATTCGGTGTTTACGGCGGTTGGGCTTTTGCCGTTAGCGGTGGCTGGAGTAGACATTGATAAACTTTTGGAAGGTGCGTCTGAAGCCGTGGAGTCAGTGGTGGAGTCAGCAACGAAATATGCCTGGATGCGATATGCTTTGGGTCAGAAGAATTATGATACCGAAGTTTTTGCCAGTTTTGAGCCGGCGACGATGTATTTTAACGAATGGCTGAAACAATTGTTTGGCGAATCGGAAGGCAAAAATGACCAAAGCATTTTGCCTACTTCGGTGATTTATTCTACGGATCTACATTCACTAGGTCAATTTATGCAGGATGGCAGAAGAAATCTGTTTGAGACGATCATCAATTATCCAACTGATCCAACAAATGCTAAGGTAGTGCAAGCAGTAAGGATCGCGCATACTGATGGTGGAATCCCAGTACTTGATATTGATGTAGCTAGCTTTGATGAAAAAGGTTTTGGCGAGCTGATTTATTTCTTTGAACTGGCCTGCGCGATGAGTGCGATGCTTTTTGGCGTGAATCCTTTTGATCAGCCTGGCGTAGAGGCTTATAAAAGTGAATTAAAGAAATTATTAGCGGAGGTTAAATAATGAAGAAAAGGGTGGTATTAGCGTTAGGTGGTAATGCTTTACAAAAAAATGGTGAGGCTACGGCAGAGGCGCAAAAGCAGGTAGCAAATCAGGTTGGCGAAGCTGTAGCAGAGTTAGCCGATAAATATGAAATTGTGGTTGCGCATGGTAATGGGCCGCAAGTAGGAAATATTTTAATTCATGAAGAGAAGGCGGAGACCAAGGAAGCACCCGCAATGCCACTTGAGACGGCAGTGGCGATGAGTCAGGGGCAGATTGGTTATTGGCTGACTCAGGCGATCAATAATGCTTTTTTAAAGAAAGGACGAAATGCTAAAGTCGTGACGGTAGTATCTCAGGTAGTGGTAGATAAAAAAGATCCGGCATTCAAAAATCCAACCAAGCCAATCGGACAGTTTTATAAAGAAAAGGAAGCCAAGGATTTGGCGCGGAAGAATGGTTGGACAGTAAAGGAAGACGCGGGACGAGGTTGGCGACGGGTAGTGGCTTCGCCAAAACCAATTGACATTGTAGAAAAAAAGGCGATTGCGGATTTGGTGCATGATGGCGCAATCGTGATTGCGGCTGGTGGTGGTGGGATTCCGGTATATCGGACGCGAGTTTTGAAAAGATTAAAAGGCGTAGATGCGGTGATTGATAAGGATTATGCAGCGGAGAAATTAGCTGAGCTAGTAAAGGCAGATATATTTGTATCGGTGACGGCGGTGCCGAATGTATATATTAATTATGGTATTCTAGAGCAAGGCGCAATTGGCAGAGTAACGGTAGACGAAATGGATGGATTAAAAAAGTTTGGTCATTTTAAGGTTGGATCAATGCTACCTAAGGTTGAGGCGACGGTGGCGTTTGCTAAAAAAGGCGGAACAGGCATTATAACTGATATTGATAATTTAAAAATGGCTCTTATTGGTAAAGCTGGGACGATTGTGCAAAAATAAAGCATAAAGTATATTGACAAATAGTTGATATTAGGGCTACAATTAGGATTATAAAGGTTATATACACAAAAAAATAAAAAGGATAAAAATGAAAATAAACGTAAGAGAAAGAAAAACAATCAACGTGAGAGAAGTAAAGAACATTAGTTTTCGAGATGTGATGACTTTTGCTTGGGTAGAAATTAAGAGAGCTGGTTTTACGGGTGAAGCTATTAAAATTAGAAAAATTTAATATATTGACGTTGAACTTTTGTGATATAATATGCTTATGGATAAATACACTTTGGGGCATTCTGTGCCAACGCGGAAAGATTTTATCGATACCGCGGATTTTGATCGAGCTGAAATATTAGACATTATCAATCTTTCTAGGATTGTGCGTGATTATATAAAAAGTGGTAAATATCTAAATCCGTTGTTTCATAAAACTTTGGCAATGTTGTTTGAGCAGAAGTCTACTAGGACGCGAGTTTCGTTCGAAGTGGCAATGGCTCAGCTTGGTGGGCATGCATTGAATCTGGCTCCTGGCGCGATTCAGCTTGGTGCACATGAAACTATTGAAGACACGGCTGTGGTGCTTGGGCGAATGTGCGATATGATTATGTCGCGTGTGGACAAACATGAATCGATCGAGGCATTGGCTAAATACGCTAAAGTGCCGGTGATTAACGGGATGAGCGATCGTGTGCATCCGACGCAGGGCGTTGGTGATATGATTACTGTGTTTGACCATTGGCCGGAGGGTAAGGATTTCAATGAGATAAAGATAGTTTTTGTTGGCGATGCGACGCAGGTTTGCAATACGATTTGCGAAATCACAACTAAACTTGGCATGAATTTTGTGCATTATGGGCCAGTGAGCCATAAAATTAGCGATGAGTGGTTAGAAATTGGTCGCAAAAACGCAGAAAAATATGGCGGTTCGGCAATTTGGTCTGAAAACCCAGAAGATTTGAAGGGTGCTGATTTTATATATACCGACGTTTGGTATGGTCTTTATGACAAGGAAACGCCGAAAGAAGTATATATGAAGGATTTCTATCCGAAATATCAAGTAAATGATGAGATGATGGCTCTTACTGGAAATCCGAATTGTAAGTTTATGCATTGTTTGCCAGCAAATCGAAATGAAGAAGTGACGGATTCGGTGCTTGATGGGCCGAACTCTGTAGCGTGGGACGAAGCAGAAAATCGATTGACTGCGCAAAGGGGGTTGGTATTGTATTTTGGCCGAGTAGCTCAGGCTACGCTTGATTATATAAAACAACAGAAGGAGGGCGAATAAATGCCACAGAAAAAACGTAAATTCAGGCTGTTTTCTGCAGTGCTTGCAACAGTCTGTATAATTTTGGTAGGGGACGCAATCGCGCCAACTGCATCGATTGGGAATTCGATGTATGTTTGGTGGATCATTATGCTGATTGGGTTCTTTGTTCCTTATGGGTTGATCTCTGCGGAGTTGGGCACGCAGTATCCTTCTGAAGGCGGGATGTACACCTGGATCAAAAAAGCATTTGGCAAAAAATGGGCTGCAAGAGTAGCGTGGTTTTATTGGGTGAATTACCCACTTTGGATTGCTTCACTCGCGGACCTTATTACTACGATGCTAATGCAGATGCTAGGCGTCGAAATGGAAATCTGGATGGTATTAGCTATCCAAGTATTTTATATTGCGTTAGTTACTATTCTTGGTATGCTTCGTATCTCACAATCTGCGTGGGTATCGAATGTTGGTGCAATCATCAAATTTCTGATTTTGGGTGGGATTTCGATACTTGGGCTTTATGTGTTCTTCACGCAAGGCACAATGAATCCGATTGAGAGTTGGCACGATTTTGTACCGCTACTTAGTGCAGATGGTGGTATTGATTGGGCTGGACTTTCGTTTGTTTCGCTCATTATCTTTAATATGCTTGGGTTTGAAGTGGTTGGCACGTTCGTGGACGATATGGACAAGCCGAAAAAGCAAATTCCGCAAGCGATTATCCTTGGTGGTATTTTGATTGCAATTTTTTACATTTTGCCATCTTTTGGTATGGGTGTAGGTACTTCATTTGAAGAAATTCAAACAAACACTGGTTTTCTAGATTCGTATCAAATTTTGCTTGCAAATGCAGGTTTGTCGGTAGCAGCGATTAAAGCAATTGTGATTGTTGTAGGTGGCGCATTTATTTTGACGTTGATTTCGAACATTTCTTCATGGAACTTCGGCGTATATTCAGTAATTGCATATGCAGCGGAAGATGGGATGTTCCCGAAGTCTTGGAGCAAGCGTAACAAAGACGGTGTTCCATATGTAGTAGGTCTTTGGACTGGTATTATCGCAACGATTTTGGCGGTTACTGGAATAATTCTAGCTTATTGTTTCCCAGAATGGGAAGACGGTTCGAATATGTTCTGGGCATTCTTCGATCTATCGTTGGTTTGTCTATTGGTATCGTATATTCCAATGTTTGCAGCCTTCATCAAGTTGCACAAGAATGGCAAGCAGGTAAAGAATGGTTATTGGATCAAGGTTGGTCCAGTGATGCGCTGGGTAATGGGCGTAGTGCCACTACTTCTACTCGGCATTTCGTTACTATTTACGTTAGTGCCTGAATTTAGTTGGGAAGCGATTGCTGATAACGCGACTTTACTAATTTCGACTGGCGTTTGTGTGGTGATTGGCGAAGTAATGGTATTCCATATGTCACAGAAGGATGGGCAGAAGAAGTTAGCACGAGGTAAAAGATGAGATTAAATTCTACGCCAAAGGAAGACGGATTCTATATGCCGTCTGAACTTTCGGAGCACAAGTGTACTTATTTATTGTGGCCAGAGAGGCCGGATAATTGGCGCGATGGCGCCAAACCGGCCCAAAAGGCTTTTCGTGAGGTAGTTGAGAAGATTGCTAAACACGAACCAGTAATACTCGGTGTCAATCAGTCGCAATATTCGCACGTGCTCGGGATGAATATGAAAAATGTGCACGTGGTAGAGATTTCGAATAACGATTCATGGATTCGTGATACGGGTGCCACGATGGTCGTAAATGGTAAAGGCGAGATGCGGGCGGTCGACTGGGCGTTTAATGGTTATGGTGGACTCATAAATGGGATTTATTTCCCGTGGGATTTTGACGATATGATTGCGGCAAAAATGGCCAATATCGAAGGAGTCGATCGTTATCGTACGGATGATTTTGTACTTGAGGGCGGCTCGGTGCATTCGGATGGTGAGGGAACATTGCTCGTAACGGAGGAAACTTTGCTTGATGAAGGTCGTAATCCTGGCAAAAGTAAAGAGGAAATTGAAAAATATTTGCTAGACTATTGTGGAGCGGAAAAGGTTTTGTGGATTCCTTACGGTGTATATAAGGATGAGGATACAAATGGCCATGTAGACAATATTTGCCAATTTGTGGCTCCTGGTAAGGTAGTACTAGCCTGGGAAGATAATCCTTCGGATCCGCAACATGATCGTTCGGTAAGAGATTTGGAGTATCTGGAATCCGTAACGGACGCTAAGGGTCGCAAGCTGGAGATTATTAAGATTCATGTACCAAATGTGATAACAATTACAAAGGAAGAATCTGAAGGTGTTGATGTAGTGGAGGGGACTTTCCCGCGGAACGAAGGCGATCGTTTGCCGGCATCTTATATCAATTATTACAACTGTAATGGCGCAATTATTTTGCCGGTATTTGATGATCCACACGACGAAGAGGCGGTACGGATTTTGCAGGAATGCTTCCCAGATAGAGTAATTGAAACGGTGTACGCTCGTGAGATTTTGCTTGGCGGTGGCAATATTCACTGTATTACGCAACAAGTGCCAAAAGCGTAGGTGATGA
Organism: uncultured Candidatus Saccharibacteria bacterium; assembly: GCA_964476395.1. Taxonomy (GTDB): domain Bacteria; phylum Patescibacteriota; class Saccharimonadia; order Saccharimonadales; family Saccharimonadaceae; genus Nanosyncoccus. Next base: position 17,490 of record CAYYYH010000012.1, on the reverse strand, counting down.
AAAACTGGCCTTTGGGCCAGTTTTTTGTGCTATAATTTGCTTATGAATAAACTACAGTTTGATGGGCCGGTAGTTTTGGCGGTGCTTGATGGAGTGGGTTTGGCGGTATATGGGCCGGGAAATGCGGTTTCTAAGGCGTACACCCCCTTTTTGGGTTATGCGGCAAAAAACTATTTGCATGTGGCGCTTGATGCTTCGGGAGAACAAGTTGGGTTACTTTCTGGGCAGATGGGTAATTCGGAAGTAGGTCATAATACTATGGGGGCAGGGCGTGCCGTGAAGCAGGGCATTGCAAAAATTAATGAGGCGTTTAATACTGGTGAGATATTTGATTCTGAAGCTTGGCAAGGTGCGATTACTAGGGTTTTAGACAGGACTAATGTGTCTATGCTTGACAAAAAATATATTTCGTGGTATAATGAGGGTATGGACCAGCGTACTCTTCATTTCGCTGGCATTTTTTCTGATGGTGGGGTACATAGTCATATTTCGCATCTCGAACAGATGGTGGCGGAAGCTTACAGGGAAGGTGTGCGACGGATGCGGGTGCATGCGATTTTTGATGGGCGAGATGTGCCGCCGCAATCAGAGCCTTTATTTATTCAGAGATTTGAAAATTTTGCTAGTCAATTTGCCGATGCGGATATCAAGATTGCTTCGGGTGGTGGACGGATGACGACGGTAGCGGATAGGTATGAGAATGATTGGTCGGTGGTGGAGCGAGGTTTTAACATGATGGTAAGGGGCGAGGCGGATTATTATTTTCATTCGGCCGAAGAGGGGATTATGGCTTTGCGTCGAAATGAGCCGGAAATACAAGATCAATATTTACCAGCTTTTGTAATAGTAGATAGCGAAGAAAAACCGATTGGCAAAATTGAGGTGGGTGATGCCTTGATTTACTTTGATTTTCGGGCGGATCGGGCGATTGAAATTGCGGAAGCTTTTACCTATCAGGATTTTCCGAATTTTGATCGTGGTGACTTTCGGCCTTCTGATGTGTATTTTGTGGGAATGACGGAGTACAATTCGGATACACATGTACCGGAACATAGGTTGGTGGAGCCGGTGCAAATTGATGAAACTTTGAACCAATTTTTGGGTGAATGCGGGATTTCGCAACTGGCTGTGTCTGAGACGGTGAAGTTTGGTCATATTACATATTACTTTAACGGTAATAGTTATAGGAAGGCACTTGGCGAAGATTTTAAAGAAATAGAATCTGATACAGAGCCATTTGAAACGCGGCCATGGATGAAATCGGCGGAGATTACAGATGAGGTGATTAATGGAATGCCGGATTATAAATTTGTGAGATTAAATTTTCCGGGTGGAGATATGGTGGGACATACAGCGGATCTAGATGCGACTGTATTGGCGATGGAGGCGATTGATTTGTCTTTGGCGCGGATTGCTAGAAAGGTGGATGAGCTAGGCGGAGTGTTAGTAATTGTGGCAGATCATGGTAATGCCGAAGAACTACTTGATGCTAATGGCGAGAAAAAGACTGCGCATACGACCAATCCGGTGCCATGCATTTTTTATGATAATACGAAAAATAGGAGTTCATATCAATTGTCCGGCGTCAATAAACCGGGGTTAAAAAATCTGGCTGCTACTTTGGCGGTGTTACTTGGTCAGAATGATTATCCGAAGTCTTGGGATGAGCCGCTGATTTCTGTGGTATAATTTGGGTATTATGATTTCAAAAGCTATTATTCCGGTCGCAGGATGGGGGACGAGGCGGCTGCCAATTACGAAAATTATCGAAAAATCAATGTTGCCGGTAGGTAATCGGCCGCTGGTGGATTATTCGGTACAAGATTTAATCAAGGCAGGGGTTAAGGATATCTATATGGTGATATCCAATGTAGAGCCTTGCCAGGTGAAGGAATTTTACAAAGATAATTTGGCTTTGAATCAATATTTGATTGATCGGGGGAAGGAAGATAGGTTGAAGTTGGCGAAGACTTTGCCTGATGACGTAACGATCCATTATACGATTCAGGATCCAGCTGGTAAATATGGTACGGCGGTGCCAATTGCGATGGTGGTAGAAGAATACAAGATTGATGAGCCGGTGCTGGTGTTTATGGGTGATGACTTTATTTGGAATCCAAATGGTGAGTCGGCATCGGAGTCGTTAATTAAGGCGGCTGGCAAAAACGAATCAGCGATTTTAGGGGTAGAGATACCGCTTGAGAAGGTAGAAAAATATGGTGTCTTGTCGGCTGAAGATGGTAAGTTGGTGGGCGTGGTAGAAAAACCTAAGCTAGAAGAGGCACCGTCTAATTTGATCAATGTATCTAAATACATTATGACGCCAGATTTATTAAAACGAATCGTAAAATACGTGGATGAACATGACTTTGGACCAACTGATCAAGAATATATGGTGACGGATCCGATCGATGAGTATATTAAAGATGGTGGGGTAATGAGAGTAGCACCAACGACGGGCGAGTATCTTGATGGAGGTTCGGTTGAAGGTTGGCTTCATGCAAATAATGTAGTTTGCGGATGAGGGATAATCAAAATAATACTTTTAGGGGACGGGTCGCTCGCTCCCGTCGTTACGGGGCTCGCGCCCTTCATCCTCGGCCGTAGCCTCCGGACACCCCTAAAAGTATTATTTTATTATCTCATTTCTCGGGCCATTTTTTCGAGTTTTCTAAAGTCGGTCTTATTGGCTTTGGTGAGGGGGAGGTCGTCTAAGAAGATGACTTTGCGGGGGATTTCGTAGGATTTAAGCGTAATACGGCGTTTGCCGATATTGAATGGCTCGGTGGATTTTTTGACAATTTCGCGACGGGTTTGATTGTTTTTGGGTACGCCATCGTTTAGCACAACATAGGCGTAGGAGGCGAGTTTGAGCTTAGGGTCTGGGCCTTTGACCACGTAACATTTTTTGACCAGTTCAGACTTGGAGACGGCGGTACGAACAACTTCGTAATAAACTTTGGCTGGGAGGTTATTGATGAAAAAGGTTGCGCGTCCGACCAATGTGATGTAGCCAGTTTCAGAAACGTAGGCTAGATCGCCGGTTTTGATAAATTTGCGACCGCGGATTTTGACGATTTTTTCTTCGTCAAGTTCAGGGCGATTGAAATAACGATTTAACATATGTTTGCCGTTGGCATAGAGCATGCCAGCTTTACCGAAGCCGAGTTCTTCGCCGGTTTCGGGATCTAGCACCATGACGTGGGTGCCAGCAGGGATGCGACCGACAGAATCTGGGTTGTAAGCGGCAGTGCCAACGGCAGTAGAAATAAGTCCAAGGGCTTCGCCTACGCCGTAGCCATTGCTGATTTTGATGTTTTTGAGTCCTCGGGACTTAAAGAATTCTAATGCTGCAAGAGAAGCGGATTTTTCGAGACGTTCACCGCCGGAAGCAAACATTTTGAGATTAGAGATATCGGTATCTTCTTTGATGCTGGGTAAAGCTTCGAGAAGCGGGGGGATGCCAAAGATGGTGTTTGGATTTTTGCCAATATAATAATCTAGATTAGTATCGTCGATATCTGGGGTGAGAATAACTTCGCCGCCGCCACAGATAGGCGCTAATGTGGAGACTACAAAGCCGTAAGGACAATCGAATTTGACGTAATCCATCCAAGTGTGGAGCTCTTTGTCCCACATTTTGACGTTTGAGGCGACTTTGGAATAAATGGCGTCGGCAATGAGGTTTTTGTTGGTGAAAACCATAGGCTTAGGGCCGGAAGTAGAGCCAGAAGTAAAGGAAATCAAAGCTTCACGATTAGCGGAGAAAGTGTTTTTGGGTATGCGACCGTGGTGTCTTTCGGCGATTTTGGTGATGGGTTGTTTGCCGAGCCAGATGCCATCTAGGGCGGAAAGTTCAATATCTTCTTCTTGGGTGTCGTCGGGGCCGCCCTCGTCAACGGTTTTACCATCTAGGTTGATGACGTTTTTGACGAACTTGGTGTCGCGTTTTAATTCTTTGATGCGCCTGTCGCTATATTTATAAGTAATGGCGAGAGGAGACTTGAATTCGTCTAGATAATGAATGAGAGTGTCACGAGCAGTTTTTTCATCCAGGAAGGCCACGATGATGCCGAGACGGTTAGCGGCGAGAAAAATGAGGATATTTTCGTACATAGAACGACCGGTAGCGACGGTGATAATGTCGCCTTTTTTAAGACCAAGAGCTAAAAAGGCTTTTGCCAGGACTCTTTGATCGTGTTTTAATTCGCGACGAGTAAAATCGATTTCTTTTTGATTGACTACTACGTCATCCCAATGGCGAAAACTGGAGAGATGAAATAGTGCCGATATGCTGATGTGCGGGACTAGGGGATCTCGCTTTTGACCTTTGATTTTTAACATAATTACCTCGCTTTTATAAAGTCGATTATAGCATAACTATGTTATAATAAAAGCATAAGAGGAAAGGAATTATATGCAACCAAATGATAATATGAGTGCGACTGGCGTTGGCGCTACTCCTGAGACTGCGCCAGAAGTTAAGCCTGATGTTAAGCCTGAAGTTAAGCACGAATCAGATCCGGCAACGCCAAATATGATGGCTCAGGGAGTGAGCGAGAAAAAAAATAGCAAGGGAATGCTTTATGGTTTGATTTTGTGTGCGATTTTGGCAGTGGGTGGAATTGGTTTTGGCGTGTGGGCGATGATGGATGGAGAGACGCAGAAGAGCGGCTTGAATGAACAGATTAGTACATTGAAAGCACAGATTAATAAGCTACAGGAAGAATCGGTCGCTAATACCAGTGATGATACTACTAGTTATCAGAATCCAGTTATTAGTTCTACGAATAGTGATGAACAATATCAAATTTGGCTGAAATCATCACGATATTTTACGGGTGGTGAAAACGGTGAATTTGAGACACTACAAATCGGCGTGAAGAATGGTGAAATTGCGGCGTGTAATATTTACAAGGGATCAATAGATGCCGAGACGGTATCAGTGACTAGTGAGAGGCTTGAATCAGAATGCGAAATAACTGGTATTGATGGTAAGATTTTTGATGTGACAGAATTTGGCGAAGGGCAAGATAATTCTGAATCGAACATTGGTTTTATTATGACGGATGGAACGGTGCAATATTTTCCATTTTATGAATCAATGAAGAATAAAACTTTTGCTATAGAAGGTAAATTAAATATAGATGGCTTCGTGACGAATGCTATAGATATATCAGCTGGGCCTACTGATCCGAATGCGGTGGGCGGATATGGTTCCACGATATTTATATTGAAAGACGGTTCGTTCGTAAAATATGATAAGTCAATGCTAAATTAAAATAGATTAAAAAATGTAAATTAGCACTCTTGACGTGGGAGTGCTAATTTGTTATGATAGGGGTATGCAAGCAGAATTTAGTGAAATTATGAGCAAATTATCGGAAAATGCGCGTTTTGCGTTGCAGAAAGCCGATTTTTACAGTAAAAGATATAATAACGGTTACATGGGGACCGAGCATCTGCTACTTGGGATTTTGTCGATGGACAATTCCACGGGCGCGAAAATGATCCGGGACGAAGGGGCGACCTTGGAGGAGGTTGAAAAAGCTCTGAATAAGGTAGCAGTAGAAGTGCCGGGCTCAGATATGGCGATGATGTCTTTATCTGAGGCGGTGATTTTGACGCTAAGAATGGCGCAAAATTATACGATGGAGCAGGGTTTGACGTTTATTGGGACGGAGCATGTTTTGTATGCACTACTTTCCCAGCCAAATTCCAGAGCTTCTTTGATTTTACAGGGTCTAAAAGTAGATAATGAAAAGATCTTGAATGAAATTGAAAAATTAGTTGAGGAGCAGACAAAGGATGAAAAGCTGAAAGCCGAAAGGGCGAAATATCTGAAAAAGACGCCACTCAAGTTTTTAAATCGTTACGGGAAAGATCTTACGGAAGAGGCTAGACAAGGGCACTTAGACACAGTAATTGGGCGTGAAAGCGAGATTGAAAGAGTAGTGACGGTGCTTTCTCGGCGTACAAAATCAAATCCAGTTTTGATTGGTGAAGCTGGTGTAGGTAAAACTGCGATTGTGGAAGGCCTAGCTACCAGAATTGCCAAGAACGAAGTGCCAGGAAATTTGATTGGCAAACACATTTATCAGGTGGATTTGTCGTCTTTGGTCGCAGGGACGAAATTTAGGGGTGAGTTTGAGGAGCGAATTAAAGGGGTGGTCGATGAAGCTGTCGGTGATGATTCAATACTGCTCTTTATTGATGAAATTCATCTACTTTGTGGCGCAGGTTCGAGCGAGGGCAGTATGGACGCAGCAAACATTCTGAAGCCAGCGCTAGCGAGAAATTCGATTAACTTGATTGGCGCGACGACTTTAGATGAATACAGAAAGACAATTGAAAAAGATAAGGCACTGAGCCGAAGATTTCAGACGGTGATGGTGGAAGAGCCCTCGGCGGCAGTGACGCTAAGGATTTTGAAAGGGATTAAAAGTCATTATGAAAAACATCATGGTGTGATAATTCCAGATGCGTGTCTAGAAACTGCGATTACGATGGGCCAGCGTTATATTAATGATCGGTTTATGCCGGATAAAGTGATTGATATTATTGATGAGGCGTCAGCAATTTGCAAGGTAGCGGCGGATAAAAAGGGCGGTGGTAAATATAAGAAGCTGAAAATTGAAAAGTCAGCTTTGGAAGGCAAAATTACCGAAGCGGCGGAAGCGGAAGATTATGAAAAAGCGGCGAATTACAAGACGGAGCTGGCGAAATTGGAACAAGAAATTAAAAAACTAGAAAAAGCTGGCGTGAAAAAAACTGAAAATCCAAAACTGACGGAAGAAAATTTGGCGACAGCAGTGTCTCTCAAAACTGGGATTCCGGTGTCGAAGGTGCATGGTAGCGAGATGAAAATGTTGATGAACTTAGAGGATGAGCTAAAAAAGTCGATTATCGGTCAAGATGAAGCAGTCAAAGCAGTCGCAAAAGCAATCCGACGGGGACGCTCTGGAATTGCCGATGCCAGACGTCCGATTGGTTCGTTTCTCTTTATGGGGCCAACTGGCGTAGGCAAAACGGAACTGGCTCGCGTAATTGCACGCGAAGTGTTTGGTGGGGAAAATGCGCTAGTTAAAATCGATATGAGTGAGTTTGGTGAAAAGCACAACGTGTCTAGGCTAGTAGGTGCGCCGGCGGGTTACATTGGCTACGATGATGGCGGGAAGTTAACCGAAGCGGTGCGTCGTAAACCCTACTCGGTGATTTTGTTTGACGAAATTGAAAAGGCGCATCCAGATGTATTTAATCTACTTTTGCAGATTTTGGAAGACGGAGTTTTGACGGACGGTCAGGGAAATAAGATTAAGTTTAATAACACGATTGTAATTCTGACATCTAACCTTGGTTCGGCGGATATGTATCGCGAATCGGAGCTTGGTTTTACGGCTAAAACTGCAAAAGATAAAAAGGCGCTAGAGGAAGAATATGAAGAAAATAAATCTTATGCGATGAGGGCTCTAAAGAAAGTGATGCGACCGGAGTTAATTAATCGTTTGGATAATATTTTGGTATTCCATGCGTTGACGAGAAAAAATGTAGAAAAGATTTTTGACAATCTGATTGACGATTTAAGAAAGAGACTTGCGACTAAGGGAATTGGGATTAAGATTGATGAAAAAGCCAAGGACTATTTGATTCGTGAAGGTTATGATCCGAAAAATGGTGCAAGGCCTCTCAGAAGAAAAATTGAGGATGAAGTGGAGTCGCTAATTTCGGAAGAAATAATTGCGGGTAGTTTGAAGAAAGGTGATATCCTAACCTTAAAATTAAGCGGTAAAAAACTAAAGTTAGTAAAGGAGCAAACTTAATAAAGTTTGGCAAAGTTTATAAAGTTATTAAAGGAGTAATATGAAACAAAAGAATTATTTAGTACCAACGGTGGTAGAAGAGACTAATAAGGGCGAAAGAGCGTATGATATTTATTCGAGGCTCTTAAATGATCGAATTGTGTTTTTAGGTGAAGACGTAAATTCTCATACGGCAAATTTGGTAGTGGCGCAGTTGTTATATTTGGCGCACGAAGACCCGAAAAAACCTATTAAGCTATATATTAATTCGCCTGGCGGGAGCGTGTATGATGGTCTCGCGATTATCGATACAATGAATTATATTGAGCCGGATGTGGAAACGATTGGGATTGGTTTGCAGGCTTCGATGGGCGCGATGCTGCTTAGTTCTGGTGCAAAAGGTAAAAGATATTGTTTGCCGAATGCGCGGATTATGATTCATCAGCCGTCGTCTGGTACGGAGGGTAAGATTACTGATCAGGAAATTATGCTACGCGAGGGTGTATTTCTTAAAAAGCGCTTGGCGGAGATTTTTGCAAAGAATACTGGTAAAGATTTGAAGCAAGTAGAGAAGGATATGGACCGCGATAACTGGATGAGTGCGGAAGAAGCGAAAAAATACGGCATCATCGACGAAATTATCAAGTAAAACCCTTGAAAAGACACGCTAACTATGGTAAAATAACGGGTAATCGTTAAATAATAAAGGTAAAATATGAGTTTTTCTATTCTAAAGCAAATTGGTGACGCGCAGAAAAAGAAGGCTGTTGTTGATGTGCGTTCTGGTGATACCGTAAAAGTCACCCAAAAAATTAAGGAAGGTGAGAAGTTTCGTTTGCAGGTGTTTGAAGGCGTAGTGATTCGTGTTGACCGCAAAGAGTCGCACACTGCACGTATCGTAGTGCGTAAGGTTACTTCTGGCGTGGGCGTTGAAAAGTCTTACCTTATTCATTCCCCGCTTGTTGAGAAGATTGAGATTGTGCGTCGTGCTAAAGTTCGTCGCAATAATCTTACCTATCTACGTGAGCGTTCTGGTAAGTCAGCAAGGCTTACGGGCAAAGATTTTGACCGCAATGCCGTTAATGATGTAACTGTAGCAGAAGAGCCAGAGGTTGAGGTAGTTGAGACGCCAGAAGAAGAAGCCCCAGCGGAAGAAGCACCGGTGGAAGCTCCAGCAAAAGAGGCTAAGACTGAAGAAACTAAAGCTGAAGAACCAAAAGAAGCCTAATGGCGATTCTTGGAATTGATGAAGTTGGACGCGGGCCCTTGGCGGGCCCGCTTGTTGTGGGCGCAGTAATCTTGCCGGAGGAGAAACCAGACTGGATTAATGATCTAAAAGATTCAAAGAAGCTATCTGCAAAAAAGCGCAAAGTGTTAAATGAAATAATATTAAAAGAAGCGGTTGCAACGGGACTAGGTTGGGTGACTGCGGGGGAGATTGATGAAATTGGCATCGGCGAAGCATTGAGACTGGCAACTAGGCGAGCAGTGCAAAAAGTGCAAAAACGTCACCAACCTTTTTCGCAGATTGTAATTGACGGGAAAGTGAATTTTTTGAAAGATACGGCTCTAGAAGAGTTCGTTTCGACTATGCCAAAAGCCGACGATTTAATAAAGGAGGTTTCGGCAGCATCGATTATCGCTAAAGTAGCGCGTGACAATTATATGGTGAAGCTGGCGGAGAAGTATCCGCAGTATGGATTCGAGAGTCATGTAGGGTATGGTACGGCAAAGCATATTGCAGTGATTTCTGAATTTGGAATTTGCCCAGAGCATCGTAAGAGTTTTGAGCCAATTAAGAGCAGGGTGGGTTTTTCTAGGCCTAAAGATGTTGTAAAAAATACAACAAAAGTGGGCAATAGGGCTGAGAAAAAAGTTGCGGAATATTTAGCTTTAAGAGGACATAAGATTATTGCGAGGAATTTTAAATCGAAGTTGTATGAAATTGATATAATTTCGATCTGTCAGAATACAATTTATTTTACAGAAGTTAAGTATCGAAAATCCGATTTGGCGGGTGGAGGTCTGGTGGCGATAGATAAAAAGAAGCAAGATAAAATGCGTTTTGCGGTGGAATGTTTTTTGAAAACAAAACAAGAATATAAGGAATATGATCCACAATTGGCAGTGGCGGCGGTGACTGGTGACGATTTTGTAATTGAGGATTGGTTTGAGCTGATTTAGTGTGGTACAATGAAAGAAAGGAGGTATATGGAACCATCTGAGGAATTGACGGAAAAAGACGAAGATGGCGTGGTTTGGGTCAATGGGAATTATGTAATGGTCAGCGTTGCGGATTCTGAGGTGAATTAAATACGATCCAAGCGTGAACGGTGTTTAGACGTTAAATTTGAATTCGACGAAATAATCTAAAAAAGAGGAGGTTAACGTGGCAGAAGTATCAAGTTCAAATGAAAGAACGAAAAATGATGGAGGTGATGAGAATAATTCTTTAGCTGAAATGCCATCTTATACAGAACACCTGGCTGTAGGTGAGCGAGAATCTTCTCTGCGAGCTGAGATTATGAATGCCATCAATGCGTTAAAAGATGGCTCAAACGATGAAGACATCGACAACAATCTAAGGATGTATTATGAGGCTAATAGGGGAAAGCGGACATCAATTTTCCATGAAAACATAGTGGAATCTAATAGGCTGATGATGATGAGCCCATTTGTTTTTGATAAGATGAACGCTTTAGCTAAGGAAACAGACCGTACAAAAAAAGAGCATGCTTTTTTGGTATTGGGATTTGTGACGGAAGACACACCTCAAAAATATTATTTAGATAGGATAGCTGTTGATGACGATTTAAGCGACGAGCAAAGAGAACAGTTTTATCTATCGTATCCAGATTTGGAAACTGGTGATTCGGTTGCAGATCTAAATATTATATTGCATTTTTACGGCAGAGCAATAAGGGAGTATGTTAATAAGGAACAAACAAATGGACGCGTGCCGCTTGTAGTTTTGGGGCACACTCATCCAAATGCGTCTGAATCATATGGTAATTATTCTTTGCCGGATTTAGTTTATATTCCTGGCCAAGAGAGGGCGATAAGTGATAAAGTGGGTGGGGCTGAGTTTGAATATTGTCATATTGTTTTGCCAGTAAATGGTGATGTTGATGCGGTGTTTTTGGATAAGGCTGACGGGCGTTTTAAAAAGATTTCTGGAGTTTATTGTATTGATGATCAAAACTATTCCGAGGTACCCGCTTTTACATTCGAAAGCCCGAAAGAATTGTCAGATTCACACGTTTCTTATGTTAAAGAAAGAGGTGAGCAGGGGGGAGATGATGATTTATATATGTCAGTTTTTCGTGAGGTACTGGGGGAGAGCTAGACATTGAATTTAAATTCGACGACGTCGCCATCTTGCATGACGTAAGTTTTGCCTTCGGTACGGAGGAGGCCAGCTTCGCGGACGGCTTTTTCGGAACCGAGACGGGCAAGATCGTCGTATTTGCAAATGTTAGCAGCAATAAAACCGCGTTCGAAGTCGGTGTGAATGGTGCCAGCGGCTTCGGGCGCGGTGGACCCTTTTTTGATGGTCCAGGCGCGACATTCTTTTTTGCCGGCAGTTAAGAAGGATTGGAGGCCAAGAGTTTCGTAGGCGGCTTTGATGAGCTCGCCCAATGCATCGTCTTTAACGCCGTAGCTTGCTAAAAATTCTTTGCGTTCTTCGCGAGACATACCGGACATTTCTTCTTCTAGTTTGGCATTGACAAATATAGCCTTGCTTTCGGGTGGGTCCTGCCGCGCATCATCCCCCAAAATTTTTCTTTCGGAAAACATTTTGGGGGTCCCCCTATGCGCGTCATCCGCCCGTGCAACTAATTCTTTTAATTTATCTTGTAATTCCAAATCAGTGAGGCCGGATTCGTCGACGTTAAACATATAGATGACAGGTTTGTCGGTGAGGTAGGGGACGAATTCGTCCTGTGGATCTTTTTTACGTTTGGCTTCGATCTTGGCTTTGGTTTCTTCGTCGGCTAATTGTAGTTCTAAATTAATAATGTCGATGTCATCCTTGGCCTGCTTGACAATGTCGTCTTCAGGCTTGTTGTCGGCGCGAACGATGTCGTCATTTTTGAAGGCGCGCACTACATGGCAAATAGCTTGGCATTCGCGGATATGCGCGAGAAATTTGTTGCCGAGACCTTCGCCTTTAGATGCACCGGCGACGAGGCCAGCGATGTCGACAAATTCAACGGTGGCGGGGACGATTTTGTTAGTTTCGTACATTTTGGCGAGGACGTCTAGGCGTTCGTCTGGAACTGGCACGATACCGATGTTTGGCTCGATGGTAGCAAAAGGATAGTTGGCGGCAAGGGCGCCAGCGTTTGTAAGAGCATTAAATAAAGTGGATTTACCGACATTTGGTAATCCAACGATACCGATTTTTAAATTCATAATTAACCCGTACGATCTGTTATCATGGATATAATTATAACATATTATGTGCTACAATTATCTCATAAACAAAATGAGGTTTAAGAAATGAGTGGCGAATTGTTGTCAACCGATACTGGCGAAAACCAGGAAAAAGGATTAGACCCACGTGTAGAGTCTCTAGCAATTCCTTTGGCTAGGGATTATGCTGAAAAATATTATCCAAAACGTGAAGACGGCGCCTTTGAGCCGGCATGGCGTGGCGTAAATGGCGAGAAAGCATTAAAGAATAAGTCACCCGAAGACTTGATGGCGGAAGGATACTCGGAGTTGGCGGCGCACGAGGCTGTGATTGATATCGCAAATCAGCCATATAATGAGTATTCTGAGTATTGGAAAGAACAAAATCGTGGCGGTGCAGAGTTTTTGATTGGACTTATGGATGAGCGTGGCGCAGATGTAATAAGTGGTTTAGATTTGGAAGATGAAAAAGTAAGAGCTGAATATGGCGATCTTATTCATAAGAATTGGTTAGAACGTAATGATTGGATTACTGAATCCGATCCGAAATCAAAGCCGTTTGCAGAGCTTGATCCAGAAGAGCAGCAAAAGGATATAGACCAACTTGGTGTCTTACAAAAATGGATTGCCGAGCAACAGCAGCAGTTTTTAAGGAAAAAACTCCAGTAAAATACTTGTTATTAGATATTATTATCGCATTTTTTAGTGTATAATGTAGATATGGCAAAACAGGTAGGGATATTTAGGCGGTTAAAGTGGGTAGTGTTGATTGCGCTAATAGGTGTTCTCGTCGCAGTTTTTTTGAATCGGCAATGGATTTATGACTTTTGGCGAGGCAAAACTTATAACCCTTCTTCTGAGATGGTGAGAATTCGTGAAGACCTTGGGCTAACTGACCATGGTGAGTTTTTATTTAATGCGGCTTGGCCGGAGCTGAATTCAAGTGCAGAATTTAATGCATATTGTAGAGATGGCGATGACGAGGTGGCGGTGTTAGGTTGTTATACCAGTGGCGATATTCACGTTTATGACATTACGGAAGAAGAATTGGACGGAATCAGAGAGTTGACTACGGCACATGAGCTTTTGCATGTGGTTTGGGCACGAATGGATGATGAAGAAAGGCGATCTTTAACTACGGCATTGACGCAGACTTTTGACGCAAATAAGGAGTTGCTAGAGAGTGAATTAGATGCTTATGACACAAGTGAAAAGCAAGAAGAGTTGTATGTGCGGGCAGGGACAGAGATTAAAAACTTGCCGGATTCCTTAGAAAAGCACTACGCGAAGATCTTTAAGGATCAGGATAAAGTGGTAGATTTTTATGAGAAATATATAAAGGTATTTAGGGAGCTTGAAGCGGAGCTTGACACGCTTGAGAGTGAAATCAAGATTTTGGGTGAAGAAATCGAGCAAAAAACGCAGGATTATGAGCAAAGGTCTGAGCAGCTTAATGCGGATATCGTGAGCTTTAATAGTTGTGCTGAAGTTGAAGGGTGTTTTAGCGGTCAGGGCGAATTTTATGCAAAGCGGTGGGCATTAGTGAATGAGCAAAATGTACTAGAGGGGCTTTATAACGAAATTAACGAATTAATTGATGGCTATAATTCAAAGGTCGAATTATATAATGCTGATGTTTTAAGGGGTGAGGATCTACAAAAAGTAATTAACTCGTCTGCGAAGCCGAGCGAGTTATAGTAATGCGTTTAAGGGGTAGAAGGCTGTCAGTAATCGCTTTTGCGATTGTGGGTGTGATTATTTGGCTAGTTATTAATCCAAATAGTTATGAGTCTATTTTTACGGTAGCAAGAAATACGGGAGCAGAAGCAGCGATCGGAGAAGATGAAGGCTCTTGGCTTGCGATAGATGTTTTAGAAAAGCTGGAGGTAAAGGGAAGAGCGCCCAAAAAAGGTTATCAAAGATCAGAGTTTTATGATGAGTGGCCAATAGTGGACGGGTGTAGTTTGAGGCAAAAGATAATAAAACGGGAGTTTGGCGAGAGTGCGGTACTAGATGAATGTAATGTAGTAGCTGGAGAGTATGATGAACCATATACTGGTGAACATAGAATATACACAAAAAAATCGGAGATAAGTGAAATTCAAATTGATCATGTGGTGGCGCTTTCGGACGCGTGGCAAAAGGGGGCGCAGTATATGACTTATGCGGTAAGGAATCAAATTGCGACAGATCCCCTTAATTTACTGGCAGTGGATGGGGAGGCTAATAAGCAAAAATCTGACGGAGATGCAGCGACGTGGCTACCAAAAAACAAAAAGTTTCGATGTCAATATGTAGCGAGGCAGGTTTCAGTAAAATATAAATATGGATTATGGGTTACGGAGGCCGAAAAGGAGGCAATCTCGCAAGTATTACAAACTTGTCCGAATGAGTCGACGGTTGGTGTATAATATATATAATTAAGTGGAGATAATCATGAAAAAACTAATATTAGGCGGTGTGATTGGTGGATTGATTTTGGTGATAGGAGCTTTTTTGCTCGGTAGGTTTGTTTTTCCAAATACTTTGATAGGTTTGCCGGTGCCGGAATTGGCTGAGGGCGAGCGTGGTGAACTTGGAATTGATAAAAATGTGAATGAAAGTACGATTGACCAGTATTTAAATCGGAGTGATGCTGTGTACCGGGATCTTAGAATGTTAAAGGATCCAGGAAATTATGAAGCAATTGGTGGAGATTCATATTTGTCGGGGTTCGTAGATGGATTTGAATTGGTGCCATTTCCTTTTATTGTAAATGTGTCGGGTTTGCCTGAAGTAGTAGGAGAGACCTATACTGGGCCAACTTTATTTTATCAGCATTCTGATGGGTCTTATACTGCGAATTACGAAGAATCAATGGATATTTTGGAGGCATTGTTCCCGAAGGATAAGGCGATTTTCTTGATGTGTGGGGGCGGTGGGTATTCTGGCATGATGAAAAAGATGTTGGTGGCCTTAGGTTGGGATGAGTCTAAGATCTATGATGTTGGTGGTTATTGGTTTTATGAGGGCGAGCATAATGTAGACGTGAAGCGAACACTTGGTGACGGTACGATAGCATATGATTTTTATAAAGTGCCTGTGCACGAGATTGATTTTACGGAATTAATGGAGAAATAGAGTGGGCCGAGAGAAAACTAGTGGTAAAAAACCAGAGACATTTAAACAGAAGTTATCAAAGATGAAAATATGGCAATTGATGGTTGCGCTAGTATTAGTGACTATCGGGATGCTTTTGTTTGTGGGTGCGGTGAGCGGATGGTTTGGTGAGGCGAAGGTTGTACTAGATGAAAAGTACTATTGTGGTGAGGATTGTGATGACGAATATATGGAGTTGTCTTCTGGCGAGTATGAAGAGTTAATAAAGAATAAGGAATCTTTTGTGGTATTGATTGACCAAGGAGGATGTAAGACGGCAGATAAAGTGAGACAATATACAAAGGACTTTGCAAAAAAGATAGGTATAAGAGTTCATCGAATGATGTTTGAAGATATGAAGAAAACGTCATTATATGAGCAGGTGAAATATTATCCGTCAGTAGTAGTGATATCGAAAGGGCGAGTACTAAGCTTTTTGAGGGCAGATAGCGATGAAGACGCGGGCGCTTATAACGATTATGAGATTTTTGAAACTTGGATGAAAAGATGGATTTAGACTAATTTGCGCTATGATAAGCTCCAGAAAAGGAGCTTATTTTTATGGACGATTATTTAGAATATTGTGAAAAAGTGCGGGGCATGACGGCGGCAACCATGGAAATGAAACGGAATGTCTTGAGGCGATTTTGGAGGGTAACCGGTATTAAATATTTGACTGAGCTAACTAATGCGGTTTTTGATCGTTGGATTAAACACGAAACGGCACGAGGCGTAAGTCCGCGCTCTATTAATATGTACAATGCGGTGGTGATAGCGATGGTGAGATATTATAAGGAATTGGGGGTTAAAGTGCCACTGAACTTGACGTTGATAAGAAAATTGAAAGAGGGTGAGGTGCGAAGAGGATTTTATACGGCGGAGGAAATTGAAGACGTAATAGATGCGGTAGATTTACAGACTGGGCTAATCATCAGAATAATGTTTGAGACAGGAATGAGGATTGCGGAGATTACGAAATTAAGATTGTCTAATTTTAGAGGAAGACAGATTAAGTTTATTGGTAAAGGGAGAAAACCGCGAGAAGTATATATTACTGAAGAAACTCTACAGCTTTTAAATCACTATATTAATATATACGGAGTAAAGGATTTTTTATGGGGATTTTATGAATGTGGCGGAAATGGCGAGGCGCCGACCGTAAACACAATCCGTAATAGACTAAAAAGGGCTTTTAAGAAGGCGGGGTTTGACGATTTTTATCCGCATAGTTTGAGGCATTCTTTTGCCACAGATTTGCAAAGACGTGGTGCGTCGGTAGCGGAGATTAAGGAAATGATTGGACACTCTAATATTGCGACTACAGAGAGGTATTTACATGGGTTTGACGGCAAGATGAAAGAACTATTTGATAAATACCGCTAAAAAATACAGCCCTGAAGGGCTGTATTTAAAGGCTAATTTATAATTAGCTACCTACGCCAGCAGAAACGACGTACTTAACTTTACCAGTGTAAGTTGCAGCTTGCTGAGTAGCACTCGTACTTACCTTGTAACCAGTGTAGATAAGGCCTTCGCTAACCGCGGTACCAGATTTGTGGGCAACTCTCGTTGCAGTAGCTGGGATTTGGGCCCAGTTATCATTAGCACTTGAATAACCACTTACGATAGTGGCTTGAGTATTGCTATCGGCAATATTGAAAGCCCAAGCGGATGTGCCGGCGGCTGGGTTGGCACCTGTAGGGATAGCAGTACCAGAGCCCTGCGTAACAACCATGGTGGTCGTACCAGCAGTATCGTTGCTATAACCTTGAGCAGTTACGTTCCAACCTGAAGCATCGTTACAAGTGACATAAAGTTCACCACCCGTACCATCAGCGGCCCAGGTGTGGACATCATTGTTCGTCATATTAGCAGTGAAGGTTTGACCAGTACCTGGAGTGGATTCTGTATCAGAATTCACACCACAAGCGCTAGAAATTGTGATTTCTACAGTATCAACCACATCTGCGAAGGTACCGAGTACTGGCATAGCTGCGAGGGCTACGGAAGCTGCACCTGCTGCAATTAATGATTTTTTCATTGATTTTTCTCCTTTGCTTACTAAAAAGCAATATTATTTTATATTTTGTGTTAAATGTAAAATGCATATGCCAATTATCCTCTATAGCTTCTATAG
>CAYYYH010000011.1:0-27239 GCA_964476395.1 uncultured Candidatus Saccharibacteria bacterium | reverse complement strand
TTCTCCAAGGGTTACAAGCCACAATTCTACTTCCGTACTACGGATGTAACTGGTGAAGTTGAACTCCCAGCCGACAAAGAAATCGTCATGCCTGGCGACCAAGTAACCTTCAAGGTTAAACTCTTGGCCCCAGTCGCTATGAACGACCAGGACCGCTTTGCTATCCGTGAAGGTGGCAAGACCGTTGGCTCTGGTGTGATTACCAAAGTTATCAAGTAAGATTGATATTCAAAAAATCTCCCTTAAAAGGGAGATTTTTTGTATGTCCTACTACTTAGCGGTTTTTCGAGAAACCTACTTTTTTGTGATGAAGACGGGAGGGGAGAACGACGAAGAGAGCGCCTAAGGTTATTCCGAAAACAGAGGTAACGATTTGGCCCGCATTATAATCGCTAGTAGGTGCACCAGTATTTGGGGCAGGAGTTGGGATGAGCTTATGGATAGCAGTGAATTCAATGTCTTGATCTATCACTACTTGTTTAACCTGCTCTGGAGAAAGTTTTTCGCCTGTTTTAATAACAGTACCGTCTTCTAGAGTGACGTCCACATCGGCAACCCAGTAAATAAACTCATATTCTTCTTTCGGCTCTGATTCTGAGCCGGTTGGGTTAGTACCATAGTCGCGAATTTCTTGTTTGAGCGCAGAATCGGGAATGGTACCATGTTCGTCAGAGACATACTCCACGTTAAATTGATCAATGGCGTGGTATGCAGTAAAGGTAATATCTTCTGATACGGCTATTTGCGTTGGATCGTCGATACAGGTATTGGCGGCGACTGTTGTGCCATTTTCGAGCGTAACCCTTTTGTTGGCTTTCCAACAAACGAAGTGATAATTGTCTGATGGAGTTTGGGTGGATCCACTAGGATTATCGCCCGAAAACACCACTTCGCTGGTTCTACCCGTGATTGTGCCATTATCGTCGGAATTATAAGTAATTGTATATTGTCTACTATAATATTCAAGGCCACTACCAGCAGCTTCCGCAAAACCAAACACAATATCAAGACCGTTGCTCTGGGTATTGTCATTTAGCTCTACAAATATATCGTTACCACCTCTAAGGCCAATGTCTTCTGACTCAGTATATTGCGAGTAGATATAATTTCCGTTATTGTTGCTGACAAACATGTTTCTTAGCGTAGTATTAGTTGGCTGTAGCCTAGAAATATCTATTGTATACATATTATTTGCGCTAAGTTGGTTGTCGCTATTTAAGATCTTATACGATTGCGCTGCGTCAATATCGGTAAGGGCAAAGTATTGTTCGTTAGATTTGAAAACAGCAGTTTCGTTGTGTTTGTGTAACTTAGTCTTTAATTGGACAAAGATTTTGTCAGGGCGAGACCTAGTTAACCCATTAAGAGTTTCCGAATCATCAGTTTTTCTGACGGCATTGGTACACTCAGCATCATGAAAAACTTGCCACCAGCCACTATATAGGAATCCTTGCTGCTCCGCAACACCAACCACATATTCTCTACCCGAATTTGGCTCGGTAGTGTCTAGAGTAACTGACGTAATTTGAGCTTCGATATCATATTTGCCATTAGTACCACTCGTTAATCTAAAGGACAAGCCGTCACTCGCAGTAATGTTGCTACTATTGTTCACGAAAAAGTAATGAAATGGAATACAGGTGTTATCGCCGGCAGTGTTATAGATATAACCACTTTTCCATTTTGACGAATTTGAGGTTGAAACTTGGACTTGGCCGTTGTTGCTCTCCACCAATGTGGTTAGATTTCCGGTTAACGTCTTGACGTTGCTTGCGCTAAGTTCAGTACCACCAGAGTATTCAATATTGTATGAATTGGCAGCGAAGGTAAAGCCGCTCCAAACTATCAGTGGTAGAGCAATTAGCGCGATAGCTAGGCGTAGGATTTTTCCTTTTAAGGCGTTTTTGTGTTTCATAATGTTCCTTTTTTGTTTTGTATAACCTTTGTACTTCTATATATAGCGCTTTTGCTTATTTTTGTCAAGGGCGTTCTTGCCCTGCAATGCAGTTTATGATATAATGAAACCATATTATTAATAATCATCAAGTCCGAAAAACTCGTGTCTTGGAGGTTATCGGACAAGAAAGGACAATATGTCAGAAACCAAAAAAGATGCTGGACTCAAAATCCGCATCAGACTAAAAGCTTATGATCATCGCGTAATTGATCAGAGCGCACGCCAAATCGTGGATACAGCGATTCGCACTGGTGCCTCAGTGAGCGGTCCGATTCCTCTACCGACTAAGCGTTCGACTTTCACCGTCGTGAAATCTCCACACGTCTACAAGACTGGTGGTGAGGCCTTCGAAATGAAAGTACATAAGCGCTTAATCGACATCTCAAATGCTATGCCTAAGACAATTGAAAGTTTGCAAAATCTTTCTTTGCCAGCCGGTGTAGATGCCGAAATCAAGATGTAATAAAAAAATACGCATGACAAAGTCCCGCTCGGTGCGGGACTTTGTCTATTTCTAGTGAATCAGCTGCTGAGAGACCACCGCTTCAAGCATGCCGCTTGGCTGCTTGTGGACATAGACAGCGTAATTTTTAACGCCAACAAAACCCACAATCAGCTCGTTTGAAACGTTAGACTCGAGTACGATGTTGTTGCGGGCGCCAAAGGAGAAATCGTCACTGAAAATAGCGCGGTGGCGCTGAAAATCATCGGCGAGATCCTTGATGCGCTGGCTCTCGGCCAGCTTTGCCACTACGATGATTGGCTTTTCGTCAATCACTGTAAAAACGATGGCATCGTCGCGTGCCCCGTTCACCCTGAGCTCCATACCGCGAGAAGCGTAGAGAAGAGAACCGCGGCAGTTGTTGCGCTCGAAAGTGCCATTGCCAAGACTCGCGTTCTTGTGGTTTGGCGTTTTCTTCGAAATCTCGTAGAGAGATTTCAGGGTGCCACAGTCGTGCCATTCGAAACTGCCGACGGCAATCTTGAGATTGCCCAGCCTTCGCATCAGCTCATCGGTAGCGAGCCCCGTGATCGTGGCTCCATGCATGATGTCGAGAACCGTTGAGGCTTGCCAGACATTAATGCCGGTGTTACAGGCGGAATTACCCTGACGCATGATGAAATCTGCTTTTTCACGGTTTGGCTTTTCCTCAAAGCCGATTACGGAGTGACAAGGCAAATCCGACTCTTCGAACAATGCATGCCCACATCCCATGGCAGTCACGAGATCGTTTACCTTGACCCCCACAATTACAGGGCGGCCATTCTTGGCCGCCGCAATGGCATTGTTCATCGTGGTGACAAACTCTTCGTCTGCAACCAGATACTGGTCTGCTGGCGTATTGATGACCACCGCTTTTGGGTCGAGCTTATTGATAAACTCCGACGCCCAGATCATAGCCCCGGCATAGCCGTAGTTTGGGCTAATCTGGAGGATGTTCTGCGAAAGAACGCCGCGCGGCAAGGTCTGTTCCTTCGCCAGAGACGTCTGATTGTCGCTAGTCGTGATGACCACGATATGAGTAGACTTGACGCCAATTCCAGTGAGGTTCTCGACGACTGCCTGGATGAAAGTGTTGCGCTCATCCAGACGACAAAACTGCTTAGGACGGTTGGTGTGGCTAATCGGGAACAGTCGAGTCCCCTGGCCACCAGCGATGATTGCTGCCCAGAGATGATTTTGCATGAATCCCCCTTCTAGAAATAGATTGTAAAGAACTTGAAAAAGCCCCAAACAGGACTCCATGTCTTTATTATATCATACTTTTATAAAAAAAGCAAGTTGTGATATAATAAATTGTATGAGCTTTGCTAAGTTTAAAAAGCGTTTTTATTTCGTTGCTGCGAAGTATTTTCGGCATTTTGCAGATCGCGTCTTCAAGAGGTGGGACCCACGCGTGATAGCGGTAACAGGCTCGGCCGGAAAAACCACCATGTTGAATCTCCTGGAGCATGAAATAGGCAAAAAAGCGCATTATTCACATAATGCTAATTCGGCTTTTGGCATTTCATTTGATTTGTTGGGACTAAGTGGAATTCGTGGTTCGAAATTGCGTTGGATCTGGCTGTTTTTAGCAGCACCATTTAAGGGGCTGTTTAAGCGATATAAAGAAAAATTCTATGTGGTAGAAATCGACGGCGAACGGCCACACGAAGCGGAATTTCTCGCCAAATGGCTAAAACCAGAAGTGACGATTTGGGTGTCTATTGGCAGGTCGCACGCTGTACAGTTCGAGAAAGTAGTAGAAGAGGGTAAGTTCAAGAGCTTAGATGAAGCAATCACGGCAGAGTTTGCGACTTTACCGCAAAACACATCTAAGTTGGTATATATTGATGCAGACTCGAAGCTGATGAAGTCAGCTACTAAAGGTATAAAGGCAAAGGTTATTTCTATCAAAAAGACTGAGCTCAAAAAATATGTCGTCTACCCGGATTCTACTGATTTTACTTATGGCGACACAACCTTTCATTTTAATCATCCAGAACCTAAGGATATCGCTTTTAGCCTCTTAGTGTTGCAAGATCTAATGAAATACCTTAAGTTGCCATTTAAATCTGATTTTACTGGAGTAAGAGTAGCGCCAGGACGAAGCTCCTACTTTAAAGGCAAAAAGGGAATTGATATTGTAGATAGTAGTTACAATGCACATCTAATCTCGGTGGCTTCAATATTGGATATGACTAAGCGAATGCATGCAGAGCATAAATGGTTAGTGATTGGCGATATTGTAGACCAGGGATCACTAACTAGCGAAGAACATCAAAAGCTGGCTCATTTGATTGCGGAAGTCAAGCCAGAAAAAGTAGTGCTAGTGGGTAGACGCACCAAAAAATACACTGCGCCAGAACTAAAGAAGCTGGGCGTATCGGCAGTGGCGACTTTAGACCCGCGCAAAGCTTTGGAATACTTAGAAAAACACATTACCGGAAGGGAAACATTGATCTTTAAGGGTAGCCAATACTTGGAATGGATTATCGAAAAACTGCTGGCTGATCCAAAGGACGCCAAAAAACTGTGCCGGCGCGAAAAGGCCGCTGTAAACCGGCGCAAGAGTTGGGGGTTGGATGGCTGATTTATATATTGTTCATGGTTGGACTTACACAGTAGAGCCCTGGAAAAAGACTCTCGAAATCCTAAGAGAAAACGATATCAGCGTAAAAATGTTACATGTGCCAGGCCTAACAACGGATTCCAAAAAAGAATTCACGATTTATGATTATATGAAGTGGGCAGACCACGAAATACCAAATGGAGCAATTGCGCTCGGCCATTCAAACGGTGGCAGAATTTTGTTAAACCTTTGTGCGGTAAGGCCAGAAAAGCTTAAATATCTGATTCTTTTAGATTCGGCTGGCATTTATGAACCGTCAACAAAGAAAAAACTCGTCGAAAAAATCGCAAAAATTGGCAAGCCCTTAAAAAAGATTTCGCTGGTTGACAAAGCATTTCATAAAGTTACTGGCTCTACAGATTATTCAAAGGCCCCCGAAAATATGAAAAAGACTTTGTCGAACATGCTGGAGTCTGATAAAGAGCTAGACCTCTCGAAGGTCGAAACTAAGACAATGATTTTGTGGGGCAAAAAAGATACCACCACGCCGCCACGTCAGGCCACAAAAATGTATGAGGCTCTGCCAAATGCCGAATTAAAGTTTTATGCAAATTGGACGCATGCACCGTATATTTCTAACCCAGAGGAGCTAGCGCGAGCTTTAATCACCCTAGTAAGGAAACTAAAATCATGAAAAAACACTACTTTTTAGGTTTGGCGGCAAATTTTACGAGAGATGAGAGGATTTTACACACTTTTGCCATGGGACGAAAGGAAGATCTGAAGGATCTAGAGGATTACCTATTAAGAAAGTACGGGGGCGAAAAAGCAATTTTAGCTAAGAACGGGCGTTCGGCTTTGGCGTTGGCCCTTAAGGCTTACTTTGATGAGGGCGATGAGATAATAGTAAATGGATTTACGTGCTACGCCGTATATGAAGCAGTGAAAGCAGCTGGGCTCAAACCCGTATTTGTGGATATATCGCTAAATGATTTAAACTATACAGAAGAATCACTAGCTCTAGCAAAATCTGCAAAAGGGATTATTGTCCAAAACACGTTAGGTAATCCCGTAGATATTAATATGGTTGAAAAATTCGCCGAGGAACGAGGTCTAATCATTATTGAGGATTTGGCGCATTGCGCGGGCGTAAAATATGCCGATGGGCGTGAAGCCGGCACAGTAGGCGCAGCGGCAGTCTTTTCGTTTGGCAAGGATAAGTCGATCGACACGGTTTCTGGTGGAGCCGTAGTGCTTCGCTACCCCTATAAAAATCCGATTGGAGCGCCTAGGGTTCGTCCGAAACTATCCGATCATTTGCGGGCTAGGTTTTATCCGATGTTTGGAGCAACGTGTCGCACTCTGTCGTATTTACACCTTGGTGGAGTAATGATGCGCCTTTTGATTAAAGTCCATTGGGTAGAAAGATCCGCTGACAACAAACTAGATCTGGAACGTCGCCTAAGTAAATTTGAAGCAAAGCGCGCTTTGATGCAGATCAAAAGCCTGAGTCGGGCTGGCGAAAAACCATTACGTGAGTTTTATTTTGTAAGAAACCGCCAGGAAGTTTTGGCTAAACTAGCTAAGGCTGGATATTATTTTAGCGGTTTTTGGTACGAAAAGCCGGTATCGCCAGAGCGATATTACAAAAAAGTACATTTTCCGGAAGAAGAATGTCCAAATGCGGTTTATGCTTCAGAGCATATTGTCAATTTGCCACGCTACTACAGAAAGCGCGAGCTAGAGCCGGCGCGTAAAATTATCAAAGAATATTTGGAGGAAACAGAGTGAATTGGCAAGAAGTAGTAGCAAAATATCCAGAAGCTAATTTCTTGCAATCGCCGGCATATGGCAAAATGAATGAGCTAGTGGGGAGCAAAGTGCTGACTGATGATTTTGAAGGACATGGGCACGCTTTGATGATCGTTAGAAATGCTAAAAGAGGTAGATACTTAGAGATACCCTGTGGTCCACTTATAAATTGGCAGGATAAGAAGGTAGCTAAAGCGACATTAAAAAGAATTGAACAAGTAGCGAAGAGCGAAAGGTGCGTTTTTGCGAGAATTAGACCGCAACTGACTGCGAGCCCAAATAATCTGGCGATATTAGGCAAGCTCGGACTCAAAAAATCGCCGATGCACTTAGCGGCCGAGCACACCGTGATGCTTGATTTAACTAAGTCTGAGGACGAGTTACTCGCAGAGATGCGCCGTCAGACACGTTATGAAGTGCGACGCGCCGAAAAAATGGGAATTAAGGTGATCTCGGGTAATTCGGATGAGCTATTTAAAGAATTTCATAAGGTGCAGTCTGAGACGGCGCGAAGACAAAACTTTGTGCCACCAAGCCTAAAGACGTTGCTAGCAGAAAGGGAAGCGTTCGGTAAAAATGCCGTAATCTACGTAGCTGAAACGGCCGAGGGTAAAAAGATTGCTTATGGGCTGATTATCAAAGATGGGCGTGAGGGAGATTATTACGAGGCGGCCTCAACAGAGCTTAACCGTAAATTACCTGGAGCCTATGCTTTGCTTTGGCAAGCGATGAAAGATTTGAAAAAAGAGGGTTTTGAGCGATTTAATTTGTGGGGGATTGCGCCAGCTGGGCAACCCAACCATCGCTATGCTGGAGTCACTACCTTCAAAACTGGTTTTGGCGGAGAAGTGATAGAATATGTACCGGCGCACGATCTTGTGATTTCAAGAATTGGCTACATGAAAGATTTGATCGTAGAAACGGCGCGTAAAAAACGGAGGCATTTATGAATGAAGTAGAAAACCGGAACGAATGGGATGGATTTATTAAGGCGCATGAAGAAGCCAACTTTTTGCAGTCATGGGATTTTTATGAGTTTCACAAGTCAAGGGGGAATCAAATTGTGCGCCGTGCATTAATGGATGATGACAAAATTATTGCAGCTTATGCTGGCGTAGTTGAGACCGCCAAACGGGGCAAGTACCTAGCTATTGCGGGTGGCCCGATCATGGATTGGCGGGATAAAAAGGCAGTAAAAACAGTATTTAAGGATATCAAAGAGCAAGGAGAGAAAGCCGGTTGCGTGTTTGTAAGAGTACGACCGCAATTACCGCTATCAGAACACTCACTAAAGTTGATGCGAGAATTAGGGCTAAAAAAAGCGCCAATGTATTTGTCGGTGGAATATGCTGGAATTTTGAATCTAGCAAAATCTGAGGACGAGATTTTGGCAGGAGCTTCGCAAGGTTTTAGGCGCAAATTGCGCAAAGCAGAGAAGAACGAGATTGAAATTTCCGCCTCAGATGATGACGAAGCGATTAAAGAATTTTGTGCACTCGAAAAAAAGCATGCCGAGAGACAAAAATACGTAGCATTCTCAAAGGCTTTTTTGACAAAGCAATTTGAGGCTTTTCGCGAGAATGACGAGGTTTTGATATATACGGCAAAAAAGGATGGGGAGGTTTTGGCACAAAACTTCATGATTTTTTATGGGCCAGAATGTAGCTATCATTATGGCGTATCGTCACAGCTTGGTACAAAATACTCTGCGGCACCACTTCTACATATGGCAGCAATGAAGGAAGCCAGAAAGCGTGGTTGTATTCGCTATAATTTGTGGGGGATCGTAGGGCTAGATGAAAAAACGCATCGGTTCTTTGGAGTGAGCGAGTTCAAGCGCTCGTTTGGTTGCGAAGAATTAAAATATACTCCGGCGCATGATATGATTTTGAACCCAGTTAAATATCAGATCACAAAACTAGTAGAAACAGCCCGCAAAAAAATTCGCCATGTCTAAAATAGTGTGCTATAATAAGCATAAGTAATAAAGGATTTTTATGGCAAAGATTAATAGAAGATTCATAGACAAGCATTGGCTAGTATTTATCGTGCGCGGGGCCCTGGCGGTAGTATTCGGTTGCTTCACACTATTTGGCGGATTAACCGATATTGGAAATGTAATTGCATTCGTAAGTGTGTTGTTGCTCCTTATGGGTATCATAGATGCGGTGGGCGCGCTTTATGGATCCACCAAAAAGCACGGCTGGATCAATTCGGTGGTTGATGCGTTAGTTGATGTGATTGCCGCAGTTGCGCTACTTTTCTTTGCCAAAAATGATCTCACTTCTAGCGTGATTATCATCTCTGCATATACGATTGTGTCTGGTGTGATCGATATCTTTCACGGGTTTTTGTCTACTGTGGACCCAACCGATCGTTTCATCAGGATACTGGCTGGCGTTTGTGGTTGTGTGATTGGCGCAGTGATCTTAAATTCCGGCAGCTTTGAAGTTACCACCTTTATTAGATTCTTTGGAGCTTATATGCTGATCGTGGGTGCGACTAGTTTGATCTATGGCGTACATAATCGCGCGCAAGAGAAAGAAGATGAAATTGCGCGCAAGGAAGCGCGTAAGCTCGTGGCGAAAAAACGCGCCAAGAAATCTAGCAAAAAAGCGAGGAAATAATCATGTTAAAGCGAGTTAGTTTATATGCATCAGCAGTGCTCCTTGGGCTAACTTGTTTTTCTTTTGTTTTGCTATCTAGTAGGGGCGCTTCTGCCGAGAATGCCGTAGTTTCCGACGTATTGATCTCGATCCCGGTGGCTTGTACCATGACTGGCACCGGCATGAATTCGCATAATGCTACGATCAACCCAGGTACTTACCAAGCGGACATTGGCTCTACTACTCTTAAGGTTTTATGTAATGATGCAAATGGTTTTGCAATTTATGCTATTGGCTATACGGGACAAACCTACGGCACTACTACGCTAGTAGGGGCCAATAGCAACCAAACTATCGCTACTGGCACTGGTACATCCGGCACTTCGCAATGGGCAATGAAGCTAAACACCAACGCCAACGCCACATATGCTGTATCGCTAGATAATGGTTATGGCGCTTATAGCCTTGTGCCTGGTAGCTACACTAAGGTCGCCCACAGAGATAGTGCCACGGATATTGGCACCAATGCCACCGGCGCAGAGCTCTCGACAACTTATGCTGCTTTTATTGCTTCTACTCAAGCATCTGATACTTATAATGGCAAGGTTAAATACACTATGGTGCACCCGAGCAACGATACTCCACCAGTAGAAGTAGCTTGTGCCAATAACATGATCTGATAACGCCAATACTAGTATTAAAGAGGGTACCATGGGTCAACAGACTGGCTATGCTAATGCCGAAGTCACTCTTCTGGCTTCCAACTTTTCTAAGAATGGCTATGGTTTTGCTGGCTGGAACACCAAGCCTGATTATAGTGGCACCTTTTATGGACCTAATGAAACCATCACTGTGCCATCCACCGCTAGTTCTGGCGGTACGCCACTTTATGCTGTATGGGTAGCTTCTAGTGGCAGTTTACAAGGCTGGGGTGGATGTTCTAGCCTAACTCCTGCTAATTTAGCTACAGACATTTTGCATCAAAGTATTGTAGCCCTCACCGATCAGCGTGATGGCCAGACTTATGCCATTGCTAAGCTCGCAGATGGACAGTGTTGGATGATAGAAAATTTAAGACTAGAAGCTGAAGGCTCTTCTGATAGCACTCTTGCTCAAGGCTTTGGTGCTTCTGCCACCTATGGAGACTTCACTGGTCTTGCTACTGCAGAAAGTGCGAACTTCACCACCAATCCTCCAGTAGCCAATAGCCTATATAGTACAGATGGTTCTACGACTAATACTATCAAGGGCGGCAATAGCTCATACTACTATGCTCGTATGCCACGCTATAATAACACTAATACATCCGCTCGTGCCTCCTCGCCCACTTCAGGTAGTACGTCAATTTATTCCTATGGTAACTACTACACCTGGGCTGCAGCTATGGCTAATGTAAAACAATATACTGGCCCTACTGGCACTGATGACGAAGGAAAAACCAGTGAAACCGCCAAAACCTCACTTTGTCCTACTGGCTGGAGACTACCATACGGCAGAAACACCGGTAATGGTTCTACTGCTGGCGGTTTCTCTAACCTAGATATAGCGCTAGGTGGTACCGGCGCAAATCAATCTAGT
Source organism: uncultured Candidatus Saccharibacteria bacterium (assembly GCA_964476395.1). GTDB lineage: Bacteria > Patescibacteriota > Saccharimonadia > Saccharimonadales > Saccharimonadaceae > Nanosyncoccus. The sequence goes on along the minus strand of CAYYYH010000011.1, from coordinate 16,233 downwards.
ACCGCTGGCACTACTCAATCCAAGGCTTGGCGCTCTTATCCTAATAACTTCCTCTACTCCGGCTACTTCTCTACGTCGTCCGCCAGCAGTAGAGGTAGTTACGGCTACTATTGGTCGTCTACTGCGGTCAATAACCTCAGTTCGTCCCGCCTGTACCTGGATAGTTCCCTCGTGTACCCAGGTACCAATGGCAACAATAAGTACTATGGCCTCAGTATTAGGTGCGTAGGCACTTTCCCAGAGCTTGCATCATAGCATAGTCGCCTCGATAATGGAAACTTCACACCACATATAAGACTAATTTGTGTTATAATAGTTATCACAACACTAATATCAAGAAGGGGCGAGGGAACGGCCCGATGACCCCCTACCAACCTGGCAAAGGCCAAGGTGGTAAATCCGACCAGAAAGGAAAGATATGTTCTATCGAACAGCGGAGAGTGTTTCTCCAAAACACCCAGATAAATTATGTGACCGCATCAGCGATGCGATTTTGGACGCGTACCTAGCCAGGGATCCGGATGCGCGGGTAGCAGCCGAGACTTGTGGCGGGCATGGCGTGGTATTCGTAACGGGCGAAATCACATCTACGGCCGATGGCATAGATATTCCAGCCATCGTCAAACGCATTGCTGGAGATGATATTGAAGTCCATACCAAGATCGTAAAGCAGTCACCGGAAATTGCCCAAGGCGTAGACACTGGTGGGGCAGGAGACCAAGGCATTATGATTGGCTATGCCTGCGATGAGACGCCAGAATTATTACCGCGTGAAGTAGTACTATCACGCCGTCTCAATCAATTTATTTTTGAAAAATATCCTTATGATGGCAAGACTCAGGTTACGATTGCGCCGGACGGTACAATTGACTCAATCGTGGCGAGCTTTCAGAATGTATCGCGCGATGAGCTAGAAAAAATGGTGCAAGAGTTTATTAAGAAGAATGGACTAAAAGGGGCTTCGAAGATATCTTCTGAGGACCATAAGCTCGGGCGAGCGCCCTTGAGCGTGTCCGAAGAAGATAGCTCGAAGCCCGCCATCAGGCTCCATATCAACCCAGCTGGCGACTGGAACCAAGGCGGATTTGATGCTGATACTGGCCTAACCGGTCGCAAGTTGATTGTTGACAATTATGGGCCGAGCGTGGCGATTGGCGGGGGTTGTTACTCTGGTAAGGACCCATCAAAAGTAGACCGTTCAGCGGCCTACATGGCGCGAAGGATAGCCGTAGATTATCTAAAAAAGCGTAATGCACACGAGGTTTTGGTGCGTCTAGCCTATGCAATTGGCAAGGCTGAGCCACTAGAAAAAACCGTGATTATCGATGGTAAACCTGAAGAGATTGAGGGGTATGATCTTACTCCGCGCGGGATTATTAAATTCTTGGATCTAAAGCGCCCAATTTATGCCAAAACTGCCGAATACGGCCATTATGGCGAAGGGTTTGATTGGGACAAATAAAAAAACACCCTCTTCGGGTGTGTGGTGGGCAAAGAGGGACTTGATTCGCAGAACAACGTCTTAACTTTGCGTGCGCATTTAAAAAATGCGTGGTGGGCAAAGAGGGACTTGAACCCTCACGGTATTACTACCAGCAGATTTTGAGTCTACCGCGTCTACCAATTCCGCCATTCGCCCATAGAGACATTTTATCATAAAAAGGCAAAATATGCTATAATTGGCTCATGGATTTTCAAAACGGTGGGCAGTCTTCGATTGACCTACAGAGGCAGGCAGCAGCAGCAATCGCGAGAAAAAAAGTTCTGGCGGCTTATGCTGAGTCGGCCAAAAAAGCCGCTAGGGAAGCAAGCAAGAACAACGCTCATCTCAAAAACGAACCTATCACTCCCAAGATAAATTCTGAATCATGGAAAAAGTATCATTCGGCATGGCAAGATTATTATCAGAAATATTATAGCGAATACTATTCAAGAGCGGCGCAAAACTACATCGCAAAAGAACGATTAAAAGCGGAACGTGAAAAAGCTGAAGAAGAAGAAATCTTAAATTCTATTGCAAGATCAAGTGCTAGAGACGACGGGAAACCCACCGGCTTGTCACTAGGAACAGGGGTGATTGACGAAGCGGGCGCGTACAGTTCTTCCGATGGCGACGAGATTAGATATAGATTAAGAAAGAAAATTCGCAAAAAAGCTACCGAGAGCGCAAAAAAAACGCACCGAAAACGCCATCTAATTCCTATCCTAGCCGGTGTTTTTGTGGTGCTGCTAATCTTGTTCCTACAATATAATCGGCTGATATTTGCGCCGATTATGGCATATGTGTCGCCAGGGAACTCTCCGGCTTCTAGTATTGAGGCGATTGACCCTACTATCACGCAGGCCGTATCCGCCGATCCGCGCTTGATTATCCCTAAGCTAAATATTGACGTGCCAGTGCATTTTGGGATCGCATTGTCTGAGGTGATGTCTAGCATGAATAACGGCGTAGCGCACTATCGGATTGCCGGCGCCAGTGCTTATCCTGGTGAAATTGGCAACACGGTAATTACTGGGCATTCAGCGGGAGATATTTATAGTTCTAACCAGTACAAATACATTTTTTCGGGGCTCGAGCGGCTCGAAGATGGTGATTTAATCTATATTAATTATAATTCTGTGCGTTATACATATAAGGTAATCAAGAAGGAAGTGGTTGAGCCAACTGATGTGGCGGCTTTAATCGTGGAAACGGATAAGCCTTTGCTAACTCTGGTGACTTGTACGCCTCTAGGGACTTCGAGATACCGCTTGCTAGTGACAGCCGAGCAGATTTCACCAAGCTACGATGGAGCTGAAGAAGCCGAAGATTTGCCTACTGTTGATCAAAATCTAGATGACGCGATGCCGGCCAACGAGCCATCGTTCTTTGAGGGGATATGGAACTGGCTAACGGGCAATTAGCCATTCGCGGATGAGCTTGCCATCGCTAAAATAATAAAGCCATTTGTCATCAGTAATAGTTGCAGGGAAGTTGCTAGTGACGTTTTTAGTGAGATCGCGTCGATTGAGCCCGTCAAAATCATACACGACGAGATCACCTTCATCGATAGCGTATAGCATGTCGTTATCTAGCCAACCATAATCACTACTTGCAATCTCCCATTCTTTAACTTCTAGAGCCTCCATGTCTAGAGTAGCGATTTTGGTGCCATCCGTCATAATGATGAATTCGCCGTCATGACCAACTTTGATTCGCTTTGGAGCAAAACTTAGTTCAAAGTCATTAACTTTTTCAAAATCAGTCTCTTTGTAAAGCGAAACAAGATTTGCGTTAACTATGGTGATATATTTTTCATCATAAAACTTGCTGATTAAAACTTGCGCCCCAGAATCGAAGGAAGCAAGCTCTAGATTATTGTCATCGCCGATTTTAGTGGAGGCTAGGTAATGGGAATTCCCCGATTTATCGGATTTGGTTGCCAAAAAGACTACTTCGTTTTCAAAATGATCAAAAGAAACTACGTTTTCGGCCATAATAGCAGAGAATTGCTTGTTTGGCACATCAATCCTGCGAAGATTTTGGTTTTTAAGCACAAGTAGGCTGCTGGCCGAATTGTTAACGATTTTAATGTCGTCAAAAGACGCATCAAATTCTTTGGATAAGTTAATACTATTTTTGATATTAGCGACATCAAGGAGCACCCACTCGATAGCATCATCGTTTTTAACTTTTAACAAAATATGGACATTGTCACGCGCCCAGTCGGCAGAGAGAATTTGCCCGTTAAAATTATCGGTTTCTGTTTGGTCGGCACTGGACGAGAAAAAGGCAGAAACATTGATGGTTCTTTGGGTGATTTTTTCGTTATTTAACGATATAACTTGCCACTTAGAAGTGCTATTTACGATCAGCAGAGTGTCGTGATCAGGAGAAATAGTGGCGAAGGTGGCATCATTTGGGTCCATAACCTTTTCGGAGGCGCGTTCTTTTAAAAATAAGCGGGGATAATGAATGCGATAGAGAAGACCTTCGCGTATATTGATGGTTTTAGACCAGGTGTCATAACCTTCCTTAGCAAGATTAATCGTGTGCTCGCCAGCAGTTAATACTTTGGAAGTGTTTGTGCGCTGGAGCCATGAGGTATCGCCGTCGATTTCGACGCTTGCGCCAGTAGGGATGGACGAAATCTGCAGGAGCCCTTGGCGCTCGACCTTAAAATCAGAATTTAGCCAATAGCCAGAGACCACCAAAGCCAGTACTATCACGATCAAAATCACAGCTACAACCATGATTACTTCAGAAACGATCACCTTAAAACTTTGCAAACGTTTTATTTTATCTTGATCCATGTTAGTGCATATTATAACATATTTTAATCATAATTTTAACTCTTGTGTTTTTTTAGCAAAAAGGTTATGATAGTTTTAGGTATAAGTGAGGTATAATATGCAGAAATCAGACAACAGGCAGACAGCCCAGACAGCTCATCGACGCGCTCAAGCTTCGACTACTTTGAATCGGAGGTATGTGAAGCGTCCAGTTAAGAGCACCGAGGATGTCGTGCAGGTTAAAAGGGTGCGGAAAATTGCTCATTTTAATAATGCGCCATCGCAGTTTATTGGGCAGCCCGCCAAGTCCGACGTCGAGAAGGCTAAAGCTCATCCTCTCCAAAATACCGTTAATACCAGAATGCAGGCTCGCAAAGGTAGTACTGCTACGGCATCACGAGCGACCGCAAGCGAACTAAAAGATCAGGCCATTAAGAAAGCTTTGGCCGCTGCAAACAGCACAACCAAGGATCAAAAAGCTCAAAAGTCAAAGATGCATTTTGGGTTTGGCAGGGTAATGTTAGCGCTCGCATGCACCACCGCAGCGGTGCTGGCGATAGTTTATTTTGTAAACCTTAATATGCCCGACATTTCTCTAAAAGTAGCTGCGATGCAGACTGGCATTAGCGCATCATATCCTGGTTTTATTCCTCGAGGTTTTGATGCTTCTGGAATTACTTCCGAGGAAGGCAAAGTAACTTTGAATTTCAAAAATAATTCTACGGGTGACGCTTTCTATCTAATTGAAGAAAAATCTTTTTGGGATTCTAATGCTCTTTTGTCTAACTACGTAAAAGATAAATATAATGATAATTACACGGTTGTGCGCGAACAAGGTTTGACTCTTTATATCAGCAAAAGTGATGCAGCTTGGGTAAATGGTGGCATATTATACAAATTGATAACAACTTCTGGTGAGCTCACTAATAAGCAAATTCGTTCGATCGCAGTGTCTTGTGGTAATTAAATTGCGCTCGCTACAGCGTTGAGCCGAGCGAGTGATATTTCGCGCCCTAAAACTTCTAAGGTGAGGTTGAGAGCTGGGCTAAACGGGGCAAAACTGATGGCAATACGAATTAAGCTAAATAGCTCGGCTGGTTTTTTGTTGGTCTCTTGCAGTAATTCATTAAGTGCATTTTGAAGCGAATCGCTAGACCATTCTTTGAGGTTGGAGAGTTTGTCGATAGTTTGCTTAAGCAGGTTTTCGATCTCGGATTCAGATAACTTCTTTACATATTTATTGCTAATCAGTGCATCTACGTTGCTCTCTGGATCGGAGAAGAAATACGCGGTCATTTCGCGAAGATCAGAGAGAGTTTTGAGACGATCATAGATAATTGACAATACTTTTAGTTTATATTCGTCGCTATGGCTCGCTGCGGATTCTGGCCAAAAACCTGTAGTACGAGCGTAAAGAGCTTCGACGCCAGATTCGTCGTAAATCCGGCGGATCCATTGACCGTTCATCCAGAGGAGTTTGGCTTCGTCGTATCGAGCACCAGAATTTTGAATGCGGTCCAAAGAAAACTTGGCTATTAATTCATCTTTAGTGTAGATTTCTTGCTCGGTGCCGTCGTTCCAGCCAAGACAAGCAAGATAATTAAGCATGGCTTCGGGCAAAACTCCGTCTTTGCGATACTCGGTGACAGATTTAGCGCCATCGCGCTTGCCAAGTTTTTTGTTGCCGCCAGGCGCCAAAATATGTGGCAGGGAAACAAGCTTAGGGCGAGGTAGATCAAGAGCCTCATAGAGTGCTAGATAATTTGGCGTGCTAGATAAATACTCTACACCTCGCATCACATGAGTGACGCCCATTTCGGCATCATCCACGATGTGAGCAAAATTATAAGTTGGGAAACCGTCTTTTTTAATTAGGATAATATCATCTAATACTTCTGGCCCGGCGTGCATATCGCCCATAACTTCATCGTGCCATTCATAAGACTTAGGGTCGGCCTTGAACCTAAGCGGTATGCCTGGCTGCCAATCTGGTGGATTTTGAGGACGGAAATTACGGTACAAAAATGGGATCTTTTTGGCATTGCACTGTTTGCGATATTCCTCGATTTGCTCGGGCGACGTAGGGTCGGCATAGGCGCGACCAGATTCTATAAGTTTTTTTGCGTAGGCGTGATAAATATCTTTGCGTTCACTTTGAAAGTATGGAGCATGCGGACCGCCCACGATTGGGCCTTCGTCCCAATTCAGGCCAAGCCATTCAAGCGTGTCTTCAATTAATTCGGTAGCTCCTTCTACATAGCGCGCGCGGTCAGTATCTTCAATGCGAAGAATCATTCTGCCGCCAGACTGACGAGCAACTAGATAGGGATAAATGGCAGAACGTACATTGCCAATATGAATATACCCAGTGGGGCTAGGCGCAAATCTTGTAACTATTTTATCCATGTTGCTATTATATCACATGCGAGACTCTTCTTCTTCCTCATCGTCGTCATCGCGTCGCTTGGCGAGGGCAAAGAAGAAGATACCAGATGAAGCGGCAGTAACTGAGGTAATTGTTAAAATAGTGGCAAGTAGTGAGCCGTCAGAAACGTTGGTGTAGGTGCTGTAAAGCTCGCCCATAACGGGTTCTTGATATCCATAAAGACTCCTGTTGTCGCCTTCGCTAATTTCAGAGGTGGTAGAGTTGTTGCCGCTTATGTAAGTATACACAGTTGTGCCTTGAGAAGAACCGCCACCCGAAGAATTATAGCCGTAAGCATCGTAATTCTGTGGGTATGCTGGATTGGTTGGAGTAATTGGGTTGTTGTTGTCAATTACGCCCGAAACCACACTTATAACCACAGTTGCTTTATAAGTGCCAGCGGGAGTGCTTGAATTGCCCTTAGCGCCGAAGTAAATCTCTTGAGTGCCGGAGGTTTTGCCAGACCCAGCCGCTATGACCGTGATCGGATTAGCGGTGCTACTAACTAGTGGATGATAATTACTACTATTGTTGCCGGCGGTAGTTTCACCGTAGGTTTTGCCATTAAGCGTATAGGAGCCCTGAGAGACGCCGTCTAGCGTATAACTACCTAAAGAATATCCCCAATAATTAGCTGGGAAGGCCGCCCTGGTAGAGGTGGATGCTAGGGTAGGAATGGTAATGCTATTAGAGTTATAAAGGGCTAGATTAGTGGTGTCCAAGGAATACATCGAGGCTGTAAACCCAGCAGTATTATTATTAACGACACTGAGCCCGTATTCATTTCTCAAAAATTCATCCATGCCACCCGACGCTAAAGACGTTGGCCTGGTGATCGTAACAAGAAGTGAATCTATCACGTTAACTTCGAAGGTTGTGTTTTCGGTTACGGATGTATCTGCAAAAACTGGCCTTGTGCCAACAAGGATAGCTAGAAACGAGGCAAGAATGCAAGATGTTTTGGTTATGACCTTCAGTGTTTGTTTAACCATAATCACATTATAACACATACTTTTATTTTTTGTGCTAAAATTATATAAAAATAAGCTAAAAATGGTATTTCAATGAAAAAACTTATAAAAAAGCAGAGAAAAACAGATCAAGAAGAAGCCAAGAAGGGGCGGGAAAAAAGTTGGCTTGCTTTTTTGATTATTGGAATAGTTGGCATTATTGGTGGGGTTAGTTGTTTTGTTTATACTTTTTTGCGCCCACAGGAAGAAATTGCAGCCTTAACTTTTCCCGAGATCCCTTCTCAAAAAACTAAAGAGGTTGCATATAGCAATCTAACCGGCATGCCCTTAGCAGATGCTTCGCTAGCCCAGGCTCCTACTTATTGTATTCAGGTGCCGAACGGCACAGACGGCGCAAGGCCACAGGCTGGTTTAACCGAGGCGGGTGTGATTTTTGAGGCAATTGCCGAGGCCGGAATTACACGTTTTGCGGCAATTTTTCAAAATCCAACTTCGGCCGTAATTGGGCCTATCAGATCGTTAAGATTATATTATCTTGAATGGGACACGCCTTTTGATTGCACGATTGTACACGCTGGCGGGGCAGATGATGCACTGAGGGCGGTATCGGCCGGTGGCTACAGAGATTTGACCGAAAGCTACGCCTATATGTATCGCGGTACATATGGCGTAAGGCAATGGAACAATCTTTTTACTACGCCCGCTAATCTTAAGCAGTTCAATGCGGATAGAGGATATAATAGCTCCGACGTAAAAGGTTTTGCCAGAATGACACCGGAAGAATCAAACAGGGCACGTGTGAACGACCTCGCAAACGAAAAACTTAGTATTACTACTCCGGCTGTTGGCAACACCTCAGATCTTGAGGCAAAAGTAAGCAACATAGCCATAAGATTTGGCGGGTCGGCGACTTTTAATGTTAGCTATACATATGACACTAAAAGCAATACTTATAAACGTAGCTATGGAATTGGCGAGCACGAAGTATATTCTTGTCCCGATGAAAATCTAGGTGAGCGAAACCCTGAGGATGTCTGTAGCCTTACTACAATGGCGCCATCCGTAGTAGTAGCAATGATAGTGTCTGAACGTAAGGCGTCGGACAATTATCATGAGGATATTACCACGTTAGGATCTGGCAATGCTTATATATTCCAAAATGGTAACGTGATTCGTGGTACCTGGAACAAGCCTACGCGTGCTGACCAGATTAAATTCTTGGATTCTGACGGAGAAGAAATAAAATTAGCGCCAGGGCAGACGTTCGTATCAGCGGTCCCTACATACGGTGGCGTTGATTATTAAGAAAAGATATGTTAAAATAGTAGAGAGGTGACTTGGTTCCGTATTCGCTTCGCTCATACTGGAGCCGACGTTCGCTCTTTAAAACAAAACGAGTTTTGTTTTAAAACTCTCACTTGGCTCCGTCGACACTGCGCGTCGTCGAAACCTCATTCGTTGAAAAATCTAAAACAAGTTTTGGATTTTTCTCCTCATTTCGGTTCCGTCGTCTAGTGGTCTAGGACGTCTGGTTCTCATCCAGAAAATCGCGGGTTCGACTCCCGCCGGAATCACCAAGTATTTAAAGAAGCCCCTTGGGGCTTATTTTAATACTTGACGACTTTGATAGGAGTTGAACCCGCAGGGTTCGCCCGCCGAAGGCGGATAGCGAGCTTTAGTGAGCGTCCTCCCGCCAAACATCAGCTCTCCCGCCGGAATCTATTTTTTGGCTCGTTTTAATATCTCATTTACGTATTGCGACTTTAATTTTTTATAGCGTTCGCGATCGTAGCTAGCTTCCTTAGCGAACTCTTTTTTCTTCTCAAAATAGCGTTTAGCTTCTTCGGGATGCTTAAGTAGATAATTTCTTATCAAGATAAAATTTTGAAACTCTTCGCTGTCTTTAAGGCATAGGTGAATATGAAAATCACCTTCGCCAGTTTCTTCTTTGCGGGAGGCTAAAAAGATCCTGTTTGGGTGATGATTCATACCAGAATAATACCCATTCTTTAAAAGAACATCTCTGATTTTTTCGATCTGTGATTGATTCTTGGCACCAATTAGAATATCAACAATGTTTTTGCCCCCAATTCCTACAGCCGTGCTACCGGCATGTTCAATCACTGGCTCTTCGCCGATCAAGGCTTTTAAGCGGTTTTTTCTTGATCAAATTGATGTTTTAAACGATTTGAATAATTATTAATTGATAAAACCATACTATTATTATATAATATTGTTATGAAAAAGTTACCAATTGTAGCACTAATCGGACAAACGAATGCTGGCAAATCTAGTTTGCTTAATCGTATGGCCCACAAAAATATTGCCGTTGTAGCACGCGAAGAGGGCACTACGCGAGACAACGTAGTAGCTACTATTGATGATGCTTTTATTTTGATTGATACGGCTGGGCTAAAAGATCCGTCAGATGATTTTGAAGCTTCGATCCAAGAACAAATTGAGGACGCGATTGATACAGCAGATATAATTTTGTTAACGCTTGATTCTAGTAAATATCCAGACTTTCGCGATAAGGAGATCGCCAAAAAAGCCTTGAAATCTCGTAAACCCGTGTTACTAGTGCTAAATAAATCGGATCTTGGCGAGGCACTTCCCTTAGAAGAGTTTTTGTCGCTAGGGATCAAGCCTAATGAGACTTTCCGTACTTCGGCTACAACCGGCCAAGGCGTGAGTGAACTTAAACGCAGGATTGTTTCTTCGCTAGAGACCGTGTCCCGCGAGGGTCACGACCCGAGCGAAGTGAGTGAGCCCCGTGACGACGGGCGCGAACGAACGAGGTCGAAAGCGAAGAAAAATCCTGCGCTTAAAATCGCTCTAATTGGGCGGCCAAATGTAGGGAAGAGCAGCCTGTTTAATTCATTAGCCAAAAAGCAACAGGCGATTGTAAGCTCGAAACAGGGAACAACTAGAGACGTAAATAGAGTTCAGATTAAATATAAAGGTAGGGAATTAGAAATTTTAGACACGGCAGGGCTACGTAAGCCTGGCAAACGCGAAGTTGGAATCGAAAAGTTTTCTGCAATCAGGAGCCTTGCAGCAATTGAAGAATCGGATATTTGTGCGCTACTTGTTGACGCTACGGAGCCACATTCGAAATTGGATCAGTCACTCGCCGGACAAATTGTAGACTCCGGAAAGGGCATCATTATTATTCTAACAAAAGCTGACCTAGTGGATGATACCGACGAAATCCTCGATGAACTTGAGCATGGCTTTGATTTTTTGCCATTTGCGCCCGTATTAATCACAAGCTCCGAAACAGGGCAAAACGTCACAAAGCTTTTTGAGCTAGCATTAGAAATTGACGAAGCCAGAAATCAAGAGATCAAAACTTCAGATTTAAATAAGATTTTAAACGAAGCGATTTTGTCGCATGCTCCAGCAGGGCTCAAAAACACTCGTCCAAAACCAAAATACATCGTGCAAACCGACACTTGTCCGCCGTGGTTTGTGGTGCATGGGCACGATCTGGAACTTTTGCATTGGTCTTGGAAAAGATTTTTGGAACGAAAAATTCGCGAAAAATATCCTTTTGTTGGCACTCCGATTATGTTTTCTTTTAGGAATGATAAATAATCATTAAAACGTGATACAATTAAACTAGGTGGGAGTATAAGTTTGTACTCTCTTTTTGAGTATGGACCGCACATTGACAAGGAGGATGTTATGTCTGACGAACGCCCTATATACGTAGTCGACACAAATGTCATCGTAGACTACGTCGACATCATACCTGACGGAGTCGAGCACCAACCCGAGGAGCCGACAGTTGACCTTTCGCACGCACACATCGTAATTCCGACCGCTGTAGTAAGGGAACTGTCGAGTTTCAAGGGAGAGAGGTCCGATCGTGGCGAGGCTGCCATAACAGCACTGAGAAGGATTCGCCGCATCGTCGAAGGCGAGCTGCACAGCATGGGAGAAAGCTACACGCTTCAAAGCCCGATACAGGTGCACAAAGGCGACCAGCTTTTCTCGGTATTGCCGGTACACAAGAACTTCAAAAATACACCGTCTCTTCCATTTTGTCCTTCCGAGGACGACATGGATGGCCAGATCATCTTGGCCACGCTGACAATCAATTACTTAGAAGAGGGGAGGCTAATCGACGGAAGCCAGTGTGGTGATCTTAGCCAAAATTTTGCGAACACCAATGTCACGCTTCTCACCAACGACAACGGTCTAGCAATACGAGCAAGGGAAAGGGGGATCAGAACTGAACGCTATGGGTACAAGTACCCCGAGCCGTACACGGGTCGCCGTGATGTGGTAGTACCCAAGGAACTGTTCGACAAGTTCTACCGCGTGCGGAGGATCGAACTAGCTGAGTGGGAAGACTACATGCCCGACCAGCCTAGGCTGATTGCGAATGAGTTTATCGTGATGAGTCTGGAAAACGATCTGGATTATCCGTACGATTTCGACCCGAACCACGACCCGTACTTTAGCCACATCGGACGCTACGATGTGGCGGAAGAGGCAATCGTACAGCTAAAATATGTCCAAGATTCTCCGGTCCAACTATATAGCGCTGGTCATGCGATCTTTAACGAAGCACTAATGGACAGGAATATCTCGGCAGTGATTTGTACGGGGCCGGCAGGATGCGGCAAGACTTACATGGCGACGGTGTATGGATACCAGGCTTGTAAGGATGGTGAGTACATCGGAGTCACGGTGGTACCTTGTGATTCACAGAGCAAGCTGGGTGCACTTCCTGGCGATCTCGACGAGAAGATGGACCCAAACGTCCAACCGCTCAAGAATGCGTTGCGCAATTTTCTCTTGAATGACGACAAAAAGCTCAGGAATGAGCTGGAAAAATTGCGCAAGTTTGGTACGGACAAGAAGAAACAACCGAAGAGCTCAAACGGTGGCGAAGACAACGCCGACAAGCGTTCTATCAAAGCGTATCTGAAGGATCGCGTGGATATGATCTTTGATAACTGGTTTACCATCGTGCCAATTGAATTCGCCCGTGGGCGCGATTTTGCCTACGAGCTGGTTATCTACGATGAATTCCAGGATCAAAACGTCAGTCAGGCCGACACGTTGCTTAAGCGCCTTGGCGCCGATGGCAAAATCGTGATTACTGGCGACATCGAACAGATCCACTCTCCCTACGTCGACGCTTCGAGTAATGGCTTAGTGTACGCTTCGCGTCAGCTGATGGATAGCGAGATGGTGGCACAAGTTTGCTTCACCGAGGAGGAAGTGATTCGCCATCGATTGGTCAAGATGATTGCCATGCGGCAAAAGAATGGAAAGAGTCACAAGGACTAACACCTCCACTGGCACCTTAGAATACCCCGCGCGTTTTGCGGGGTATTCTTATGTTATAATGTGTTTATGAAACTAATAATAGGATTAGGGAACCCGGGCGCTAGGTATAATTTTACAAGGCACAATATTGGCTTTCTTACGCTTGATTTTTATTTTAAGCTTAACCACCTTGAGTGGGAGGCTAGACCGCGCCTAGGGGCCTTGTGGGGCCGCACAGGCGATATTATCTTTATCAAGCCTCAAGAGTTTTATAATGAATCTGGCTCAGTAGTACAGAGATGGGCTCAGTTTTATAAGGTTGACCCCTCTGATATTTTGGTAATCTGTGATAATTTTGATCTAGAATTTGGCAAAGTAAGATATCGCAAGTCAGGGGCAGCTGGAGGAAATAACGGTCTAAAATCTATCGACGTGGCACTTGGAACGTCTGATTATCCTCGAATTAGGATAGGAACAGGGAATGACGAGCTACATTCAAAGATGGGGGATGTGGATTTTGTTTTGTCGAAATTCACGATAGAGGAAAAAGAGAAGTTACCAGAAATACTACGCGAGGTTTGCGAGCGGGCTCTATATATTAACTAAGCAGGAGGCGAATCCCCCAAGTAGCGTAAGATACAACGGACAGTTAAACCATGGGAGTCAGGTACTTCATACATATGAGGATTAACATTGAGCGTTGTGTCCCAGCCCTCATGATTCTGTTGAATGCCTGAAGCATAGCCAGACTTTACTGATTCTCGGAATAATACTTGATCCCCTACGTACAGAAGAGCTCCATCAAAGAAACCGCTTAAAGGATAGTAGAGCGGGCTGCCCAACTCAGTAATTGAAACATTATCGCCATACTGATCAGAAACGTTCCAACCATAAAGACCCCATAGATTCCCAAAAGATTTATAAGAATAATAAATAGAACCGTAGCTGGATTCAGGCAACGTCCAGCCAGAAGGACAAATCGATTGGTCTACAAGAGCTCCCCACGCCACTGAGGATGTATCGTTCATCGCTAATGCAGCGGCTGAATTATAATAATTACCTAGGTGATATTGTGGAGTACCCGTATTAGATGTATAGGTTGAGATAGGGTTGAGAGATTGGTCGCAGGTTGGTGGATTGGTGGAATAGTTACAAGAATAATTATCCCAATCTATGTATGTCTCTTCTCCTGCTAAGGTGTTCCAATAGAGATTGCCTGGGTCATATGATTCTGGAGTATAGTTGAGGCTGCATCCGTTATTCCAAGTATTGCCGTTACACCACTGGCGAGTCTGGTTAGCAGTCGCTGAATAAGTGGAGCGAACAGGAGTCCAAGATGCGGTGTCGTATTCATATGTGCTAGTATTGTAGCCAATATCCGTGTCTTCGTTAGTATATGTAGTGCCAGAATCAATATTTAGATCAAGGTTTTGCGTCATCCAGACATTGTCATCTCTAAGTTTTGCAATATAATATGACTTGCCATCGCGTTTGTCGATTAGTTGGTATTGCGTATCTAATGCCATACTGCCAACTACGCTGTTTCGTTGGCTGGAAGTCAGTCCAGCAAAATCTTGCATGTAGGTTAGATCACTGATGTCATCCATTGGCACGGCGTTGGCGGTTACAGTAAAGTTGATGACATTAGTATATTCGCCAGATGGCTGGGAGGCACTTGCTCTGGCTCCAATCTTGAAGTTAATAGTATTAGTGCCGTTGGAATTGGTAGAGAAGATTTCTTTTCCGCTAGATGCGGTGTAGAGTGGCAGACCCGAATAATTAGACCATGAAGAGCCGTTGTTGGTAGAAACAGAATAGCCCCAATAATCATCAGTGATAGAATTAAGGGCTACATTGGCATTGGTGGCTAGGCAAGTGAACGAATCGTTGGTGCTAGCATGATTTAGGCTAGTATTGTTATATGATGGAGCAGTATGGGTGCTATTACCTACTGTAGCAGTAATTACATAGCCCGTAGGGTTGTTAGAAGTTGCAGTTACGTTAATGACATTACTATCTGAGGCAGTGCCAGGAATAAGATTGTAGATGGTTAGATTTTCGGAAGAAAGATTAAGGACGATGGATGAGTTAAAGGTAAAACGCACATCTACCCATTCTTGATAAGTGAGAGCAGAAGCGCGATTAGCGCTGACTAAGCCCAGAGCCAGCAGCGCGAACATCATCAATAGAACTTTGGCATGCCTTGTCATGACCCCATTATAGCATAAGTTGTTTAAAAAAGTGCAAAAAAGTAGAGATTTTTATATTAGGCTCCAGTGGTTGGCGCCGAGAGCCCGAACCATGCCCTTGATCTCGAGGAGGGTGATAGCTTGATTGAATTCTGTGGGGGTAATATTTGCGATTTTAATAATATCTTCACCTGCACGCAGGCCTTGAGATAAAGCCTGCAAGATGGTTGCCTCCTCTTTGGTGTCGCCAAATAAGGTCTTTTGGGCGGGTTGCTTTCCCTGATAATCTTCTGGATATAATAAATGCAAAAGATCATCAGGGGAGGTGTATGGATTGGCGCCTTGGCGGATGAGTTTGTTGCACCCCTCGGAATAGGGATTAGTAATATTACCTGGAACAGAGAAGACCTCTTTGCCTTGTTCCAGAGCGTGAGCTGCAGTATTAAGTGAACCGGATTTAATGGCGGCCTCTACGACTACCACGATATCTGATAGTCCAGAGATAATGCGATTTCGTTCCAGAAAGCTGGTTTTGGGATAAAAAATAGCACCAGGGGCGAGTTCGCTGATAATAGCGCCTTCTTGTTCCACGATATCTTTGGCTAGTTTTTCGTGAGATTTAGGGTAGATTCGATCTATAGGGGTGCCTAGTATGGCAATAGTACGGCCCCCGGCATCGAGGGCGGCCTTATGGGCAATAGAATCAATACCATATGCTAGGCCGGAAATAATAATCGTTCCTCGCTGAGCTAGCTTATAGGCCATTTCGTATGCTACTTCCTCGCCATAACGAGTGTTGTGGCGCGAGCCTACGATCGCAACTGTTTTGGGACGTTCCTCCGTACCGTTTTTTGACACATTTTCTGGCATTTTACCATAAAAATACAATAATTTAGACTTAAGCGCAATAGTATCTAACACCTCTGTAAAATTATGCTCTAGGGGTGATATTTGGTTGATTTTTGTAAAAAAGTATGAAAAAGGTGTTGACATATATTCTCCTGTGTGATATAATTAAGACAGTTGGAGCTCAAAAAGGCTCCACACCGCACCTAAATAAGTTATAATTTCAGCTATACTACTCCTAGTATAG
>CAYYYH010000010.1:0-29559 GCA_964476395.1 uncultured Candidatus Saccharibacteria bacterium | reverse complement strand
GCAATAAGTACTACGGCTACTCGGTGCGTTGTGTGAGTATTTAGGTTCGTTTCGTTCGGAGCCCTAGGAACTCCATTTTCCGCCTTTAACCTCAACAGGGATTACACTTTCTCCCAGCGGCCAAAACACTCATGCTAAGATTTTTTGAAGTAAGGGGTTGAAATTTTTAATCACTCGTGTCTATAATCTCGCTGGGTTGACTCCGGAGTTTAGTGGTTCAACCGCAGGAATCGTAAGATTCGTGCCGTGTGAGGTGACCATTAAACGATATTCTAGGCGTTCAGGTTGCCGGGAAGGAGATGAAATGACCATAGAAATAAACCTTCTATGCATCATAATTCCAAAGCGTAAAAACCGCCGAAGTAAAAAATCTAGCTAGAGTAATCTAGCTAGATACCAACCCTGAAAAGCTCTTTCTAGAGGGGCTTTTCTTATGTTTATATTCTACCATAATAGAAAAAGATTCGCAATATGATATAATATGTCTTATGGATAGATATGAACCGCTAAAAATTGAGGAAAAATGGCAAAAGATTTGGGAGAAAGAAAAGCCATATAAGGCCGAAATAAAGGATGGCGTGCCCAAAAAATACATTGCCGAAATGTTCCCATATCCATCTGGGGCGGGGCTTCATGTAGGGCATGTGCGGAATTTTACAATCGTAGACGTGCTGACGCGGTTTTATGAGCAGCAGCGCCTTAATGTAATGCGGCCATTTGGCTATGATACGTTTGGGTTGCCGGCGGAGAATTATGCAATCAAGACTGGTATGGCGCCGCAAGAAGTAACAAGAATTAATATCGACAACTTTCGTAAGCAAGCAAAGCGGTTGGGCTATGCGATTGATTGGGATCGAGAGATAAATACTTCGAGTCCAGAGTATTACAAATGGACGCAATGGTGTTTTTTGCAACTTTATAAAAAAGGATTGGCATACCAAAAAGAATCCTACCAATGGTGGTGCCCAGAAGATCAGACGGTGTTAGCGAATGAGCAAGTAGAGAATGGTAAGTGTTGGCGCTGTGGGCATGAAGTTGAAAAAAAGAAGATGAAACAATGGTTCTTTAAGATTACAGAGTATGCAGATGAACTACTTGATGAAATTGACGCATTGGATTGGCCAGATAAGATTAAAACGATGCAGAAAAACTGGATTGGACGTTCGGTAGGAGCGGAGATTGAGTTTGAGGTAGCGGGAGTTGCTTTTCGCGAGACCGTGTCCCGCGAGGGTCACGACCTGAGCGAAGTGACCGAGCCCCGCAACGGCGGGCGCGAGGGAGCGAGGTCGAGAGAAAAGCAATCTAGCTACCACAGAATAAAGGTATTTACTACCCGTCCAGACACGATTTTTGGCGCAACATTTATAGTGGTGGCGCCGGAATATCCTGGGCTGGAATATATCGTTTCGGATGATGCGCGAGAAGAGGTAGAGGCATACTCTCGGGCGGCACTTTTGAAGTCGGAGATCGAGCGGCAGGAGAATAAAGAGAAAACTGGCGTATTTACTGGTGCTTATGCAATTAATCCGGCGACAAAAGAGAAGATTCCAATTTGGGTGGCAGATTATGTGCTTTCTGGCTATGGTACGGGGGCAATTATGGCGGTGCCGGCGATGGACGAGCGTGATAAGGAGTTTGCCGAGGCGCATGATTTGCCGATTGTGGAAACTGAGCTTTGCGAGTTTGGGCAGTTCGGTACGCCAAAAACTACTTACAAGATGCGTGATTGGCTGATTTCTCGTCAGCGCTATTGGGGTTGCCCGATTCCGATTGCTTATGATAAGGATGGCAATCCGTACCCAATTCCAGAAGATCAGTTGCCGGTTTTGATCCCAGAGGTTGAGGATTATAAGCCAGATCATACAGGTCGTTCGGCATTAGCTAAGGCTAAGGATTGGCTGAAAGTTGAGATTCCGGTCAAGGATTCAAAAACTGGCGAGATACACATGGAAGAGATGACGCGGGAAACCGATACTTTAGATGGCTATGCGTGTTCGAGCTGGTATCTTTGGCGTTATGTTTCGCCGCATGATGCAGAGCATGCATGGAATCCGGAGGCAATTAAGTATTGGGCTCCAACGGATATTTATGTTGGGGCAGACCATGCAGTGGCACATCTTCTTTATATTCGTTTTTGGTGTAAATTCTTTGCGGATGAAGGGTATCTACCTTTTCGTGAGCCAATTAAAGAACTGATTTATCATGGTTATATTAATGCGCCGGATGGCAAAAAGATGAGCAAATCTAAGGGTAACGTAATTGATCCTTTGGACGTAATCAATGATGGCTATGGTGCGGATACTTTACGTACGTATGAAATGTTTATTGGGCCAGTAGAATTAGATGCGGCGTGGGATCCACGTTCGGTCGGTGGCGTTTATAGATTCCTCAACCGTTGCTATAATTTGTGCTTTGGTAGCGAATCTGGTGGGGCCTCTTCTGAGGGGCATCCGCAGTCGCTACGAGGACGCAGCGACGAGCCCCGTGAAGACGGGCGCGAGGAGCGTCCCGAAGAAGACGGCTCCACAGATTCGCGAATAATCAGGCATAAGACTATTAAAAAGGTGACTGAAGATATTTATAAATGCCAGTTTAATACTGCGGTGGCGGCGTTGATGGAATACGTGAACGAGCTTTATAAAGTTGGTGCGAGTGAAGAAGACTTGATTGTTTTAGCGAAGCTATTAAAGCCGTTTGCGCCACATCTAGCTTCCGAAATGCTTGAAAAACTAGATGCTGATGATGAATGGCCAAAATGGGACGAAAAATATCTGATTGATGAGACTGTAGAAGTTGTAGTACAAATTAATGGTAAATTAAGAGCAAAGTTGACTGTCAATTTGGATGAACTTGAGGATGAAAACAGGATTATTGAGATGGCTTTGGCCGACAAAAAAGTAAAGAAATACACTAACGATGGTATCAAAAAGACAATTTTTGTGAAAAAAGCCAGATTGTTGAATATTGTAGTATGAAATTGGTGTTAGTTTTAGATAATATTCGCTCTTGTTATAATGTGGGGGCGATTCTCCGGACGGCGGAAGGATTTGGAGTAGAGAAGATAGTTTTGTCTGGTTATACACCAAGGGTGCATGATGCTAATTTGCTGCCACACTTAAAAGCAAAGTTGGATCGTGAAATTCATAAAACAGCGCTTGGCGCAGAAGATATGTTAGAGATAAATTCGTGTGGTGATATAAAATTCGAGTTAGAAAAGTACAAAAAACAGGGATGGCAAATTGTTGGCTTAGAAAATAATATAAAAAACGGAAACTTAGTTCAATTGAATGACCCAGATTTAAAGAAGAGATTATCAGATAAGGTAGTGTTGGTGTTAGGTGAGGAAGTTCACGGCATAGATTATTCACTCCATGATATAATTGATCTGTTTGTTGAAATACCGATGCGTGGGCAGAAAGAATCATTTAATGTATCTGTAGCGGCAGGTATTGCGATTTATGGTATAATGAGTTTATGATTAAGATTTATACAACACCAACTTGCGCATATTGTCATGCTTTGATGGATTGGCTTGATGAGATGGGCGTAGAATATACCGAAATGGACGCCACAAAGGAGCCGGATATTACGGCAGTGCCGGTTACCGAGATTAATGGCAAACGGATTGTGGGTTTTGATCGCCCAGCCATCAAAAAAGCCTTAAAATATTTGTAATTTGATTTAATCTCAAAATTTGCGGTTTTTTGGATTTCGTGATATTATGGTTAAAATTATCTATTAAACTAAGGAGTAAAATGCCTGAACCTAAGAAACAGAGTAGTCCACGTAAAACTGGGCTGCGTAGGAGTCACTTAAGGTTGAAGTTGGCGCGGAGTGTAAACAAGGTTTCGCCCGTTAAAGCTTTTGAAACCAAGAAAAAGACCCCAAATTTAAAAGTTAAAACTAACAAATAGTAAGAGATATTTAAAATATGGCAAGTAATCGACATTTAGGAAGAGTAATTGTTTTGCAAAGTCTGTATGAGTATGAACTCAGAACTTTGGCCAATGACCCCGAAGTCGATTTAAAGATTATCGTTGCAAAGAATATTGAGCCGTACGAAAAAGCATTGGGTGATACAGAGTTTGTGTATAATTTAGCGCAGGGTGTGGCAAAGAATTTTGAATTACTTGATAAGGCTTTAGCGCCAATGGCGCCAGAGTGGCCAATCGAGTCAATTGCGGCGATTGATCGAAATATACTTCGGATGGGGCTATATGAACTTTCGGAATGCGGTGATAGTATCCCGCCGAAAGTAGCTATTAATGAGGCCGTAGAGTTAGCCAAGGCGTTTGGATCGGATAATTCATCCAAATTTATCAACGGTGTGCTTGGAACGGCCTATAAACAACTAGGAATCACTGAAACTAAAAACAATGGAACCGATAAAGAAACCGTTGGAACCAACGGCGAGGAGAGCGCTAAAGATACCGGAAGCGCTACCGACGGAGAAGGTTAAGGAGTCGGCCCTCGATAAAATTAAATCTGCAGTTTTTCGCAAGAAGGCTGCGATTCAGGAGATTGTGCGTGAGCCAACTTCTGGTGGAATTGTTTTTCGTTTCACTAAGGACAAAAAGGATATTGAGATACTTTTGATCCAGGATTCAAAGGAACGTTGGACGATCCCAAAGGGGCATATTGAGCCTGGCGAAACCGCCAAAATGACGGCAAGGCGTGAGATTGAGGAAGAGACGGGCTTGAAAAACTTCTCGATTTTATCATGGTTAGGCAAAATTCATTTTAAATATCGTAGGATGGATAAACTGGTGTTGATGACTACGCAGATTTATCTTGTGCAAGCACTAGATAGCCATGAGATGCCAACTCCAGAAAAATGGATGAAGGGGATTAAGTGGTTTTCGTTTGCGGGGGCACTTGACGCAATTGAATATGAGGACATTGAGAGATTGATGTTAATTGCGAAAAAGAAGATTCGCGCTGGTGATTATTAATATTTAACGATTGAAGCTTTTAAAAGGAGGAAGATGGAAGCATACCAAAAATTTGCTAAGGAAAAACTTGGGTTTGAATTCAATGATATCAATTTATTAGTGACTGCTTTGACCCATCGAAGCTATGTGAACGAACACAAAACGGCACATGAGCATAACGAAAGACTAGAGTTTTTAGGTGACGCGGTATTAGAGTTAGTTTCTTCAGATTTTTTGTACCGGAATTACGACGAACCTGAGGGAATTATGACGGCGGTTAGGGCGGCGCTAGTGAGGACTGAATCGATTGGCGCAGCTGGGCTTGAGCTTGGCTATGAGCCACTAGTAAGATTGTCTAAGGGTGAGTCGCATGGGTCTCAGCGCGCACATGAGTCGATTATGGCGGATTGTTTTGAGGCGGTAATTGGAGCGATTTATTTGGATCAGGGGTATGATGCGGCGCGAGATTTTATCGCCAAGCATATTTTGAGTAAAATTGATACGGTGCTAGATGAGGGGTTATGGCGTGATCCAAAGTCTTATGTGCAGGAATTGGCGCAAAAGATTGATGGTGTGACGCCGGTATATAAGACGTTGAAGGAGGATGGGCCCGATCATGATAAGGTATTTACGGTTGGGATTTATGTCGGAGATTCCTTGAAGGGTACAGGCAATGGACATTCTAAGCAAGAGGCGCAGACTGTGGCGGCACGTGAGGCCGTGAAAAAATATCGAAAAGAAAACAACATCAAGGATTAATTAAATAAAAAAGTCGAGTGATTTACTTGACTTTTTTGTTGAGATGTGGGATAAATTTAACAGCACTTTATGGCTAGGATTTTGAGAGAATGTAGTCTTGGACAGAGATTGGGGGACAAAATGTTTAAAAAGAAGGACGCCTGCGTATCGTTCGATGATGAATTGGGTGAGAGGATAATGGCCGACGGAGAATTGGAAGATTACTCGCCATATTGGCGTTCGATCTTTGCGCTTTTGAAGGCGCGGCACGATGGTTCGGAAGATGAATATCGAAAGGCTCGCGTCAGATACGAGGTCAGTTGTTCGAAATATCGCGTTGACTCTGTAGACGAAAACTGGCTTGCGCAACGTCTGAAGAGCGATCTCGATTACGGAATACTTCGTAGCAAGATAAAATGCTATTTCAAGAGTAATCTCTCGGCACGTTCGCTCAAGATCCTGTAGACTGAGAGGAGTCGCACGTTGACTCCTCTTTTGCTGGGGAGTTAAACTTGACTTTTATGAGATAGTGTGATATAATTAACAGAGTACATTAAGAGAAGGTGAGGAGGCAAGATGCTGATCTAGGTTGTCTTGATTCTGATGTTTGACGACTCTAGAAGGGGGTGGGCTAATGCCCAAGAAGAGCGAAACAGGAACGTTCTTCGACATAGATCCCGAGAATTGGGGGGATTATGTGGATCATGCTCGTGATAGCGACGATTGCCATCGTGACGGCAAGAAGAAAAAGAAGAAGGCGAAGGTGAGCCATCTCCCGGACATCGACCCAACGCCATACTGGGAGGCGTGCCTTAATCTCGTCAACGCGTGGGCAGATTATCAGAAGGTAAAAAAGCTTCTGATCAATGCTCAATTCGACGAGACGGAGCACAAGGTGCGACCAGTAGTTGACGGTTATTGGGGCGACATCAACAAGCTTCAGTGTTCTGTTGATGAGCGGTCGCAATTGGTAGACTCGGCACTTCGGTGCCATGAGCTACTGTGCTCTCGCTACGGCGTGGAGCCGGTGAGCCGTGACTGGCTTTACCATCGCCTGCTTGGGGCGAAGGACTACGCGAGCTATCGCGGCAAGATCCAACGTCGCAAGGCTCGTTACAAAGAGCCAGTCTCACTCAAGAAGCTATAGGCTGGAGGGCGCGCGTTTTGCGCCCTCTTCCCATTTCTTAAAAAATATGATAAAATGATGAAGTTATTAATTTAAGGAGAAAAAATGCTAGCGATTCGCATGCAACGTAATGGCCGGTCACATTATCCAACGTACCGGATAGTCGTCCAAGAATCACAGCGTCATCCACTTTCGGGACGCGTTGTGGCTGAGGTCGGCAACTATAATCCCGCAACTAAAGCTTTGACTTTAGATAAGGAAACCGTAGAAAAATATCTAAAAAATGGCGCTCAACCATCTTCACGCGTGGCGTTTATTTTGAAGAAAAATGGCGTCAAATTACCAAAGTGGTACAAAGAAGTATCGCCAAAGAAAGCTGTAGCAAAACACGCAGACAAGCTTCGCAAAAACCAGCCAAAGGAAGAGGCTCCGGCTGAAGAAGCCCCAGCTGAGGTGCCTACCGAAGAAGCACCTGCAGAGGAAGCATAACAACAAAAATAGTCCTAACAAGGACTATTTTTGTGCTATAATTATATGAAATTAACTTAAGGAGAAAAAATGGCTACTATTGACCAGCAATTCGTAGAATACATCGTAAAAACCTTAGTCAACAATCCTGAAAAGGTAGCAGTTGAGCGAAAAATCGACGAAAAGGGTGTGCTTCTTTCTCTTACGGTAGATCCGGAAGATGTTGGGCGCGTAATTGGTAAGCGCGGAGTTACTGCGCAGGCTATTAGGGTGCTTTTAAGGGCACTTGGCACCAAACAGGATGCTCGTTATAATTTGAAGATTGTCAATACAGATGATGGCATGCCAAGACATACCGATAAACCTGAGGCTCATGATGAACCAAAGGATGAATCTGAAGAGGTCGAAGAAGTAGAGGAGGTTAGCGAAGTTGAAGAGCCTGAAGAAACTACTTCGGCTTTAGCTGAGAAAACGCGAGCCGAGCTTGCTGATCTTGACGATTTAGATATTTAATATGCCGTTTTCAAATGGCCCCTTTTGGGGCCATTTTTGTTGAAAAAAGTCTTGACTTTAAAAAAACAATAGCTTATAATTCTACTTAAGCTAACTGCGAGTCGGCTTATACATAATCTAAGTTGAGAGCTTATCTATGTCTAGAAACCCGCTTTTTTAAAGAAAGCGGTTTTTTGGTGTTTACAAAAAAGAATATCTGTAGTATACTGCTTTATAAGAAGTAGTGTGTCCTATTTTTATGACTTGTGAAAGCTGGCGACTTTCAGGGGGAAATGGGGCAGTAGTCTTCGGCGCTGAGATATCGGCTAGGGTTAGGCTGATGTCAAAAAAGATACTAATAACACTAAAGAAAAAGAGGTAGAATGGCTACAAAACCGAAGTCCGGTGAGAGAGTATTTTTCACCGAGGGTGACCAAGCTTTGCCAATTCCGGATCTGACAATTCATCAAAAGGATTCGTGGGCAGACTTTGTCGAAAACGGACTGAGGGAGATTTTTGCTGAGCTAAATCCAATCAAGGATTACACTGGCAAAAAATTATCACTCAGTTTTAAAGATTATTATTTTAAAGAACCAAAAGAAACGGATGCGCAAGCAAAGTACAATCTTGCTACTTATGAGGCGCCACTTCATGTCGTGGTTGAACTTGAAAATCTCGAAACTCATGCCAAAAAAGAGCAAGAGATTTACTTTGGCGATTATCCTTGGATGACTGATCGTGCCACTTTCATTATTAATGGGACAGAGCGTGTAGTGGTCTCTCAGTTGATTAGGTCTGCTGGGGTGTTTTTCAATGCTGAAACGATTGGCCTTAGGCGTTATTATGGGGCAAAGGTAATTCCAGGACGTGGTGCTTGGCTAGAGTTTGAAACTGCTGCTAATGGTGCCATTTATGTCAAGATTGATCGTCGCAGAAAAATTCCTGTTACGACTTTCCTTAGAGCTTTGGGATTGACTAAATCTGAAATTAAAGAAAAATTTGCTAAGATTGATGACGGAGAAAAAAGCTATATCGATGCTACTTTCGAAAAAGATACCACCTCTAGCCAGGGTGAGGCTTTGCTTGAAGTGTATCGTAGATTGAGACCGGGCGATTTAGCAACGGTTGAAAATGCCAAATCGATGATTGACAGAACTTTCTTCGATCCGAAACGTTATGACTATTCTAATGTCGGTAGATTTAAGATTAATCGTAGGCTTGGATTTGATACGCCGAATGATCCGGATCATCGCACGTTGCAGATTGACGATGTGGTTGCGATTATTTCTGAAATTATTAGGCTTAATAATACTCAAGAGCCGGCAGATGATATTGACTCTTTGTCGAATCGTCGCGTGAAACTAGTTGGCGAACTAGTGCAGAGACAGTTTAGATTAGGTATGTTGCGTTTGCAGCGTAATATTTTGGACCGTATGTCAATGGCAAATCCAGATGAAGTTACTCCATCTCAACTACTCAATTCGCGCCCAGTAGTAGCTGCGGTGAAAGAATTCTTTGCGACTTCACAGCTTTCGCAATTGATGGATGAGGTTAACCCATTTTCGGAGCTTGCGCATAAGCGACGCCTTAGCTCAATGGGGCCTGGTGGCCTCACGAGGGAGCGTGCAGGTTTTGATGTGCGTGATGCTCACCCGACTCATTATGGTCGCATTTGTACCGTGGAAACGCCAGAAGGCGGCAACGTAGGTCTTGTGCTTAACTTTGCAACATACGCGAGAATCAATGAATATGGTTTCATCGAAGCGCCTTATCGTGTAGTAAAGAACGGCAAGGTAACGGACGAGATTGTTTACATGGACGCCGACACGGAAAACGATCAGGTTATTGCCGATGCGTCAGTCAAACTAGATAAAAATGGCAAATTTGTTGAGGAATGGGTATCAGCACGTGTGCACGGTACACCTGCCCAGGTGGAAGCATCAAAAGTCACCCATATTGATGCCGCGCATAAAGAAATTCTTGGTGTATCTGCATCTCTAATTCCATTTGTAGAAAAGAACCGTGTTGACCGTTCTTTGATGGCTTGCGCCATGCAGAAGCAGGCAGTGCCTCTACTTAAGAATGATAACCCAATCGTGGGTACTGGCATCGAACGAGAAGTTGCGAAGAATACTCCACAATTAGTGATGGCCAAAGGTCCTGGTGTAGTCAAGAAGGCTGACGGTGAATCTGTGATCATCACTTATAATAAAGGTGGCGATATTGAATATAAGTTACAGCATTTTGAAAAGACTAACGATGATCGTTGCTATAATCAGAGATGCGTGGTAGCACGTGGTCAGAAGGTTAAAAAAGGAGATACCTTAATTGAGGGATCTTCGGTTAACGATGGTGAGCTCGCGCTTGGCCGTGATTTGTTGGTGGCATTTATGCCATGGCGTGGTTATAACATGGACGATGCAATCGTTATTTCAAATCGTTTAGTTGAGGATGATACTTTGACTTCAATTAATATTAAAGATTTTGATGTTGAAGTGCGTGAGACTAAACTCGGCCCAGAACAGGTTACGCGGGATATTCCGAATGTATCTGAGCACTCTTTAAGACATCTTGGTGAAGATGGTATTGTGGTGGTTGGTTCTGAAGTAAAGAACGGCGATATCTTAGTGGGTAAGATTACTCCTAAGGGCGAGCAAGAATTAAGCTCAGAAGAACGTCTCTTAAGAGCGATCTTTGGCGAAAAAGCAAAAGATGTACGTGACACTTCAGTACGCATGAACGGTTCTTCGACTGGAAAAGTAGTGGACGTAAGGGTTTATACAAGGGAACAAGGACATGAGCTTAAAGCTGGCGTATTGATGCAAATCAAAATCTTTGTGGCGGAAATGCGTAAGATTGGCGTGGGCGATAAGTTGGCCGGTCGTCACGGTAATAAGGGTGTAGTTTCTAGGGTCCTTCCAGTAGAAGACATGCCATTTATGGAAGACGGTACACCAGTCGATATCGTGCTCTCGCCAATGGGTGTGCCTTCACGTATGAATCTCGGGCAGTTATTTGAAACTCATCTTGGCATGGCAGCTAGAGCATTAGGCTATAAAGTTGCTACTCCATCATTTAATGGCGTACCTGATGAGAAGATTTCCGAAGAATTAAAGAGGGCAGGTTTTGCCGAAGACGGACGTGTACAACTATATGATGGTCTTACTGGTGAGCCATTTAATGAAAGAACATCTGTAGGCGTGATGCATATGCTTAAGCTTCATCACATGGTAGAAGATAAGATTCACGCCCGTTCGACTGGCCCTTACACGATGGTTACTCAACAGCCGCTTGGTGGTAAAGCGCAGAATGGTGGTCAGAGATTCGGGGAAATGGAAGTTTGGGCACTCGAAGCTTATGGCGCCGCTACGACGCTTCAGGAAATGTTGACAATTAAATCTGATGATGTTTATGGCCGTGCAAAGGCATATGAAGCTATCATCAAACATGAGCCAATTGAGGGCCCGAAGTTGCCTGAAGGCTTTAACGTTCTTGTTAAAGAATTGCAGGGACTTGGTCTTAAGGTAGACCTACTAGATCACGGTGAATCGGCTGATGCTGGTGATGTGATCGAAAAAACATCGCGTGAAATTGAAAAGTCCAAAGATGATCAATCCATCTATGATCAACATAAAAAAGAGACCGAGCCGCAAATTCTCGACCTGGACGATTCGGAGGCCGAGGCGATGATGGCGGAAGAAGGTATCGAAATAACAGAGGGCGACGAAGATGATGGTACGGTCGACCTCGGAGAGGAGTTCTAAGATGGCGTGGATGGATAATTTTATCAGCGCTTCGGACTTCGATTCAATTAGACTTACGGTGGCAAGTCGTGACGATATATTGAATTGGAGCTATGGTGAAGTGACCAAGCCAGAAACTATCAATTATCGGACTCAGAAACCGGAAAGAGACGGTTTGTTCTGCGAGAGGATTTTTGGTCCAACTAAGGATATCAATCCGCATGACTCTAAGCTTAAAGGTGTAAGAAGTCGTGAAGCAGCTGTAGACAAAGAGGGTAATTTGGTGACCAAGTCTATCACTCGTCGTGAAAGAATGGGCCATATTGCTCTTGCGGCCCCAGTTGCTCATATTTGGTTTATGCGGGGTATTCCTTCAGCTCTTTCACTTTTGCTTGATATTACTGTAAAGAATATTGAGAGAGTGGTATATTTTGCGACCTACTTAATTACGGATGCAAAAACTGAAGAAGTCCAAAAAACTTTAGAGGAACTAGAGACACAAACCAACGCTGCTAAATCTGCAATCAAGATTCGTTATGAGAAGGAAGCGAAGAAGGAAGGTGCAGACGTGAAATCTCTTGCTGAAGAGCAAGTCAAAGAGATTGAAGATCTGGAGACCGATTTCTTGACTAAGAAGTCAGCGCTAGAATCATTCAAGAAGGGCGGCACTATCACGGAGGTGCAATATCGCAACTTGCCTGAAGGATATGAAGATTTGATTACAGTAGAAATGGGTGCTACGGCAATCAAAAAGATGCTAGATGAAGTTGATTTGGATAAGTTAATTGATGAGTTGCATAAAGCTGAGAGCGAAGCTAAAGGCCAAAAAGAGAAGAAGATTCAGAAGCGACTTAAAACTTTGGAAGGCATGCAATCTGCTGGAATTAAGCCTGAGGATTTGATTTTGACTGTTGTGCCTGTAATTCCACCGGATCTTCGGCCAATGATTGCTCTTCCTGGTGGTCGTTTTGCAACGTCTGATCTTAATGACCTGTATCGTCGCGTAATCAACCGCAATAATCGTTTGAAAAAGCTTCTTGATTTGAACGCACCTGAGGTGATCTGCCGTAACGAGATGAGAATGTTGCAAGAGGCTGTTGATGCATTGATCGACAATTCTGCTGCACATGGCTCACGCGGAGCTAATTCAACCAATGGTAGACGTAAACTAAAATCTTTGTCAGACTTACTTAAAGGTAAGCAGGGGCGTTTCCGCCAGAATTTGCTTGGTAAACGCGTAGATTATTCTGGACGTTCGGTCATTGTGGTTGGTCCAGAGCTTAAACTAAACGAATGTGGTTTGCCAAAACAGATGGCATTGGAGCTATTCAAGCCATTTGTAATTTCGTGGTTGATTGGAAATGAATATGCTAATAATATTCGTGCAGCCTCAAGATTGATAGAGTCTAAAGAGACAATTGTTTGGGATGCGCTTGACGAGGTGATTAAAGGAAAATATGTACTCTTAAACCGTGCTCCATCGCTTCACCGTTTGTCTGTGCAAGCATTTCAGCCGAGGTTGATTGATGGTAAGGCGATTAAATTGCACCCACTTGTGGCATCTGGATTTAACGCAGACTACGATGGCGATCAGATGGCTGTACATTTGCCTTTGTCTGACGCGGCGCAGGCTGAGGCACGCGAATTAATGTCGGCAGAGAAGAATCTTTTGAAGCCAGCAGATGGTTCACCGGTGCTTGCTATTTATCAGGACGTAGTGCTCGGTGCTTACTATCTTACATATGATAAACCTGGCACAGATACGGATAAGCCAAAGGCATTTTCTAGCGTTTATGAGGCCGAGATGGCATATGATCAAGGCATTATTGCTTTGCAAACTCCAATTCGAGTATTCACGAAGAAGGAAATCCGCGACACAACACTTGGGCGCGTAATCTTTAATGAGATTTTGCCAAAGGACTATCCGTACGATAATTCTGTGCAAACTAAGAAGCACCTATCTAAGGTGATGGCTGATATCTTTGATCTATATGGATCAGAAGTAATGGTAAAAACTGCAGATGCTTTGAAGGATTTGGCATTTGAGTACGAGACGATTGCTTCTATTTCGACTGCTAAGGATGATTATCCAACCTATGATGAGATTGATGATTTCATCGCTGAAGGTGATGCGAAGACCGCAATGATCCAGGAACAGTTTAATGATGGCTTAGTGACCGAGGATGAGCGTCACAAATTGACCATTGCTAACTGGCGAGATATCGACAAAAAGATTTCCGATTTCTTGCAGAATAAGTTAGCCGAAATGGACACCGATATTGCCGTAATGGTTAACTCTGGTGCGCGTGGTAATATTTCAAACATTAAGCTTGCGTCTGCTGAGATTGGTATTATGGTGGATATCAACAACAATGAGATTGAGCTTCCAGTGAAATCGAGCTACAAGAAGGGCTTAAATACTTTGGAATCGTTTATTGCTACGCGAGGTGCACGTCAGGGACAGGTATCTACGGCACTACGTACGGCAGACTCTGGTTATCTCACTCGTCGTTTGGTAGACGTATCGCAGGATGTGTTTACTTCCGATGAAGAGGCTAGTGATCCTGGCTTTACAGTTTATCGTAGCGAGACTGAGGCTTCTGGTATTGACTTTTCTGCTCGCATCGCTGGGCGCTATACGGCAGAACCAGTACCTGGTTATTTGGAAGCCGATCAGTTGATTACCAAAGAAATTGCTGATCAGATAGAGGCTGATGATAAAATTGAATCAGTCAAAATTCAGTCGATTCTTTCTACGACGGCGACCGATGGTATCCCTCGCAAAGCTTATGGTGTAGATATGTCAACGCGTGAGCTCGTAGCGGCAAATGAACCAGTCGGTGTAATTGCGGCTCAGTCACTAGGTGAACCTGGTACGCAGCTAACGCTTGACACTAAACACGGTTCAGGCGTGGCGGGTTCTGGCGCAATCGCAAGAGGTCTTCCACGTGTCGAAGAGCTTCTTGAGGCACGTACACCTAAAGGTCAAGCGTATGTCTCGCCGATTGATGGTGTTGTACAAGTTTGGGAAGATGGCAATCATTATGTAGTGGAAGTTACTCCGCAATCTGGAGCCGTTGAACGTATCAAACTTGACGGAAGAAAACCTGCAGTAAAAGATGGCGCAACGGTAAAGACTGGAGCTACTTTAGTGAAAAAGAGTGGCGAAAAAGCGGCGATTAAGGCTCCACATGATGGTGTTGTTGAACTAGTAAAGGACGCCATTGTGTTGGTGGCGTCGGCGACTTCGCCTGTAAGAATGGAGATTCCTGGTGATGCTGAGTTGGTTGTAAAAAGCAATGATTCTGTTTCAGCAGGTGATAGATTGACTGTTGGTTCTTTGAATTTGCAAGATCTGATGAAGTATAAGGGCATTGAGGAAACTGAGCGTTATATTATGAATGACGTGCTTAGTGTATATGCTGCGCAAGGTCATGAGATTTCGCCAAAACACCTGGAAATTATTGTGCATCAAATGTTCTCTAGAGTACAAATCAATGAGCCTGGTGATTCTGAATTTGTATCAGGAGATATTGTATCTAGAGCAGCAGCTGAAATACAAAATAGAGAGCTTGAGCGGAGCGGTAAAACGCCTGCTACGTTTACCAATCTTTTGCTTGGCATTACCAAGGTTTCAATCTTCTCTGATTCTTTCTTATCGGCCGCATCCTTCCAGGATACGACGCGCGTTTTGATTAACGCTGCTATTAATGGTAGAGTTGATCACTTACGTGGTCTAAAGGAGAATGTGATTATTGGTCGTAAGATTCCAGTTGGTACTGGAGTTGCACCGATTACGGATTTTGAGTCGTCTGATTCTAAGGTGCCTACAGAACAGGATCTCGAAAATCTCTAACTAGTATCCGAATGGTATATTTCGGACACGGAGTCGCGCCAGCCCGTCGTTACGGGTGGCGCGCTCCTTCTGTCTCGGTCGTAACCTCCGACAGATTCCTCAATATACCATTTCGGATGTTTTTGTTGATTTTTACATCTGACTATGCTATTATGATTATTAGTTATCAAGAGGTTTTATGCATTTCAAGACAATTTTCAAATCCCTAAAAAATAAAGACATGTTAAAGCGAGTGCTTGTAATTTTGGGCATTATTGTGGCTTATAGATTTTTGGCGCAAATTCCAGTGCCTATGGGTGATGCATCCACTTTTAAAGAAGCAGTTTCTAATTTGTTAGAAAAATCTGATTTTTCTAATTTTCTAAACTTGATTTCTGGTGGCGGTTTAGCCTCATTTAGCATTATTTTAGTTGGTTTGTCGCCTTATATTACTGGATCAATTGTGATACAGCTTCTAACAAAAGCTATCCCGTCTTTGGAGGAAATATCAAATGATGGCGAGACTGGTCGTAGGAAGATTAATCAGTGGACTAGAATTCTTACTGTACCACTAGCTATTGTGCAGTCTATTGCATACATATTCATTCTCTATCAGTCGACTTTATCTGCTAACATTGCCACTGATTTTACGCCTACTTTTGGCGATTGGGCGCTTTCGGTGACCGCAATGACGGCTGGCTCTTTGATCCTGATGTGGATGGGTGAATTGATTACGGAGCAGGGCGTAGGAAATGGTATTTCGACATTAATCTTTGCTTCGATTATTTCTCAACTTCCTACTACGATGGCGTCACTTGGTGTGGCTTTATTTGATACGAGCCAGGGCGGACTTGATGTATTTGGTTGGTTTGAACTTCCTGTTAATCCAGTTACATTTTGGATTGTGCTTGGTTTTACTTTGGCTATGATAGTAGTAATATATTTCTTGGTAAAGCTAAATGAAGCACAACGAATCATTACTATTAATTACGCTAAGCGTGTACATGGTAATTCTACGTATGGCGGAATTAAATCTATTTTACCGATTAAATTAATTGCTGCTGGCGTAATTCCGGTGATTTTTGCCACGGCATTTCTTTCTTTGCCAGCCTTGGTGGGTCAAGTAGTGATGTCCGTTGACCCCGGAAATGAATTTGGTGCATCTATGGTAGAGATTTTCTCAGCTCCTTCGGCAAATAACTTCTCGACGATGTATCCAGATGGAATTACGGCAAGATGGTTTGTATATCCAGCACTTTATTTCTTGCTAGTGTTTATGTTTACATATTTTTATACTTCTATCATTTTTAATACTAAGGAAATTGCGGACAATTTGCAAAAGCAGGGTGGTTTTATAGAGGGGGTGAGGCCTGGTATTACTACGTCTAATTACCTCAATAAGGTAGTCAATCGTTTGAATTTGTTTGGCGCCTTAGCTTTAGGATTAATTGCAATGTTGCCTTTCATTACAGATTATGTGTTTATCTTAACTACTGGTGCACCGATTGGTCTTTCGATCTCTGGCACTGGACTTTTGATCGTAGTTACTGTGGCCCTTGAGAACTTGCGTTCTGTAGATTCCCGAGCGTTAATGATAACTTATGATGATTTCGGTGATGAGCTTAAAGATTAAGGGTTGGCGCAAGATTTTAAAATGGGTGGGATGGTTAATATTTGCGTTTTTGTTTTTGTTCTTTATTATTAAGGTGGCTTCGTTCGAACATAATTACTATCATGAGAAAGAGGGTAGTGAAAGAGTAGTTGTTGAATCTGAGAGTTCTGAGGAAGAATTAGTAGAGGAAGAACCTACTGAAGAAGAAGTGCGGGAATATACAGTTCCAGCTGACCACCCAAGGTATTTAACAATAAAGAAGCTGGGAATTTCTAGGGCTAGGATTTTAGCAATGGGTGTAAAAGCTTCTGGTGAATTAGATACACCGAGAAACATTTTTGATGTGGGTTGGTACGAGGCTTCCGGTAAGCCGGGCTACGGTGGCACAATGATTATTGACGGGCACAACGGTGGTCCAAATGTATTGGGCGTATTTAAGCATTTACCCGATTTGTCAAATGGTGACATTATTACTGTGGAGCGAGGTGATGGAGTAGTCTATAATTATTCCGTAGTTGAAAATAATAGCGTTTTATTGGATGACGCGGACGCTTATATGGCAACTGCCGCAAGATCACCAGAATCTGGGAAGGAATCAGTCACTTTAATTTCCTGTACTGGGGAGTGGTCGCAACAGAGAGGAACCTATTTGTCTAGACAGTTTACTAGGGCGGTGCTTATTGAGGATTAGGGTCTTTACAAATATTTTTCCATGTGTTATACTGGTAGAGTAATTTATGGCTAGTCAAAAGGAAGTGATTAAGCTCACAGGTAGTGTTGTTGAAGCACTGCCTAATACCCAGTTTCGGGTTGAACTCGAGAATGGTCATATTATTGTTGCTCATATGAGCGGGCGAATGCGCAAAAACTACATTCGTTTGGTTCCGGGCGACAGAGTCGAGGTTGAGTTAACCCCTTACGATCTTACAAAGGGTAGAATCAGTTTTCGGCTCAAGGATCAATATTAACTGTTGTAATTTTTACAACGTTGATATGGAGATTATTAAATACTAGTTGCAAAAGTATTTAGTAATGCCATACTCGTAGAAATTACGACAATAACAAGGAAAGGTTTTAACACGATGAAAGTACGTGCAAGTGTTAAAAAAATCTCCCCTGATGACATCATTGTACGCCGAAAGGGTGTACTTAGGGTCATCAATAAGAAAAAACCTAAAAATAAGCAAAGGCAGGGTTAAAATATATGGCTAGAATAGCTAGTGTAGTGATCCCGTCCGATAAACAAGTGTGGATTGCACTGACTTATGTTTATGGGATTGGTCGTACTACGTCAAAGAAAATCCTTGCGGAGGCTAAAATCGAGCCTACCACTCGGGTGAAAGATCTCACCGAGGCTGACGAACAGAAACTTAACGACATTATTTCTAGTAAGTATCATGTCGAAGGTGATCTCCGACGTCTCGTGAGCAATAATATTAAAAGAATTAAGGATATTAATTCTTATAAAGGAATGCGTCACAAGGCTAAATTACCAGTCAACGGCCAACGTACCCGTACGAATGCACGTACGCGTAAGGGTAAGGCGATCGCGGTCGGTGGTACGCAACCTAAGGCAGCGAGTAAGACTTAAGGAGATACTATGGCAGAAGAAGATAATAATAAAATCACTGAAGCTGTGGCTAGTGCCGAAGAGACTGCTGTTACTTCGAAGGCTAAGTCTAAAAAGACTAAACGGATTGTTAATGCTGGGGCTGTTCATATTCAGGCTACGTTTAATAATACTATTATTAGCGTGACCGATAAGAGCGGTGGCGTTTTATCTGCTTCATCGGCAGGCGCCAATGGTTTTCGTGGTTCGAAAAAAGGCACGGCTTTTGCGGCTGGTGTAGCAGCGGAAAAAGCATTGGAAATTGCCAAAAAGAATCACGCTCTTAATTCTGTAGACGTATACGTATCTGGCATTGGTCTAGGTAGAGATGCGGCTATTAGAGCGATTTCGACCGTTGGTATTAAGATTGATAGTATTACAGATGTAACCCCGATTGCGCATGGTGGTGTGCGTCCTAAGGGAGAAAGGAAACCATAATGGCTAGAGATCATTCTCCAATTGTAAAACAAAGTCGCCGTGAAGGGTTTGCTTTGGCGCCAAAAGCTCATAAGGTAATGGCGAAAAAATCTGGAATTCCTGGCGAGCATGGTGATATGCGAGTCAGAGGTGGAAGTTTGTATTTAACGCAACTTCGCGAAAAGCAGAAGGTACGTAGGATGTATGGACTTCTTGAAAAACAATTTGCAAAGCTAATGAAGGAAGCTCAAAAAGCTGAAGGAATGACTGGCCAGAAATTACTCGAGCTTCTTGAGAGAAGGGCAGATAATGTGATCTATCGCGCTGGTTTTGCGCTGACCCGTCGTCAGGCTAGACAATTAGTTTCGCATGGCCATTTTCTATTGAATGGTCGCAGAGTCGACATTCCTTCAATCCGTTTAAATGCTGGTGACGTTATTGAAGTTCGTCCTAGATCAGCAAAAACAGAATATTTTAAAAATCTTTCAAATATCATTGGGGCAGCTAATGCTACTCCACTTTCGTGGTTAAAGGTCGACGCGAAAAAAATGAAAATTGAAATAACTGGTTTGCCAAAACGCGAAGAGGCAGAGCCAGGCATAAATGAACAATTAATCGTTGAGTATTACTCACGCTAAGGAGAAAAGGACATGACGACAAAAAACATTCATGAGGCATCACTTGCTAGCGTTAAGGAATTAAGTGAAAACAGCGCAGAGTTTGTTATTAAACCGCTTTATTACGGTTATGGGAACACTTTGGGCAATTCTCTCCGGAGAGTTCTTCTTTCGAGTATTAAGGGCGCAGCTATCACGGCTTTCTCGATTGACGGGTCAAGCCATGAGTACGCTGTGATCCCTGGCGTACGCGAAGATGTCGTGGACATCATGTTAAATCTTAAGAATATTCGTTTTAAGATGCACACTGATGCCCCTGTGGAACTAACTCTTGAGATGAAGGGTGATAAACAGTCCGAAAAAGATGGTGATAAACGTGTAGTTGCAGGTGACATTAAACTTCCTGCTGAAGTTGAAATTGCTAACCCAAACCAGACGATTTGTCATATTGATGATCCAAAGAAAACTGTCAAAATGCATTTTATTGTTGAGACCGGTAGAGGTTATCTGACTATTGAGCAGTCTAGCGAGGAACGTACGCATTCTGATATGATTGCTGTTGACGCTGTGTTTACCCCAGTTCTAAGGGTTCGCTATAAAGTCGAGAATACTCGTGTTGGTCAGGATACTAACCTGCAACAACTCACGATGGTGATTGATACGGACGGCACAATCACGCCTACTGAAGCGTTTGAAGAGGCTGCTGCGATTCTAGTTAATCAATATACGGCTTTAGCCGGTAGTACTAGAGTAGAATCGGCTCCAGTGCCTGGCGCGCTAAAGGAAGAAGATGATTCTGGCTTGAATTTACCGATCGAAGAGCTAGATTTGTCTGCACGCACTGCAAACGCGCTTCTAAATAACGATATTAAGACTATTCGTGATTTAGTCGTGCTTTCTGAGACTGATCTTAAAGATTTGAAGGGTTTTGGGCAGAAAGCATTAGATGAAGTAAGAGAAAAGTTAACGGAGTTAAATATTTAATATGCATCGCCACAGTTATAAAGGCCGAAAATTTGGCCGTGAAACCGATCAGAGATTGGCGCTCACGCGTGGGTTGATGTGCTCTCTGATTAAATATCAATCCATCACTACGACTTTGGCTCGTGCGAAGGAAATTCGTAGAGGTATGGAAAAATTGATTACGATGGCTAAGAAGGGCGGACTTAACAACCGCAGAATGGTTATTGCTAGGTTGAATGATCTAGAATCTGCCACTCTTTTGTTCGACGTAATTGCTCCTCAGATTAAGAGGAATTCTGGTTATCTCAGAATCGAGAAGGCTGGATATCGTCGTGGAGACAATTCCGAAATGGGTACAATTAGTTTTGTAGATGACATTTCGCTTGACGCTCACCATGATGAACCTAAAAAATCACCTAAAAAGACGAAGAAGGAGGCTAAATAATGAAAACTTATAGCCAAAAAGCTTCAGAGGTTAGTCGTGATTGGTATCTTATTGACGCATCTTCTATGCCACTTGGCAAGTTGGCAGTCGTAATTGCCGACAAGCTAATGGGCAAGTCAAAGGTTACTTATACGCCACATATTGATAACGGCGATTATGTAGTCGTGATCAATGCGAAGAACGTGGTAGTTACTGGTGAAAAAATGATTCAGAAGAAGTACTATCGTCATAGTGGATATCCTGGTGGGATTAAGGAATTGAAGCTTGAAGAAGTAATTGAAAAAGATGCTTCAAGAGTAATTCGTGAGGCTGTTAAAGGAATGTTGCCGAAGAATAAGTTGGCCGCTGGTCGATTGGCAAGACTTCGCGTGTTTGAAGGCGCTGAGCATACCCATGCAGCGCAGAACCCAAAGGAGATTAAATAATGGTAGCAACAAAGAAATATGCTTATGGGCTAGGGCGTCGGAAGTCTTCTACGGCGACTGTACGCTTGTATAAGGGTAAGGGCGAAATCACTATTAATGATAAGCCAGCGCTTGAATATCTTTCTGGCAACAAGACTTATCTAGCCGAGATTACTGATCCGCTAGCAATTGCCGAGAAGCAGAAAGATTTTGATATTAGTATTTTGGTAAAGGGTGGTGGTCTGGCTGGACAAGTTGATGCAATTAAGCTTGCAATTTCTAAGGCTTTGACCGTAGAAGCTCCTGATCTTAGACCAATATTGAAAAAAGCTGGAATGATGAAGCGTGATCCGCGCGAAAAAGAACGCAAAAAATATGGCTTGCGCTCTGCACGTCGTAAGGAACAATTCTCAAAACGTTAAATCAAAACAATCAAAAAGCACTTCTCGGGGACGGGTCGCTCGGGCCCGTCGTTACGGGCCTCGCGCCCTTAATCCTCGGCCGTAGCCTCCGGACACCCCTTGAAGTGCCTTTTTGATTGTTTATGTTGCCATTTTATGATATAATTTGGGCACGGGGTGCTAGCTCATCTGGTAGAGCGCGACATTCGCATTGTCGAGGTGAGGAGTTCGAGTCTCCTGCACTCCACCATTGTTTCAGGTAGATAATATTCGGAGACTCGTTCTTTGAATCGAGTCTCCTGCACTCCACCATTGTTTCAGGTAGATAATATTCGGAGACTCGTTCTTTGAATCGAGTCTCCTGCACTCCACCAAAAGCTTTTATATTCCAGGAATCGGGAATTTAAGGGCTATTTTTTTGACTTCTTCGCGGATTGTGGCAATTTCTGGATTATCGGATAGATCTGTGGTTTTTTGGCAAACTTTGGCGACTTTTTCCATCCATTCTGCAATTCTGATCATTTCTGGTTCACCCATACCGCGCGTAGTGATTGCTGGGGTACCTAGTCGTACTCCGTTTGGATTGAAAGCACCCCCTTTATCACCGGGGAGGGCGTTGGCATTAAGAGTGAGACCGACTAGATCAAGTGCCTTTTCGTAGTCTTTGCCGGTGATGTTAAAGCTTTCTTTGATATTGATCAGAATAAGATGGTTTTCTGTCCCACTGCCCTGGAGGATAAAGCCGCGATTTTTTAGCTCTCTTGCGAGGGTTTTGGCGTTTTTGACGATGTTTTTGGCATATGTTTTGAAAGATGGCTTCATAGCTTCGCCAAAAGCTACAGCCTTGGCGGCAATGACGTGCTCTAATGGGCCACCTTGTGTACCGGGGAAGACAGCCTTATCGACGAGGGTAGGGATATTATTAAGGGTTTTTGCCTCGATTTTTTTGATTGGAGAGCTTACTTCTCCCATTGTAAGAATGAGTCCTCCACGAGGTCCACGGAGGGTTTTATGAGTTGTGGTCGTCATTACATTAAAGCCGAATTTTAGTGGATTTGGATGTATT
The DNA here is from genome assembly GCA_964476395.1 of uncultured Candidatus Saccharibacteria bacterium. Lineage (GTDB taxonomy): Bacteria > Patescibacteriota > Saccharimonadia > Saccharimonadales > Saccharimonadaceae > Nanosyncoccus. The sequence continues at coordinate 6,692 of CAYYYH010000010.1, read as the reverse complement.
CCGGTAGCAATTAGCCCTGCGACGTGGGCCATATCGGCCATCAAAAGTATCTCGTGCCCCCATTTTTTCTCAGCTTTTTGTCGGATCAAGCTTACGCGCTCAAAATCCGGAATTTTCATAAAAGCAGAGTATCCCACTAGAATTAGTTTAATGTTGTTTTCGAGAGCGAGCGTTTCCATTTGATTGTAGTCAATATCACCAGACTCATTGGTGCCATAAGGGATAAAATTGTAGATTTTGGCACTTCGTGTAACTGGCGATCCGTGGGTAAGGTGGCCGCCATGGCCGAGGTCCATGGCGAGGATTTTGTCGCCAGGGTCGCACCAGGCAAAATAGACTGCTTCGTTGGCGTTAGCACCAGAATGAGGCTGGACATTGGCGTGGTCAGCGTTAAAAAGCTTACATGCCCTAGAGATAGCGAGTCGTTCGATACGATCGATGTTGGTTTGCCCGCCGTAGTAACGAAAGTTTGGCAAGATTTCATCGGCAATTTTTTCTTCACTCCATTCTGTAATGCCCTCGAAGCTAGGATATCCTTCTGAATATTTATTTGTTAAAACTGAGCCCATGGCGTCTAAAACGTCTTTTGATACGTAGTTTTCGCTTGGGATGAGCTCTAAGCCTTCGCTTTGGCGTGTTTTTTCTGAATTAATTAAGTCGAAAATGCAGTCTTTCATTTTTTCCTCCTATATTCGTTTATAGTGTATTTTAGGCTTTCTTCAGAACCTTCTTTAATTGTCATTTTATCATATTTTGATTGATCGAAAACAGGGAAAAAGACGGTGGCTTCAGGATCGGTTGCATCTATTTCGGTAAGATATAGCTTTTTGGCGTATGGGAGAAATTGGCGGTAGATCATGCCGCCGCCGATGATATAAATTTCTTCGTTGGTGTCTTTATTCTTGTTAATAAATTCGTCAATTTTATGGACTATTTTATCAGGCCCAGTGGTGTCGTGCTCGTATATAACAATATTTTTGCGATTTTTTAGCTTGTTTGGTAAGGATTTCCAGGTATTGTAGCCCATGGCGACTTTATGGTTAATGGTCTTTTCGCGAAAGAATTCCATATCATTTTTGAGATGGAAACAGAGGCCACCGTTTTTGCCAATTTCGTTGTTTTTGCCAATTGCTGCAATAATGATGAACATGTTTACTCCGTGACTGGCATTTTGATGGTGCCAAGATTATTATAGTTTAACAGTTTGATATCTCTTAGTTCGCGTGAATTGTCAAAAGCGTAGAAATCATGTATTTCTGGATTAATCCAGAGAGTAGGAGGTGGAGGAAGAGTGCCTGATTCTTGAGCTTTTTCGAAGCGCGCAATTTGTTCCTTGATTCCGTCGATTTGATTTTCATAAATGTGGGCGTCGTTGGTGATGAAGGTAAATTGACCAGGGGTGGCGCCGACGCTGGCGGCAATCAGATGGCAAAGAGTAGCGTATTGTACGATATTGAATGGTAATCCTAGGGGTACATCTGATGAACGAGACGTTACTAAGAGATTTAAATGTCCATCAATTAGGTTCCATTGCGAATTCCAAACACAACTTGGCAAGGCGGCGGTTTCTAGCCATTCATTTTGCCAGAGAGAAAGCACCATTCGTCTGTTACCAGGATTCTTTTTTAGTGTTTCGATTAGATTCTCAATTAGGTGATATTTTTTAACGATCCATCCGTAGGCGGTACCGATGGTGTGGGCAAAATTTTCGGTAGGTTCCTTAGGGTGTTTCTCATGATAGATTTGGCTAATATTGCGCTCTTGGCACGTGCCGTTTTCGGCAATTTCCCATTCGTCCCAGATTTTGACGCCTCTCTCTTGTAGCCAGCGTACGTCATTGGAGGCGACTTGGTAGATCCACAAGATCTCCAGAATTGCGGTTTTAAATCCAACTTTTTTAGAGGTTAGAATAGGGAATTCTTCGGAAAGATCAAATTGTAATATCTGATGGGGGAGTCGGATCGTTCTGGCGGCAGAGGTGGCTTGAGCGGTATGATCTGGAATTGCCGAAGTGGTAGATTGGCTTCTTTGATCTTTTTTTTGATAATTAGTGATTTTTTCGCCGTTTTCGAGGATACGGCGACACAAGTCAATATATTGATCGTCAAATTTGCTCATGGACCTCCTTTGCTTCATTATACCATATATCCCTTGTTCGTGACGATAAACTTAAGAATAATATTGACAGATAAGCAAAAGTGTGATATAATGAAGTTATAAATTGGTCATAAATGGGAGTTTAAGATGGCGAAACGCCTTTTTTTGTTATTTATAACTGCTCTTATTGGGATAATTATTAGTCCTGGTTTTTTGGCTGACGGAGATGTTTTCATTTCTAGGAGTTCGGCTATAAGCAATGCTAAGACTATAGAAAAAATGGTTGCGCCAGAGAGATCAACGGAAGAGATTGCCGATCACATGGTTGGCGCTACTAAGGTTAGCCATACGAAATCTACTTCGACTGCAAGCTATGCCGTAGCTAGTTCCAATTCGATCTCAATTAGTGGTCGTACTATTCCCGTGATTCAATCTTCGGACACCGGATATGTATCTGATTCTGTAGCTAATAGGTATGGCAATAAGTTTATCTATGCGCATAATTCGGCGAATCTGTTTGGTGTTCTTTTTAATTCTTGGGTCGGTCAGAGATTCTCCGTTACTATAGACGGTGTTACTACTAATTATATAGTTGCTAAGATTGTAGTTTATGAAAAGAATGAAACTAAAGGTCTTTTGCAATTAAATGGTAAAGGTAATTATATGCAATCTGTGGCGAATGCGATAGATAAGAATATTGACGCTTCGTCTCAGGTGACTCTGAATTATTATGATCTTTCTTTGATGACTTGTTGTGGTACGATGTTGGGTGGTGGTAGGGCCACGCATAGGTTGGTGATTTTTGCATATGCCGTCTAAGTTTTTTGTGCTATTATTAGATAAGCATAAAAATAATAGAGGAGCGTAGGAGGCTCGATTCGAAGAACGAGCCCCCATGCTTTTTTGCAAAAAATGGTGGAGTGTAGGAGGCTCGAACTCCTCACCTCTTCCATGCCATGGAAGCGCTCTACCAAATGAGCTAACACCCCACGTTTTTATTTTACCATAAATCTGCTATAATGGGAATATGAAAACTATTTTAACTGGTATTAGATCTAATTCAGAAATTACTCTTGGCAACTACCTTGGTGCTCTTTTGCCGATGGTGCGCCTTGCAAACAAACATTCTAATGATTATCATATAAATATTTTTGTGCCCGATTTGCATTCAATTATTTCTGACGTTGACGGTAGCTTGAAGGATAATACAATTCGCTCTCTTAAGTATTATCTGGCTTCTGGTTTGGAGCTTAACGATAATATTCATATTTATCGTCAAAGTTATGTACCGGCCCATTCTGAGTTATGCTGGATTTTGGATTGCGTAGCAACAATGGGTGAAACTTCGCGCATGATCCAATTTAAAGAAAAGTCAAAAGGTCAAGATTCTTGTAACGTGGGAATTTTCAATTATCCGATTTTGATGGCAGCAGATATTCTACTTTATGATGCGACTTATGTACCAATAGGCGAAGACCAATTTCAACATATCGAGCTGACGCGTAACTTAGCAACTAGATTTAATAATCGATATGGCGGGATTTTTACTATTCCCGCCAAGACTGCAGACCAGGTTAAATTTATGGGTAGCGATGAGGGGATAAGGATCCGTGATTTATTAAACCCTGAAAAGAAAATGTCTAAATCTACTTTGGCCGAAAATTCTAAAATTATGATGAGCGATACGCCAGAAAAGGCCAGGAAAAAGATTATGTCCGCAACCACTGATTCACTTGGTAAAATCAAATTTGATATGTTCAACCAGCCCGGTATTTCGAATTTGATATTAATAGAATCTTTGATTCATGATCGGCCACTAGCGGATGTTGTCGCAGAGTGGAACGGCAAAACCAGTTATGGCGACCTCAAAAAACAAGTAGCTGATAGCGTTGCTGATTTATTGACTGGTTTTCAAGCTAGATTGGCTGAAGTTTCGGATGATCAAATTCATGAATTACTTGGTGTTGGCGAAAAATATGCTAATGAAGTTGCGGACAAGAAGTTATTAGAAGTGCAAAAAGCTTTCGGACTGCGCTAGATTTATGGGGCTTTATGATTAGAATTGGTAAGAAATTTAGTAAACCCGAAATGTCACGCTTAGTAAATGGTGATATTGAACTTAATGCCGAGCCAGAAGTAGAGGAAAAAGTTCGCCTCGATTTGTTACTAGTAGATAAGTATTCCAGCTATAATCGATCTACTTTGCAAAAGTTTGTCGAAGGTGGGTTTGTGAAGGTTGATGGCAATGTGGTTACTAAGTCTAACCAAAGGTTTTTGCGAAATGCAAAAATTGAACTTTCGGTGCCCGAAGGCCAGAAAAATGCTGATCTAAACCCCAAAATAATATACGAAGATAATGATGTTTTGGTTTTGAATAAACCTGCGGGGTTGCTTAGTATGGCTAAAGGTGAGTATTGCCCCGAAAAAACTTTGGCTGATTTTGGCTTTTTGGTGCATAGGTTGGATCGCGATACAAGTGGTGTAGTGATCTTAGCAAAAAATGAGGATGTACAAAAATTTTTGCGTAAACAGTTTCAGGATCGTAAAGTGCACAAAACTTATTATGCGATCGTAAAGGGGCAGCCTGAGCTAAATGTAGCGCGTATTGATTTGCCGATTGCACGCGACTTAAAGCATCCAACGACTTTTAGGGTAGATGCAAGTGGTAAATCCGCCGAAACATTTTATCGTGTGCTTAAATCTAATGGTAAGTTTTCTCTCTTAGAACTAAAACCTACAACCGGAAGAACGCATCAACTTAGGGTGCACCTAAAATATATCGGACATCCTATTTTGGGAGATCCGGTTTATGGCGATAATAAGGCGGATCGATTATATCTGCACGCAAATAGTTTAGAAATTACATTGCCAGGTGGGTCTCGCAAAACTTTTAAGGCAGACTTACCGACGGAATTTACAAATGTTTTTAAATAATACTAATGAAGTTTTAAAAATTGCTGAAAACAGTGGGGCGATAATTCTTGTTTTGCCGACTGACATGACTTTTGAAATACATAATGCGATTGTAGTCCAGCCAGAAGATAAGGTCAGAATTACGATCGAACAGGTTAGAAATTTAATCAGTAGGCTTGGCATGAAACAGATTGATGATACATATATCATAATTCGTCCTGCGGATCAGATTAACGATGAAGCAGCAAATGCGCTCCTTAAGAGCATTGAAGAACCCAAGGACAAAGTCCATTTTATTTTAGTTACTGATTCGCCATATAGAATTTTACCGACGATTTTGAGCCGAGCGCCGATTTATTTTCTGCGTCAAGACATTGATTTTGGCTCGATAAATGTAAAAGATAATAATGTAAAGGCTTTTGCTAAAAAGATCCTGGTGGCAAAGGGTGCGGATTTGGTGCAGTTAGCAGATGAAATGACAAAACAAAAAACTAAGACTAGGGAATTTGTCTTGGCGGTTCTAAGTGTGGCGATCGAGATGTTATATAAGTCATACTTTTTGACAAATCGTGAAGTTTTTATCAGTAAGATCCCTAAGTTTTTAGTTGCTTATGACAATATTTTGAAGAATGGTCATATAAAATTACACTTAATTGCGGATTTATGCTAAAATATAGAATATGATTGCGGTTTTCGTAATTTTGGTTTTTGTGTCTTATTTAGTGTTTTTCTTTCCAGCTGAAGTGAAAGCGCCTAAGAAAGAAGAAAAATCGCCAAAGTATAAGGCGCAGATGAAAAAATTATGGCAGGTAGCTCAAACTGCCATGAAAGAACGTAAACCTTTTCGAGCCGAAAAGGCTTTGTTGACTATTTTGAAGTTTGATGAAAAGAATGCTGCTGCATACAATAGATTAGGGATATTATATGCAAAAGGACAAAAATATGACGAGGCAGTGGAATGCTTCGAGATTGCACAATCGCTCGACAGTAATCCGGCCTCCATCCATAACGCTGGATTAATATACTTAGAAACTGGAGCTTACGAGAAGGCTGCGATGGCGTTTAAGCAGGCAATTGAAATGGAAGGCGATGTGCCGTCTCGCTACATTGCTCTAGCAAAAGCAGAAGAAAAACTTGGTAATTCTAAGAAGGCGGTGGAGGCTTTGGAAAATGCGTTTGAATTAGATCCTAGTGTTTCAACTTTGCGACAGATTTTAGCTATTTATGAAGATTCTGGTGACGCTGAGGCTGCCGCCGCAACTACTGCAAGGATCGAAGAGCAAATTGTTAAAGACAATGAAGCCAAAAAGCGTCGTAATCGTGCAAGAAAAATGAGTAAGATGTCAACTGGAGCTCGTGCAATAAATCGATCAGCTAATTCTGGCGTGAAAACCAGAACAATTACTAGGGGTGTTAGCAGATCTAGAGTAATAAAGACCCATGTAGGTCGAAAAAGAATCTAAGTTGATTTTTCTTCTCGTTTTGGTATAATTAGGGTACGCTGGAGTCGTCTAGTGGCAATGACAAGAGACTGTAAATCTCTCGCTTTCGGGCTTCGTAGGTTCGAGTCCTACCTCCAGCACCACATTGAAAATGTGCTGAAAAAAAGACGGACTCGTGCTTCGCATCGAGTCCTACCTCCAGCACCACATTGAAAATGTGCTGAAAAAAAGACGGACTCG
>CAYYYH010000009.1:0-30234 GCA_964476395.1 uncultured Candidatus Saccharibacteria bacterium | reverse complement strand
GTGCTGAAAAAAAGACGGACTCGTGCTTCGCATCGAGTCCTACCTCCAGCACCACGTCCTTTCGGACGTGCGGGAAAAGTAGGACATCGTTGTCGCGCTAACGCGCTCCAAGCGAGTCCTACCTCCAGCACCACATTGAAAATGTGTTGAAAAAAGACGGACTCGTGCTTCGCATCGAGTCCTACCTCCAGCACCACGTCCTTTCGGACGTGCGGGAAAAGTAGGACATCGTTGTCGCGCTAACGCGCTCCAAGCGAGTCCTACCTCCAGCACCACGTGCCTCGATAGCTCAGTTGGTAGAGCGCATCCATGGTAAGGATGAGGTCACCGGTTCAAACCCGGTTCGAGGCTCCATTTTTTTACCTTTGATTTGTCGCCAAAAGATTTATGTCGCACATTAATTCGTCATATTTTTCTTTTGGTATATGATATTTCGTAATTATTGTTGGAACTCCTTTGATTGCGCAGAGTTCTTTTTCTGCATATGGCTTGAGGCGATTAGTTGCTTCTAGTTTGACTTTTGCTAGCGCTGCCGCCTCATACGAATTAAAAGCATTGCCCATTAATTCGCGTCTTTTTTGCGCATCTCCTTCTAATATTTCTTTTCGCTTTGCGTAACTGATTCTGCCTGCCCCTGTAACATAATATGATTTGAAGTCTGCGGGGATAATTCTATTTGTCTGTGAGTTATACTTTTCCATGATACTTTTGTGATAAGGGATATACAGTTATTGCTTTGTTCTCGCTGAACCAAAATACATTATTTTTATACAATTTTGCCGTTGCATAGGATTGTTTTTCCTTATCTGTTAGTTCCTTACGAAGAATAGTGCTTTTGATTTCGCTTGTGCATGTGCCATTTTCTATTGCTTGTTCTGTGATCTCGTTAATTCGTTTCGTGTTGGCAATCCTTTGAATGAAGCGTTTACGAAAATGTTTTGTAATCTCTATAGCCATTTTTCCTCCATCCATTCTGTCAAGGCAAGTGCTATTTCGTTTAGCATGCTTTTTCTCTCCTCTTCGTCGTACTTGGCGTTAATTCCGTTTTCGGTGTAATGATAATCGTAGCTATTAATGATTTCTGCGATTTTGTCCATAATTTCTACGTCGGGATCGCCCTTGAATAGATTACCTTTTGAATTTTGTTCAGCGAATTCGAGTATATGAATTACGTCTGGAGATTTTTCGAACGGAATATATAGGACATCTTGTACCCCTGAGCTATAGCTATAAGACCCTGCACAATAAACTGCTTCTTTTTTCTTTAAGCTTGGGCATAGTACGATCTTACCATCATAGAAATTGCCAAATAGCAGTTCATCATGTACTCTTCCCATTATGTCGACCTCGCCATTCGAAAACTTTGTTATGCTTTTTTTTGAAAATTCGAGTAATGTATATTTATCGTTAACACGATAATATTCGGTCGGAAATGGGCAATACTCTGATATCACGTCGTCAATTGTAAGGTGGCACATTCTTTTGATCTCTTTTCCGAGAGCGTTTTTGAATCTATTGTGTTCTACTGCTGCGTCAGAGAGATTGAGCTTTCCGTTTAAATTTTCTATATAGTAGTCAGCTAGTTCGCTAATTAATGCGTTTGCCGTTGTGTCATTTTCTTTTGCTAATTGTTCAAAACCAAGCCAGGTCCTTTCTTTTACTCGTAGAGACACAGTCCTGGAGCTTTCTTTTGAACGTTTAGCTAATTCTTTTGGATCAATAAAACTTTTCATACCCCTATAATATCAAAAAATATAAATCTGTCAATAACTATTTATATAAATAATTATATAATTTGTTTTGAATTCGTCCAAAAAAATTCTTTCAGAAGGCTTAAATCTTTATGGGCCATTAATGAGTGACGCCATGCGTCGGATCTGTTTCGAACGGATGATGGTGGCGATGACTGGAGATATGTGGAAAAATAAACTCCAGGCCAATTTTAATGATGACAATTGAAATAATGATGCCCATATATGCTTCGATGTCGACACGCCAGATTAGATATACTATTGCTGATATAAATACTGCTATAGAAATGAAAGTGTCATTCATGGTTTCGGCACTGCTTGCGATTAGCACGTCTGATTTTGTCTTTTTGCCATTCTTTTTGAGGTAAGCTGCTAGCAAATATTTAGTAATGATACTTGCAACTAAGACGATAATTATGGGGGCAGAATAGTCCACCTCTTCTGGCGTGATTATTTTTGCGAACGATTCAATTGCAATGTGGATTCCTGTCGCTATGATAATAATTGCAATCATGATTGTTGCAATGCGCTCGATTTTTGCTCTTTTATCGCTGAACTTTTTACGATTAGCTAGTTTTTCACTAACGATTACAAGTATTCCTGATATTGCATCGATGAGGCTATGAATAGCATCGGATATTATTGCAATAGAATTTGATAACAAACCGATCATTATATTAAAAACCGATAATAGAAAGTTTATGGCAATAAATAAATATCCAGAATTTACTATTATTTCGCTTCGACTTTTTTTCATGGTTTAATTTTAACACATTCGTTGGTATAATTAGGATAATAGAAAGGAGATTCAATGTTTAATTTAAAAGGAAGAGTTGCGGTGGTTTCGGGTGCATCTTCTGGTCTTGGTCAGCAAATGGCTTTGGCATTTGCAAAGCAAGGGGCAGATTTAGCGATCTTGGCCCGACGCATTGAAAGATTAGAGGAGCTTAAGCCAAAATTGGAAGAAGCTGGGGCAACTAATGTATTAACAATCAAGTGTGATGTAACTTCGACCGATGATATTAACACAGCAGCGCAACTTGTAGAAGAGAAGTTTGGCAAGGTTGATATTTTGCTAAACTGTGCTGGCTCGTCTAAGGATAAAGGTGTGATCGAAATGACCGACGAGGAATGGGATTATACAATCGCAACTGACGAGACTAGTGTTTTTAAGATGACCAGAGCGTTTGCTACCATCATGAAAAAGAACCATTATGGCAGAATTATCAACATTGCCTCAATGTATGGTTTGGTTGGTAATACGGAAATTCATACGGTTGCATATCATGCTTCGAAAGGGGCAGTGGTTAATTTTACGCGTGCGGTGGCGGCAGAATTAGCTACAGATGGCATTACTTGTAACGCAATTTGCCCAGGCTATTTCGAAACTGAGTTAACTAAAGAAGTATTAGATACCCCAAAATTTCAAGAATTTGCGGATAATCACGTTCCGATGAAACGATATGGCAAGCCAGGTGAACTTAATGCTGCGGCGGTGTTTTTAGCGTCGGATGAGGCTTCTTATGTGACAGGGGCAATTTTGCCAGTTGATGGTGGTTATACTTGTGTTTAAAGAAAGGAGAAAAAATGAAAACTAAGTACAGTGGCACTAAAACTGAAGAAAATTTAAAAACCGCATTTGCGGGCGAAAGTCAGGCGCGCAATAAATATGATTATTTTGCCTCAAAGGCAAAAAAGGATGGTTTTGAGCAGATTGCGGCAATTTTTGCTGAAACTGCACTTAACGAGAAAGAACATGCTAAGATGTGGTACAAGGAACTTCATGGTGGTTCCGTTGAAGATACTGCGGTTAATCTTGAGGCTGCCGCAGACGGCGAGAATTATGAGTGGACGGATATGTATAAAGGTTTTGCTCAGACTGCGCGTGAGGAAGGTTTTGATGATTTGGCTAAGAAATTCGAGGAAGTGGCCGAAATTGAAAAGCACCATGAAGAGCGATATCGTAAATTATTAAAGAATGTCGATGATCAGAAGGTTTTTTCTAAGGATGGTGACGTGATTTGGGTTTGTCGTAATTGTGGCCATATTGTAGTGGGCAAGCAGGCGCCTGAGGTTTGTCCGGTTTGCAACCATCCGCAAGCATATTTTGAGATCAAGGCTGAAAACTACTAAATTATTTTGGTGTGTGATATAATATATCGCATACCAGATGCCGACTTAGCTCAGCTGGTAGAGCAACGGTTTTGTAAACCGTAGGTCGTCGGTTCAAGCCCGACAGTCGGCTCCACGAGTGAAAATAATGGCCTAGCTGACCAACAACAAACTTTTGCGAGCAACAAATTATCACCGGATAATACCAGTTTACCTTATGACGGAAAAGGCTCAGGCACAATATTTCTACTTTTGATCAGCAATTTGGCTTAAACACATGGTTTGGGGCATATCCGCTGATGATTGCACTGGTAATACTACAGACGGTGTTTGTACAATTGCAATCAGACATATCGAAGCTACACTTAGCAATATGTATATTAAACTAGGCGATTTTGATAAGACTGTACACGCAGTTACATTCAATGCGAATGGTGGTACTCCTTCAACGATTACTTATTCGGTTGTTGATGGCGATTCTCTTGGTGAATTACCGACGGCGACTCGTACGAACAATCTATTAATGTATTGGTATTCAACATCGGGTGGGAGCAACATTGCTACTCCTGAAACGAAGCCGCGTGGCGATGTTACTTATTATGCCTTCTGACTAAAGGAAGTATCTCAAGCGACAATTAGCAATTCTTCTATGAATCTTGCCGTTGATGGAACTGAAACAATAAATGTAACAAATTCAGCAGAGCTAGAAGACTATACCTTTTCTTCAGATGATGATTCAGCAGCTGCTGTAAATTCCACTACTGGTTTAGTTACTGGTGTGGCGGCTGGTTCTACTTCGATCTGAATGACTGGCGTAACTTCTCATACTTATGTCGATTTTCTTGTAACTGTTTCGGCTCAACAACAACAGCAGTCACCGGCACCAGCGGAGCAAAACAGCAATGAGTTATTGCAGACCAATAGTGTTTCGCTTGGAGTTTCCGAAGGTTATATTGATAATGGGCCGCTTTCTGATACTGAGTTAGCAATTTTGGGGACAACTGTCGTTGCTTCTGGTATGGCGATTGCAGTGGCGCTTTCTAGACGCAGCGATGACGAAGACGACGAGATGTGATATAATAATCTTATGGATATATTTTTAGGTGCAATGGGGGTGATTATTATTGTTTTATTGATCATCGTTATTTTTCTTTTAGTTCGAAGCTCTCGAGGATCTAATGGGCCGTCTGATTTTAAGACAATGAATGAGCGATTGATTCGTATGGAGGGTGAAGTTGGCAAAATAAACCCCGCAATTGATCGTAATTTTCGTGAAAATCGTAAAGAGATTGCGGAAAACCTAGAAAGATTGCAAACTGGCAACGAGAAGAAGTTAGAGGAAATGCGTGAAACTGTTGATGAAAAACTAAAAGCATCGGTAGAAAAGCGGTTTAATGAAAGCTTTAAGACGATTTCGACGCAGTTAGATCAAGTTTCGCAAGGGCTTGGTGAGATGAAGAGTATGGCTGTAGAAGTAGGAGGCCTCAAAAAAGTAATGGAGGGCGTAAAGACACGTGGAATTTATGGCGAGGTGCAGCTTGGTGTGATTATCGAGGACATCCTTAACAAGTCGCAATACGAAGAAAATGTCATTACAAAACAAGGTTCAGGTGATCGAGTTGAGTTTGCAATAAAGATGCCTGGCAAGGATGATGGTGGTGCGATATATTTACCAATCGATAGTAAGTTTCCGGTGGAGAATTATTCTCGTTTAATTGCGGCATACGATAGTGGCAAGAAAGATGAAATTGAGAAATATGCTAAGGCTCTGGCGACGGATGTAAAAGAGCAGGCGAAAAAAATTTCAACTAAATATTTAGATCCGCCGATGACGACGGATTTTGGAATGATGTTTGTGCCGACAGAGTCTTTATATGCTGAAATCTTAAGAATACCGGGTCTTTCTGATGAGATTCGGCAAAAATATCACGTTTCAGTAATGAGCCCTTCGACCTTGCCTGTGGCTTTAAACGGTCTTTTGATGGGGCTTAAGACTGTTGCGATTGAAAAACGTTCTGCTGAGGTTTGGCAGACGTTAGGTGCTGTTAAAACGCAATTTGGTAAATTTGGTGATTTATTAGAAGGGGTACAGAAAAAATTACAAGAATCAGCAAATAAAATTGAGACGGCTAAGACTACCTCTAGACAGATTGAACGTAAGCTAAAAGATGTCGAAGAATTACCGGAGTCTGATTCGATCAAATTGATTGGGGAAGTATAGTGTGAAAATTACTGTTTTGGGTGCTGGGGCTTATGGTTCGGTACTGGCTGATATTTTGATCCATAACGGACACGTAGTTAATAATTATGATATAAAGCTGAAAGATACTAGCTTAGGAACGTCTCTTATTGACGCGGAGGTGATTCTGCTAGCTGTGCCCTCTAAAGTCGCGCCTTACCTTTTATCACATTTGCCAAAAAATCTGCCGTTGATTATTGCAACTAAAGGTTTTTTGTCGGTAAAACCTTTTGTTGACTTCAATGATTATATGGTAATATCTGGGCCAGGGTTTGCAAATGATATTAAAGCTAAAAAAGAGACAAGGTTGACCGCAACTGATCAAAGGATTATTGATTTGTTTACAACTGATTATTTAACTTTTGATTATACTGATGATGTGAATGGTGTTTTGATGTGTGGAGCGCTTAAGAATGTTTATGCGATTTTAGCAGGTTGGCTTGATTTAAGGCGAAACAGTAAAGAGTGGAATAAATACGTAAATGACGTTTCGGAAGAAATGAAAACCATTCTTAGTCTAAATGGTGCGAATCCTCAAACGGTTGATCTGGCTTGCGGTATAGGCGATCTTAAACTTACTTGTGGTTTACCCTCTAGAAACTATGAATTTGGTCGGAGACTACGGTCTGGTCGTGCTATCAACTCGGGTGAAACGATTGAAGGATTAGTTGCAATAAATAGAATTCAGCGTGGCGACATTAAAACTTCACGAAATCTAAAGTATCTAAAGCAAATTAAGGAGATAGTATGCCGTTAAATCAAAAACAAAAGGAAGCCGTAGAATACCTAGATGGACCTTTGTTAGTCCTTGCTGGACCTGGTACGGGTAAGACTCAGCTTTTGTCGGAGAAAGTCGCTTATATCTTAAAAAATACTGACACTAATCCAGAAAATATCCTTTGTCTCACGTTTACGGAGACTGGTGCCTCTAATATGCGTGAACGTTTAAAAACGATCGTGGGTAGTGATGGCGTAAAAGTTAACATTGGTACTTATCATGCCTTTGGCTCCGATATTTTGGCGCAATATAAGAATTATTCCGAAGATTATGATCGTAGACTAGATTCTGCTATTGATGAAGTAACTCAGTTTAAAATAGTAAAACAAATTCAGGATAGTTTACCAGGAAATGATATCTTAAGGGGTGATTCAATTAAAGACATTATTAGTGTGATTTCTGCAGCTAAATCTGCTGGCTTGAATGCTAATGATCTTGCTACAATAGCTAAGCAAAATGATGAGGATTCGTTGGTTCTATCACGGGCTATTTCGCCTTTGTTAGAAAACATTATACCGCGTAATTATCAAGAATCTTATAATAAAGCTTATTTGCCTATTTTTGAAATTTTGCAAAAATATGTTGATGGCTCTTCGGAGATTCTTCCTGGAATTGAGCGGAATATCTGCATTATCGCTAGGGACTTAAAATCGGCTATGCTTGAAGCTGAAAGCTTGGAGAAAATCAAACCATTATCAGAGTGGAAGGATGCTTATTTTGAGAAGGATGGCAAGGGCAATTATCGCTTAAAAGATCGCATTGCCAACAAAAAATTATCAAGTATCGCGGTTGTTATGGGCAAATACGATGATTATTTAATTAAAAATGGTCTTTATGATTTTGATGATATGATTGAAGAGGCGGTAAAAGTTTTAAAATCTGATCAGGGTTTTAAGGCTACTCTTTCCGAACGCTATCAATTCATTATGCTAGACGAGTTTCAGGATACGAATCCTTCGCAATTTGCAATAATAAAGGAATTAACTGATTATGAAAAACCCTTAATTATGGCTGTGGGCGATGACGATCAAGCTATTTATGAATTCCAGGGCGCACTTTCAACTAATTTGACGGATTTTCAACGTCATTATAATGCAAATGTAATTCCATTGGTTGAGAATTACCGCAGTACGCAAGAGATTTTGGATTTTTCACGTAAAATTATTAATCAGGCTTCGGATCGATTCGCGGATAAAGAATTAATTGCACATCATGCTGCCCCGAAACAAACTCAGATTTTTCGACACGAATTTCTTTCTTCTGATATGGAATATGCTTTCGTGGCGGATGAGATTGCTAGATTAATAAAAAATGGTGTGCCCCAGAGCGAGATCGCCGTTATTTCTTATAAAACAAAATATTTTATACCGCTTTTGCCGTTTTTGAAAAGTCATCCTGAAATTAAGATTGCGTACGAGAAAAGAGACAACTTATTAGAAGATGAAAGAATTCACCAGATTTTGACAGTTTCGAGATATATTTATGAATTAGCTAATGATTTACGTCCGAGTATACCGGTGCTTGAAGTATTATCTTATCCCTTTTGGGACTTACCAATGCTTGAAATAATTAAACTAGTTGGACAGGCAAGGAACGAGAAAAAGGCCGTGTTTGATTTGTTGGCGGAATCGAGTAATGAAGATATTCGGAAGACGGCAGAATTTTTGGCTAGTTTAATCGCAAGGTCGTTCAATGACCCGCTTGAAGTTTTTCTTGATTATTTAATTGGTGCGATAGAGTTAAATGGATATCGGTCGGCTTATTTGGATTATTATACTAAGGATAGTGAATATTCGGCTTTTTCGTTATATGAAAGTATCGCTGCTCTTCGTGGCAAATTGAACCGTCATTTTGGTGATAAAAACCTTAAATTAGCAGATTTAATCAATATGATTGACGACTATGAATTGGCTGAGATGCCGATTAATACTACCAGTCCATATAAAGATGCAGACGAGGCGGTGCAAGTTTTAAGTGCGCATAAGGCTAAAGGGCTAGAGTTTAAATATGTGTTTATTATTTCGGCAGATCATATGGCTTGGGGCAAAGGTAAGGGCAATAATAACTTGTTGGCTTTGCCCAAGAACTTGACTCAGATTCGTCATACTGGTACCACTGATGGGGAAAAATTACGCATTTTGTATGTAGCCTTAACCAGAGCTAAGGATACTCTTTATATTACTAATTCTTTGCACGATTTTAATGGTAAATCGCCAGCTAGACTAGAGTATTTAGAAGAATACTCTGATACGGGAAAGGTTATTTCTCCTTTGATTCCTAGCGGTAAAGTAATTTTACATTATGAAGAAAGCGCCTATGTTTGTTCCGAAAGGAATTTGCAAAATTGGCTATCGCCATATGTGAAATTATCGCCAGATATGCGTGCGATCTATAAGGAACGTATAAAAAATTATAAGATGTCGGCTTCGAGTTTAACTTCGTTTATTGATATTGTATATGGTGGTCCTCAGGAATTTTTCAAGAATTACTTGCTAAGAGCTCCATATGCACCTGAGACTGAGGCAATGGCTTATGGCGATTTAGTTCATAAGACATTTGAGACAGTAACCAGTAAAGGCATTTCGGACCAAGAGGCGGTGGAATTTTTCCTGTCTGAACTTGACAAAAAAGAGTTGCCGATAGAAGTTTCACAGAAGATCCGCGAGAAAGGGCCAGAAGATTTGTTGATTTCACTTAGAGAATTTGGCGCAATCTTAAGATGTGGTAAGGCCGAGGTAGATCTTGGTGTCGAAAAACTATCGATAGAAGGTATACCAGTAACTGGGAAGATCGATCACATTATAATTGACGAAGCATCTAAAACTATTAAGATATACGATTTCAAAACCGGTGGTTATCACAAAGAAAAATGGCGTTCGCACGCTACATTATATAAATATATGTTGCAGCTAGGTTTTTATAAATTACTGCTGAATAACTCGCCAACTTATTCAAAATATAAAGTGGAAGAGGCCCATATTTTATTCGTTACGCCGGATAAAGATGGGGAAGTTTATGATAAACCATATGAGTTTTGCGATGAAGATGAAAAAGAATTATTAGCTCTGATGAGGGCAGTCTATAAGCTAGTTGATTCTCTTGATTTTATCGATGATCCTGAGGTATTTGTGCCGGCGAATAACTCTCTAGGCATTAAGGATATAAGAGCATTCGTTTCTAAATTAATCGATAGATAATGCTTTTGCTTGCAATGGACTCTACTGTATAGTATAATTTACGCTGGTAAATCGTTCTTTAATGAAGGGGGTGATATGGATGGCTACTTATAAGTGTGACAGATGTGGCAGAGTGTTCCTCACCGAACATGACAGGGATCGTCATCGGGCGGAATGCGGTCTTGGCTACAGAGCTAAAAAGTGCTACTACTGCAATGGCACTGGCTATGATATCTATCATTGCAAGTGCAAATATTGCAAGGGAAGCGGTCTTCTGCCTTAGCTTATCCGAGTTTCTATCCATTTGGGAGCAAGTTAAACCTTGCTCCTGCGACTTTTTTATGATAAAATAGTAGGTAATTATGGCAAAGAAGAATAATACGAAGAGAAAATTAGTTGGGCTCGTTTCTGAAGAATCTGGCGTGCGCGCTTATTATACTAAGAAGAACACGATGAATACTCCAGATAAATTGAGTCTAAAAAAATATGATCCTGTGCTACGCAAGCATGTCCTTTTCGTTGAAACCAAGAAGAGCCTTGGCCGTAACGAAGTTAAGGAAAAGAAGCGTTAAAATAATCCCCCTTAGGGGATTATTTTTGTTGTTGAGGGATTTTATGATACAATAATAACTGTTAACATGTAGGGGTTTAGCTCAGTTGGTAGAGCACTGGTCTCCAAAACCAGGTGTCGTAGGTTCGAGTCCTGCAACCCCTGCCATTTTTGTTCCAGAATAATCCACAGCAGGACTCAATGTCGCTTCGCTCCATGCGAGTCCTTTTAGCCCCTGCCATTTTTGTTCCAGAATAATCCACAGCAGGACTCAATGTCGCTTCGCTCCATGCGAGTCCTTTTAGCCCCTGCCATTTTTGTCCAGAATTTCGTTTTGCAAGCTTTTTTATGCTTTTTGTATTTTTTATGATACAATAGTCTTATTATGGAAGGTAATAAAACAAAACCGCGAGCGATCTTGATATTTGGTGCGCCTTGCAGTGGTAAAACAACCTTCGCGGAGCGTTTTGCTAGTAAATTTTCGTTGGCCTATTATAATCTTAATGAACTTAAAGATGAGTATAAGTTCAGTCGCAAAAACCTCATTACGATTCTAGGACTAATTACAAAAACAAAGCAAACTATTATCGTGGAGGGTGGGTTAGACACTGAGAAGGAAAGAAGCGAAATCCGCTCATTGTTCTATAATGCCGGCTATGAGCCATCATTGGTTTGGATCCAGACTGATGTAGCCACTATCAGGAATCGCCTAAAGATGAAACATCGTAGTGTGGCTAAGGCTAAAGAAGCCTATAATGCTGCAATAGATCATCTAGAAGCTCCTTCTGACAATGAGCATCCGATTATTTTGTCCGGCAAACATACTTTTGAAACTCAAACAAAACATGTAATTTCTGGATTGGCTGATTTATATTCTGATGATCATAAAAGATAAAGAATTTGGCGAAGTTATAGTTAGGAAAAACCCGTGGTCGCGCGGGATAAAGTTTTCTGTTTCGACATCGGGCAGACTCTCTATGTCTGTGCCCAAATATACTTCTGATTTTTTAGCAAAAAGATTTTTAGAGTCGAATCGTAAAATTATAAGAGAAAAGTTGCCTATTAAAAATCCTAATGAACAACGTGCACGTGATTACCAAAAGAAGCAACTGATGAAGAAAGCGAGGGGTTATCTGCCTTATCGTTTAGAATACTTTGCCAAATTATATGGTTATTCCTATAATAAGTGTCGATTATCTCATGCGAATACTAGGTGGGGTAGTTGCTCATCTAATCGTACTATATCGCTAAATATTGGTTTGATGAAAGTCCCTGAAGTTTTGAGAGATTATGTTATTTTGCATGAGCTTGCGCACCTCAACCATATGGATCATTCTAAGGCTTTTTGGGCGGAAGTTGGTTCGCATGACAAAAATTACAAAGCTCATGAAAAAAAATTAAAGTTATTTAATCCTGGACTTTGAAAATACTTGTGCTATAATTAGTTTTAAGGAGGAGAGGTGGAGCTTAAAAAGCGATTCAATTATAGAAATGCTTTTATAATTCTGTATTTTGTTGCTCTCTTTGCCTATGTTCTTATTGGCTTAAAACCTGCTGATGCAAAGAATTATGATATTACTGCTAGTTTACGGATCCCTAGTATTGGTTTGTCTTCTGATGTCACATCTTTGCAGGTCCAAGATGGCAAGCTTAACACACCGGATTACATTGCTGGTAGTTTTTCGCGCGCAGGGAATAAAACGCTTTTGATTGGACATTCTAGTACGGTGTTTAAAAATTTACATAAAATAAATATTGACGAAGAGATTGAATATAATTCGCGGACATATGTGGTTTCTGATTTGGCTATTCTGGCAAAGGACCAAGTTGATATGGGCGATATTTTGGCTGAGGCTGATAATGATACTCTTGTAATAATGACTTGCGCTGGTTTGAGCCTGGGTGGTGGCGATTCTACGCATCGTTTGATTGTAACTGCCGTTTTAAGATAATATGATAAAATATAATTATGGATGTAATCAAAAAAGGGCGGCGTAAAAAATCTTTTGTTTCTGGATTGATTATTTTCTTGTGTTGCTTTGCTTTAGTTTTTTTCGGTATTCAGTTTTTTACTAAAACTGGGATTTTTCGCATTCCTGGCGTAGTTTATTATGACGAATCTTTATCTCATGACGAACTCGACACCTTGCATGATATTTTTACAGAGGAAGTTGACCTTGATAAAGATGTTACTATCTCTGCGTCTGTTTTTGATACCTTGCCCGAGCTAGAACAGGGCCAATATTTGTATGAAGTGTCTGTGCCTGTGACCGATTTTTATGATGAACGTGTGGATGTGTCGGAATTTGATAAAGACGAATATGAATACATTCCAATTGCAGAGCTTGATTTTACAAGGAAGTTACTATCAATTAATGAGAAATACTATTTAGATGATTTTGATGGTGGTGCTGAGTTTCGCATAATTACTTTCGTATCTGAAAAATTTGAAGATGAAATTGAACCTTTGGTTGAAGCGACATTCTCGAAGAAATTCCCTGAAAAATCTTCTGTACTAACTTTTGCACAAACTGGCGTAACGGCTATGAGTCGCGGAATGAACAGTAAATTGTCGGCGGTAGGTGGAGATGCTACTTATTTCGCACAAAATATTGGCGAGTTTCTTTCGGGTTTTGATTTAACACACACATCTAATGAATCTTCCTTCACGGAGTATGCTTCATCTAGCAACATTTGTTCTAAACCACAATTTATTAATACATTGCTAGCGATTGGTTTAGATATTGTAGAGTTGACAGGAAATCACAATCAAGATTGTGGTGATACGGCTGCCGAAAAGACGATTGATGTATATAATGATAATGATATCAAGATTGTGGGTGGCGGAAAAACTGCCGAAGAGGCTGCCAAGCCTCTTTTGATCGATGAAAAAAATACTAACATAACTTTCTTAGCTTATAATTTATCTACGGGCGGAGCAACTTATGATAATACACCAGGCGCTAATCAATATTACGAAGATAACTTTATTTCTGAAGTTGAAGCTGCAAAAGGGAGAGGCGATTTCGTGATTGTTGACATCCAGTATTATGAATGTAGCGCTTATGTTTCTACCTATGAAGATCCAACTTGTGATTATGCAAATTCGGCAGCGGGCGATCAGGTTGGATTCTTTAGGCATTTAATTGATCTTGGTGCAGATATGGTAGTTGGCACTTCGGCACATCAACCTCAAACTTTTGAGTTGTATGGTGATGGTGTAATATATTATGGTCTAGGTAACTTATTCTTTGATCAATACTGGTGGCCAGGAACTACGCGTAGCCTAATTCTTTCTCATTACTTTTATAATGGAAAGCTGCTTCAGACAAAGATTGTACCTACAGTTTATGATCAAAACTTTCAAACTAAGCTTTTAGATCAGGAGACAAGCGAATGGTTCATCAAAAGGCTTGCAAGCGTTCGGCCATAAACAATAAAAAGGCTAGACTCAAGTTATTTGTCGTCGCAATTTTGATGCTTGGCGTTTCGTTTGGGGCTTCATTTGGTATTTTAATGATTGTTAATAATAACACCGTCGACGAAGAAAAGCCGCATGAAGTTGAAGGCTTTGTGCAACCTGTAACACAAGAGCCAGAAGAAGAATTACCGCCAGTAATAAATTTTCAGTCTGTGATAGATGAATGGGCGAACGGAATTAGCGGCAATAAGAGCGTCTTGGTATACGATTTGGAAAGAAATGAGGTTGTTGGCGAATATAATGCTGACGAAAATTACGGAACGGCTTCTTTATATAAGCTTTTTGTGGTGTATGAGGGCTATCGACGGATTGCAAATGGTGAGTGGACAACTGATATGGCGGCAGGTGTGACTGGAAAAGCTTTATTAGAATGTCTTGATCTTGCCATTAGAGAATCGAATTCAAATTGCGCTGAGACCATTTGGGCGATGATTGGCCATGATAATTTAGATAAGATCATTTATGATGATTTTAATATTAGCCATTCGGATATTTCGAGCTTGACGTCCAACCCCAAAGATATCATGGAAATTATGAAGCTATTTTTTAATCACCCTGACATAAATGATGCTGATTTAATTACTAGAATAAAAGATTCGTTCCTAAACCAGCCCATTACGGAATATAACTGGCGTCAAGGACTACCAAGCGGTTTTTCTCGTGCGAGTGTCTACAATAAAGTTGGTTGGGACTACAACCCAAATAAGAAGTATTGGAACATCTATCACGATGCGGCTATTGTGGAGTTCCCTGAAGATAATAGGCATTATATCGTGGTTGTGATGACCAATTATGTGCCATTTCAGCAAATACGTAACTTTGGCACGATGATCGAAAATTATTATTATAATAATAATTAATAAGTGCTAAAGAATTGAGACCAATAAGTCCTGTAGTCTGATTCTATATCAAAAACAAATCCTACTGCGAGTTTTGTGTATTCTGGATTGAGGATGTTTTCGCGGTGAGCTTCGGACCCCATCCATAGTGCTACTACGGTAGCAGGAGATACGGCGGCGTTACCAATTGCTAGATTTTCGCCACTTGTGCCTCCGGAATTTGGGGTTGGACAAGCTGTGGCCCAACTTGTACCATCCGGACGAGTGTGGCTATATAAGGTCTTTGTTTCATTGGCTCGGACCGATGCAGCATCTTCGCATGTATCTCCCCACGAAAGACGCTCTAGATTGTTTTTAATTCTTATCTTATTTACCAGTGTTAGCACCTCATGTTTCCATTGTTCTGCCGGTGGTTCCATAACGGTGACTGTGAGAGAATCTTTGCGCTTGCCGTCGTAGGTACCGGCCGTGATGGTAGTGGTGCCAATACCGCTAATTACTGGATAGCGGCAGGTTTCTTCATTGAAGCCTAGCCAGGTGCGTGCAGCATTGTAGAATCCTGCAATTACATTCGAATTAGAAGTCTGCCAATACATATTGCCGAGGTCATCTAGATCGCCGCCAACACAAATATCGGTATCTGGTGTAGCATAAATAATGATAGAATCTTCGTTCCAGAGCTCGCCTGCTGGAACAGGAGAATTGTCAAATTCATGGCTAGATGTCGAAATATAATCGTCGTTTCCAATGATATTTGTGTATTCTACCGTTGCTTGCGAGTCAGTAACCGATTCTAAAAGTTCGGTTTCATTTACTTGATCTTCTACGATGTCAGAACGTTCGCCTACGGCTTTAAACTCTACTCCACCGTTTAGCCAAATTGCGCTAGCTATCAAAATTCCTGCAATTAGAATTGCCGCTGCATTGATCGACAATAAAACTGTGGTTTTCGATTTGTCTGTTAGGATAGAAGGCATTGTTGCTATTGTTCCTTCTTTTCTTCTGTTTTATCGTTAGCGATTAATTTGCGGACAAACAAGTTAAGTTCATACATCGAAGGCATCAATAGCAAGAAAATGAGTATCATTATGAAGTTTAATACGATTACTTCCGTTGAAGGTGTTGAGCCACGGAATAAAGCGGCGAAAATGAGGGAAAAGATAATCATGTAGATGATGGCGATGGATGCGAGGATTACAATATATGAGAATATTTTTAACCAAATTGATGATAGGTTAAGTGCTCGATAGCGTAAAATTGTATAATAAAATCCAATGATTGTGGCTGACAAGGCTAAAGGCCCTAGCCATATGGCGGACCAGTTGCCAAGCAATGGAAGTATTAGATTTGCCACTAATACGATTGCGCTCGATACGCCAAAGCTAATCATTATTACTAGGTCGCCGCCTTTTTTGCGAGAAGATTTTGTTTTGATAAACTGTTTAAGAAGGGTAATGATTATTGCTGGGACAATTGCGGCAAAAAATGCATTATATAATATATATAATAGGTCTATATTCATAACTACGCTATTACCAGTGCGATCTAGATTTACAGTGCTATATAGTAGTTCGGGGCAACAGAATATCAGTGTGCTAATTGCAAGCCCAGCTAATAGAAAGAAAAACGTCATAACTTTACCGTATTTTTCGCGCCATGCAATATACCCAAGAAATGCAACATCAATTAAAATTGCGCTAACAAATGTCCATTTGACGTGCCAATCGATGAAACTATACCAGCTTGGCTCTGCGACCAAGAACAGCGAAATGGATACCATCCAAACTGTGGCAAAGATTGCTGCTAGAAAGAACCATGTTGATCTAATGCGATCACCTTTGGATGCTCCAAAAAATACGATTGCCCCAGACAGAAATGTCAAAATTGACACTGTAGCGAGCAAGATTACAATTAATTGCATTTACCTCCTTTTCAAATGTAATTATATCATAACCTTTTATAAATATTGAAATTATTTTTTGCGTGGCATCATATTGTTTGGTGCGTAATTGCCGACCGTAGTGGTAATATTTGAAATTGTGAAGCTTTGGTATTCTGCACCATTAAGATAGATGGTATAAGTTTCACCTAGGATGAATTCTGCCGATCCCGCCGCAAGATGGCTAAAGCTTTTTAATGAGGTGTGTTCCAAAATGGTTTCACCTGCCGCATTTTTGATTTCAATTTTTGTGCCGGCGGCTTGGACTGAAGAAAAATAAACACTGATATTAAATACAGAAGATGTTTCTCCTAAGCTTTCTGCCATGCCATTTGAACCAACGGCAATAACTTCGCCACCATTCATTGAAATACTAATGCCAGCGTCTAGCGCCCCATTACCATTGTTAGTTGGGCCGTCTACTATGGTATTGCCACCGTTGAATTCTAGGTAACCATTGGAGTCGATACCATCGCCAGATGCGTTTATATATATATTGCCACCATTGATGGAAATAATGCAGTTTTCGTCAGCATCTGGCATTCCGCCCATCGGTCGATTAGCCGTATAGGTATCACTTCCGTTGCCGGCATTAATACCGTCGTCAATAGCATATAGGCTTATTTCGCCACCGTCGATTACGATAGCCGGTGCTTCGAGTCCTTCGTAAGCCTCTAGAATTTCGACAGTGCCATTTTTTATGATTAATCTGTTGCTAGCGTGTATTCCATCGTCGCCTGAATTTATACTGACATTTCCCGCTTCAATCAAAACAAAGCCCTTACCTACATCATTTTCGTTTGTAGATTTAATTCCGTCTGCTTTTGAGTTGATATTAAATTCACCTCCGGCAATATAAACTGAGTCTTTGCCACGCACACCGTCATCTTCAGCAACTATACTAAAGCTTCCAGAGCTAAATTTTAAATCATCCTTTGACACAATGCCATCTTGATAATTAGCGGTTAATGATAGTGTGCCTGACCCTTGGAAAGTTAGATCAGCTTTTGAATAGATGGCACCCGTAACGTCTTCGTCATAGTCACTCGAATAGCTTGCACCGTCGCTTAGTGAATTATCGCCAACTAGTTCTATCACCAGATCGTCACCGGAGTAACATGCGATGGCTGGGCCATCATTATTAATGATTCGAACATTGTCTAGAATGATTTTGACTACGCCATCTTGAACGTCGCTCGTAATTAGACCATCTTCAATGGCGCCTGTAAAATGGTAGGTACCAGATTTTGTGATTTGGTATGAATCTGATAATTCTACGTCATAGGTGGGGTAACGATCCCAGTTTATTTTTTGATCGCCATTATCTATGTCTATTGTGCTCGCAATTTTTGTAGCTGTATCGCCTTCGAAACATTTATTTATGATAATTGCCACGACTAGTAGGGCACTAAGTGCTAAGGCGGCAAATATCCACCGTTTTGTTTGCTTGTTAGACATAATTAAATCTCCTCTTCGAGACAAGGATGCGATAATAATACTTTTAGATTGCAGTTTTTGACTCTAATTTCATCGAGAAATTCTTTCTCTTTTACTTTTTGTTTCATCGTAATATCATAGGTTAATTTATAAAGACTACCCATGTTCATAGTTTTCATTTTTACTAGTTCTGCCTTGGTGGTATATTTTGCAAATATTTCGTTGAAAACTTCTTCATAATCTAGATCTTCTGGAATTACAATTTTAAGTACACGGTTTTGTTTGTTGGGCTGTAGAAAATTAGTATATGAAAAGACCAGGATTGCAATCACCGCAATGATTGTGATTACAGTGGCAAATAGCACGTGCCCCATGCCGCAGGCGAGTCCGATCATCATCGCAAAAAAGATACTTAGTAAATCTTTGGCTTGGCCCTGAATAGAACGAAAACGGATTAGCGAAAATGCGCCTAAGATGGCGATTGAGGTGCCTAGATTACCATTTATCATTATCATCACGGCCATCACTAGTAATGGTAGTGTTGCAAGCGTAACAAGAAAACCTTTAGTTGTTTGGGATGTTTTCATATGGGTGATAGCAATTACTATGCCGAGTGCGATAGCCGCTGCGGCGCATATCAAGGCCGTGGTAATGCTAAGGCCGGTTGAGGTTTGGTCAAATATACTATTAAACATTTTCTCCCTTTCTTATTTTTTCATAAATTTTGCCAGCTTTTGAAAATTGCTGTGGGTAAATCTTGTTCGCCGAGAGTTCTTTTACTAGCCATAACGGCAGAACTCCATGGGCTTTGATTTCCATAATAATGTTATGGTTATCTTCAAAGTAAATTTTATCATGTTTTTCTTTAGAAAACCTTAAATTTTGGTTGCGATATTTAAGGTTTTCATCGAAAGTAATTCGAAGCTCGTCTTCGCCCTTATAGCTCTCACGATTATAGATAACTAGTAACCTAGGGTATAGATTAAAATGCTCAATCAAATAATCAACTTCTTTGGCGATTTGTATGTCACTTGGCGTTTCAATTGATCTTTTGGCGAGTTCCACCATATTTGTATTTCCTGAAACTAATTCATTAAAATCATTACGAGTAATCATTAATCGACGCTTATAGCCTACGTTGGCTTCTTTGCCTTTCATTTTGGTTTTGATTTCGAGAAAAACGCGATCGTAGCCAGCATAGCTTCTGGCGCGTAACTTTTCTTTGAACTTTGGGTGATCAATAGATTGATTAATTAAATCAAAATTATCGTTATCAAAATATAAATTATATACTTCGGATTTGTGGTAATTATCTTTTTGCATATGTTTTTTGATGATTTTTAGCAGTGCTTTTTTGTCGCTTCTTTTGATCAAATACTTTTTTTCTATGCGGTCAAATACTTTTGAATCCATATTAATATAATATAACGAATATTCTTAATTGTAAAAATCGAAATAATATATTTAAGATTATTTTAATAATTTGCGTGATATGATGGAACTATGAGAATATTATATGTTGAAGACGAAAAATATTTAGCCGAGGCCGTAATTCATCTTTTGAAAAAGGAAAAGATTATGGTGACGCACGCCGCCGATGGCAATACTGGTTTAGACCTTGCGCTCAAACCGGATTACGACGTAATCGTACTAGATATTATGTTGCCTGGTTTGTCTGGGCTCGAAATCCTCAAAACGATTCGAAATCGAGGGATAAAAACTCCTGTGATAATGCTTTCGGCGCTAAATGAAGTGGAAGATAAGATTAAGGGTCTGGACTATGGTGCGGACGATTATTTGGCAAAGCCATTTAAGACTGCCGAATTAATTGCGCGTCTCAAAGCTTTAGTACGACGACCACCGCTAGTTGAGGCAAATACTTTAAAATTTGAGGATCTGAAGCTAGATCTTACCAATCGCACGCTTAATGGTATTGAACTCACCGATAAGGAAGCGTCTATCTTTGAGATGCTTATAAAAACTCCTGGGCTTGCAATTACCAAAGAGCAGATCTTGGCGCACGTTTGGGGCACAGATGCTGATTTTGAAGAGAATTATGTTGAAGTATATATATCATACCTCCGTAAGAAGTTGAAAAGTTTAAAAACCAAAGCATGCATAAAAACCATTCGTGGTTTGGGGTATAAATTGGTGTATGTTTAGAAAACTACGTAATAAGCTTATCTTGATAAACCTTGGCATTACAACTGTAGTGATTCTGGCGACGTTTACGACTATTTATTTTTTTGCTACTAATCTTGCAAAACAACGCCCCCCAGAGACGATCGAAAAATTTGAACTAATGACTGAAGATTTTGAAAAACTCGTAAATATTACAATCCAGAACGAAAAACGTGCAGCGGCACAGGATTTGCTAGTAGTTTTAATTCTTTCAGGTATCGCGATTGAATGCGCGGTAGCGTGTGTGTCTTATTTTATGGCCGAGGCAGCGATTAGACCGGTTCGCGAAGCTTATGAATCTCAGAAAATCTTTATCGCAAATGCGTCGCACGAGATCAAAACACCACTGGCAGCAATTTCGGCAAATTTGGAGGCGGCGGACATAAAGGACAATAAATGGATTAGCAATGTAGAGAGGGAGACCGAAAAATTAACTGCTCTAAATACCGAGCTTCTGACTTTGGCTAAGTCTGATCTAGTAAATGAGCATAGTTCAACAAGTGAGGTCGACATAGCTAAGCTTATCCATAGGGAACTGAAGCAATTTGAACCAAGACTGAATGGAATCGATTTAGAGGTTGATGTTATTTCCTCTAGCGGGTTAAAAATTGTGGTCAGTGATTTTACGCAAATTTTTAATATTTTGATGGATAACGCAATAAAATACTGTAACAAAGAGATTGATGTAAGACTTAAAAATGCTGAGCTTGCCATTTCTAATGACGGCGCGACGATATCGAAGGATGACCTCACGAAAGTGTTCGATCGTTTTTATCAGGCAGATAAAAGTGCAGAAGGCGTGGGCCTTGGACTTTCAATTGCTAAAGCTGTGGCGGAGCGAAATGGTTGGGAACTAACTGCTGATTCAGGAAATAATAAAACCACTTTTCTTTTAAAAATAAAATAAGACCGCTTGGTCTTTGTTTATCTTGGCTGGGGTGAAGGGATTCGCACCGAAGGTCCGAATCCCGAACAAAAAAGCTCTTGTTGAGAGCATGGCTGGGGTGAAGGGATTCGAACCCCTGAATGGTGGGACCAGAACCCACTGCCTTACCACTTGGCGACACCCCAGTATCAGTTAATTTTAGCACAAAATCTTTAAAAATGCTATAATGATTATACTATGGCAAAGAAGAAAACTTTCACACTCAAACAACTAGAATCACTTTCTGCGGAGGAAATAATTGATAAAATCCAGCATGAGAACTACTCTTTGCTCACTACTCTTGGGGCGGAGAATTTGCGTAAGGAAATGGTTCCGGTAGGAAAGGCTTGTAATGCAGCAATTAATTACTTCTTTGTAACGACGAGACCAAAAAATGATCCCGAAAAACACAACCAAGCGGCGAGAAAAAAATTGGTTAAAACTCTGTCCAAGATAACGCCGGGTGATTATAAAGGCATGCCAAAGGATAGTAAAAATGGTCTTGTGGTTGGCTTTAACCATCCGTCTCTTGGCGAAATTGCACGGATTCTAACGATGAAAATTGATATCATGGGCGACAAGCCAATGTATTTTCCGGTCAATTTGCCTTGGTACGAGTCTTTAGCGCCGAATTTTGACCGCATCAAACGGCTTGGCATTATTATCACTCCTACAATTACTCCTTCAACGTGGAATAAAATTGGCTTAAAGGATGGGACTAAGTTATTCGATGCAGGGAAGCGTCTTAAGAAAGATTTTCGGGATATTTATACAAAGCTCTCACACGATGCAATCAAAGATGGTGGGGTGATATTCGTGGCGCCTTCGGCTACGCGTCAAGCAACAGTTTTTAAAAATGAGGCTGTTTACAAAAAAGAAGAAGATATTATACCGACGATGTCGATGTTAGCTCTTAAATTATATGCCGATCCAGAGATTAAATGTGATTTCTTGCCGATGGCAGTTTTGCCGCCAAAAAACTACAAGCGTGGTTTAAATTTCTATAAAAAATATAGTTTGATCCCAGGCGAGACGATGTCGGCAGCTGAAATCCGCAAAAAATATTTTAAAACCAAAAATCCAAAAAGATTAGAGGGTTTTGATTGGGACTTTCATAAGCGCATTGCCGATAAATTGCCGAAGGAATTCTTATATTAATCTTGACTATTTTGCCAGCGAGTAGTATACTATTGACAAGTCTGGTATCAGACTTTTTTTAATAATAAGGAGTCAGATGGCTAAAATTACAAGAATCAAGGCGAGCGATACCCCTTCAAAGGAGGAAAAGTCTGATGCGCCTGCGATTACTCGTAAAAAAGTAGTCGTAAAAGACAAAAAGTCTGAAAAAGCTAAACAGAAAGCTGCAAAGAAAGCTGAGAAAAAAATTGATAGTGAAAAATCGAGCAAAAAACCATTTATTTTAATCAGGCCTTTTGTGTATCTTGGTAGGTATTTTAGAGATTCGTGGCACGAAATTCGCCAGGTAAGATGGCCGAATCGTAAGGCTACTTGGAAAATGGTGCTAGCTGTAGTTTTATACACGGCACTATTTGTATTAATTATTTCATTACTCGATTTGTTCTTTACATGGCTATTTAATTTAATATTAGGAAAGGGTTAAAATGACAGTAAACAGATATGATGATACTAGGGCTTGGTATGCGATCTCTACCTATAGTGGATACGAAGACAAGGTAGCCGACAGCATCAACCAGCGTACTGGCACAATCGAAATGGCAAATAAGATTTTTGAAGCAATTGTGCCAAAGGAAAAGCAAATTGAAATTAAAAACGGTAAGCGCAAGATTGTTGATCGTAAGATTTTGCAAGGTTATGTACTTGTAGATATGAAATTGTCTGATGAGACTTGGTATATTATTCGAAATACTCCGGGTGTAACTGGTTTTATTGGCACTGGCACGCAACCGACTCCAGTTTCCGAAAAGGAAATTGCCAAGATCAAAAAGCGTATGGGTGTAGAAGATCCGAAATTCTCCGTTAAATATGAAGTTGGCGAAGTTGTTTCAATTACTGATGGTCCATTTAAGGGATTTGATGGTTCAATTTCTGAGATTGATGCCGCTAAAGGTAAGCTCAAAGTAATGGTTTCGATGTTTGGCCGTGAAACGCCGGTTGAGCTCGATGCTTTACAAGTAAAACAATTGTGATATAATAATATAGTTACGCACTAGAAAGGTATTTTATGGCAGAAAAGAAAGTAATTGGGAATTTAAAACTTCGTATCCCTGCGGGACGTGCAACGGCGGGTCCTCCTGTTGGCTCTACACTTGGTCAGTGGGGCTTAAACATGATGGATTTCATCAACCCCTTTAATGAAAAAACCAAGGATTTGATGGGAAAAAACGTCATTGTACATATCCGCGTGTTTGACGATCGCTCATTCGATTGGAAGAGCCTAGGTCAGCCTGTAGATGATTTGATCCGTGAAGCAATTAAAATCGACAAAGGTTCGGGTAAGCCAAATGTAGACAAGGTTGGTAAGATTACCAAGGCCCAGCTCAAAGAAATTGCCGAAAAGAAGATGGACCAGCTCAACGCAGTCGATATTGAAGGCGCAATTAAGATTGTGGCCGGGACTGCTCGCTCGATGGGCGTAGAGGTCGTAGACTAGGATTTATCTAAAAAAGACGGTTTCCAGCCGTCTTTTTGTTGATTTTTTGCCTATTCTGTGGTATAATAATTAGGTTGTATTGGCCTCCCCAGGAAAAGGAGTAGATTATGGAGAATAACGCGGCCAAATCAAAGCACCTCCAACAGCAGCACTACATCGACCTAGCGCTCTACTATTATGAGCGTTGGGCCCCTAGACTTATCGGGCTCAAGATCCGGTATGATCACCTCGTACGTGAGGCCCCTGCGAAGTCAAAGCGTAGGAGGCCGAAGCTTTGGCGCATTGCGCCAGAGTGGGACTTCCTCTTCGAGCCTTCCAAGAATGAGGCTGAGTCTTTCCTCCGCGGGCTGCGACTTTGCCGTTTGAGCCGACTTACTGAGAGGCTCAACACGGAAGAGCTTGAGAAGATCGAGAAGGAACTACACAACGCCATTTGCGACTGGCGATATTATCTGGATAACGTAGATAATAAAAGTGCATTTGGCGTCGATCCTTCCTCTCGCAGCGGAAAAGGTCGTCACCTTGGTGGCAACTCTGGCCCCAGCGAGTGGTAGTGCTTTAAGGGGCGAGCGCGTTTTGCTCGCCCCTCTCCTTGACTAAATTATGATTTTGTGCTATAATTAAGGTATTGTAGGCCTCCCCAGGATTGGAGCAATATGCTGCACGTACGTTCACGTCGATATAGTCGTTTTGAGCTCGAGGAGTCGATTCTCGATCTCTGGAGGAAGTATTCTGGATTCTACTCGAACTGCCAACACGATTTCAATTATCTCGAAACTCGTGTTCGAGCATTGGGTATGCGTCCCTCTTCAAAATTGGGGAACTTTATGTTCCTCAATCTTCGCAGCGGAGGTTTTGGTTTCTTCAAGATTTCCTCTGAGGCAAAGGCTCGCAAGTATCTCGAAGACATGAGCGATGCGGAGCTCTATGCACTCAAGTGTAGGCTTGCTGAATTCGGAGAGGACATTTACTACATCCGGATTCGTGACGCGATAGCATCGCTCGAGCGTCAGCTTCGTCACCACCACGATTGGCGGATTTACGAGCGGGTCTCGTACTCCTCAGCTGACTTTGACGATTAGTGGTTTTGGGCGGAAAGCGCGTTTTGCTTTTCCGCCCTTGTCTTTTTTATGGATTTTTGTTATAATATTTACACTATAAATCAAGGTTGGGAGAGCTTTGCTCGCTATTACCACAGAAAGGATAATTATGGCCGAAGAAGAGGTCAAAAACTTAGAGAAAACCGATGCCGAGGTTGTGGCTGAGGATGTCAAAACTGAAGAAACTAAGGCAGAAGAGCCTGAAGTTTTTGCAAAATCAGGTAAAAAATCTAAAAAACATATTGAAGAAGTCAAAGCCGAAGAAGAGCGCCAAGCCCGCAAGCTTGAGCGTAAAGCTGAGGAGGCAGCTGTAAAGCCTAAAGGCGCTACCCCGGTTACTCGCCCTCGTATCGAGCGCCGTGGCAAAAAGTATCAAGAATCTGCCAAGTTAATTGAAAAAGGTAAAATCTATAATTTGAAAGATGCTATTGATCTTGCTATTAAATCCAACCCTGCCAAATTCGATGCTAGCCTCGAGATTCACGCTCGACTTGGCGTAGACCCACGTCAAGCCGATCAGAATATCCGCACCACGATCGTTTTGCCTAATGGTAATGGTAAAAGTGTGCGCGTGGCGGTGTTTGCTCCTTTGGACGTCTGCAAAGCCGCCAAAGCTGCTGGTGCTGATATTGCCGAGGATGAAGAATTCCTAAAACAACTCGAAAAGGGCACAATCAATTTCGATGTTTTGATTTCGACTCCACAATATATGCCAAAACTAGGTAAATATGCACGTTTACTTGGGCCAAAAGGTTTGATGCCTAACCCTAAGGCTGGCACCGTTACCACTGATGTAGAAAAAGCTGTCAAAGAATCAAAGGCAGGCAAAGTTGAATATCGTGTTGATAAACAATCTATTGTGCACATTGGTGTAGGTAAAATCTCGTTTGGCGCTGATAAATTGCTCGAGAACGCTAATACGTTCTTTGACAGTCTTAAGGCCAAAAAACCAGCTTCACTTAAAGGTTCTTACGTGAAGTCGGTGTTTATTACTACTACGATGGGACCATCGATTGCAGTCGAGAATCTATACAATTAATCGAATTCGACCTAATAAATACTTTCAGGATAGCCTCTTGAAAGTATTTATTTTGTTGTGTAAAATGAAGCTATGGAATACTTAGAGCAAATCAAAGCAAAATTCGAGGGGATGGCACTTTACGAATTACTAATCATGGCCGGGCTAGGACTAGCAGTGATGCTGTTTGGCTATCGTATTAAAAAACTGGCTTTCTTTATTATTTGGTTTTTGATTGGCTACAATTTGATGATGATTTTGATGCCATTAATAAATGGCGCAGTGCCAGCGATTGCAACTAGTGAACTCTATCAAATCCTTTTACCGATCGCAGGTGGATTGCTGCTGGCTTTGCTTGGGTTTTCGATCGAAAAAGTATGCATCGCTGGGATCTGTTTCTTCTTGGTGATGTTGATTACGATTCAATATTTTGGTACAAACATCCCAACTCTTGCTATTGGCGCTATTATTGGCGTGGTTGCTGGCGCAGCCGCGACCGCTATGCTTAAGCCCGCCATCATTATTGCTACTTCGCTTGCGGGTGGTTATGCGTTGACCGTAGCGTTACTTAATATTTTCCCGGTCTTAAATGAAGGATTATTGTATTTCCCATTGATTGGTGCTTTCACTTTGCTTGGTGCTATTTTCCAATTTGCTACTACGAAACATGTTTCATAACAAACAAGTTATATTAATTCGGGACATTTCGGAGGTTACGACCGAGAATTAGGGCGCGAGCCCCGTAACGACGGGCGCGAGCGACCCGTGTCCCGAATAATATAATTTGTTGTTGTAAATCATATTGTTTCGTGATATAATTGGAGAAGTTACCAAAGACAGTGGCGGAGCAATCTTAATTATGCCACCGAGGAAATTCTTATAATTTTATTTGGTGACGCTATTTAACAATTAGCTAACTCAAATATTAATTTTAACAAGGATCTTAGAATGGCAATTTCAAAGGACAAAAAGAATGAATTGGTTGCCGATTTAACTGAGCTTCTTACAGGTGCAAAAACTACCGTTTATGCTAAGTATCAAGGTTTGACGGTCGCTGAGCTCCAAGAGCTTCGTAAGGCCGCAAGAGAAGCCGGCGTTAAAATCAAGGTCGTCAAAAACCGCTTAGTGCGCGTAGCAATGGGGCAGATTGCTGTCTATAAAGACACCGATACTACTGGCCTTACCGGACAGCTTCTTTACGCTATTTCTGGCGAAGATGAAGTCGCTCCTGCTAAGGTATTGGCAGAGTTTGCCAAAACCCACGATGCGCTTAATCTAGTTGGTGGCTTTAACGATCTTGGCCACACTCTTTCTGAGGATGACGTCAAGGCGCTCGCCGCGATGCCAAGCAAAAACGAGCTTATCGCTCAGGTGGTGGCACAACTACTTTCGCCAGTTACCGACAGTATTTCCGGCCTTTCCGGTGGACTGTCTGGTATCGTGTCTGGCCTAGAAGCACATGCAAGTTAATAAGTAACCCTTAATTTAATAGAAAGGATAATTATGGCTACTGATATTAAAAAATTAGCCGAGGAACTAGTTAAATTAACTGTTCTCGAAGTAAATGAATTAAAGAATGTCCTCAAGGACGAATATGGCATCGAGCCAGCTGCTGCTGCAGTTGCTGTTGCCGCTGGCCCTGCTGCTGATACAGGTGCCGCTGCCGATGAAGGCAAATCTGAATACGACGTCGTTTTGAAGGACGCCGGCGCACAGAAGATTGCAGTCATTAAGGCTGTGAAAGAAGCTACCGGACTTGGTCTCGGTGAAGCTAAGGCTATCGTAGATGGTGCTCCTGCTACCGTCAAAGAAAAGGTCGCTAAAGACGACGCCGAAGCTATGAAGAAAGCTCTTGAAGAAGCTGGTGCTACCGTAGAGCTCGCTTAAATTTTATAGTTAGCTAATTGTGCAAATATCACCCGAAAGGGTGATATTTTGTTATAATAGATTTCATGAACGATTTTGATTATTTAGATGAGGGGGAGGTATATTTAGACGCGGCCTGTCAGAGCTTGCGTCCACAGCCGGTAATTGACGCCATTAATAAGTATTACACCGAGCACAATTCTTGTGGCGAACGTGTGAAATATAAATGGGGAATTGAGACGGATGAGAAAGTTGAAGCTACGCGTGAAAAAGTTTTGAAGTTTTTGAAGCTATCTTCGCGCAAATACACTGTTTCATTCACGCTTAACACTACTTATGGCATTAATCTTATTTTGTCACAGCTAAAACCTGAAAAATTTAAAAAAGTCATCACTAGCGAAATTGAGCATAACTCGCCTTTTCTCGCCACGATGGCTTTTTCCGAGCGTACGGGATTGCCACGTGAAGTAATTAAGCGCGAAGAAGATGGTTCGATCGATGTAAGCGCCTATGATTTTTCCGATGCAGTGGTGGTGGTTAACTGTGCATCTAATTTTGATGGTCGTAAACTTTTAAATATTAAAGACGTAATTAAGGCAGTGCATAAAGCTGGCGGAATCATTATTATTGACGCGGCGCAAGCCATGGCTCACTCCTCTGACATACTTCGTGGGATGGAGCCTGATGCGATTTGTTTTTCGGCGCACAAATTATATGCGCCTTCACTTGGCGTAATAGTATGGCGCGATGATTTAATTGATAAGTTGGTGCAGGGTTTTGTAGGTGGAGGCATGGTAGATGATGTTGAAGAGAGCGCCTACATTCTATCCGCTACAGGGAAAGAACATCGTTATACACGGTTTGAGTCGGGTTTACAGGCCTGGGGTGAGATTGTGGGGCTTGGTACGGCTTTAGATTGGCTAAATAAGCTCCCAAAAAAGGATTGGCATAATTTGAAAGACAATTATACTGAATTGTATAATTTTTTGAACAATTCCAATAAAGTACATATGGTCAATCACGAACCCAACCCCACAATGTCTTTTTATGTAGATGGCCTAGAATCGCATTTACTTGGCGCAGCGCTCTCGCACGAAAACATTATGGCACGTACAGGATATTTTTGCGTGCATTATTATTTAGATCACGTACTTGGTATGCCACCACTGATAAGATTTTCACTCGGACTACATAATCGGCCTGAGGATATCGAAAAAGTTAAAAAAATCATGCAAAAAATCTTATATTAATATTGTTTTTATTATTACACTTATGCTATAATGGAAGCATGAAGGGGAGCTTTTATACACGAGTTTCTTTAGCTTTGGTTGGATTGACTACGTTTTCTTTTATTTTATTGTCTAACATTAAATCTTATGCCGATAGCGTAGTAGACGAGATTAGAATTACAGTCCCAACTTCTTGTACGCTTTCGTCTTCTGGCGAAAACTCACATACCGATACATTAAATAATGGCCAGTCCAAATCCAATATTGGTACTACTACTTTGTCTGCTTATTGCAACGATCCTGATGGCTTTGCGATTTATGCGATTGGCTACACTGATGATACTTATGGCAAGACGGTAATGTCTAGCTCGCTAAATTCGCAATATGATATTGCTACCGGTACTGGTACCTCTGGCAATTCGCAATGGGCGATGAAGCTAGCCACCAACAATAATGCTACTTATCCTATCACCATTCAAAACAGTTTTGATTCTTTCCATGTGGTGCCAAGTACTTACACCATGGTAGCTAAGCGCACTTCTAACACAGATGTCGGCACTGGAGCAATCGGATCGGTGCTGACCTCCACATACCAAGTCTACGCCTCTGCTACTCAGCCGGCTGCAACTTATACTGGCAAGGTGAGGTATACTATGGTGCACCCGAACAATGAGACCCCACCAGTAGAAGTAGCTTGCGCCAATAATAAAATCTGTTATAACGCCAATACTAATATTAAAGAAGGCACTATGGGCCAACAGTCTGGTAGCGCCAATGCTTCTGTCACTCTCCTTGCCTCTAACTTTTCTAGGGATGGTTATGGTTTTGCTGGCTGGAACACTAAGCCAGATTATAGCGGCACCTTTTATGGGCCTAATGAAACCATCACTGTACCATCCACCGCTAGCTCTGGTGGTACACCGCTTTATGCTGTATGGGTAGCATCTAGTGACACTCTCCAAGGCTGGTCTGGCTGCTCTA
>CAYYYH010000008.1:0-30974 GCA_964476395.1 uncultured Candidatus Saccharibacteria bacterium | reverse complement strand
TTTCATTAGGTCCATAGAAAGTGCCACTATAATCAGGTTTGGTATTCCAGCCAGCGAAGCCGTAACCGTCTCTACTAAAGTTAGAGGCCATAAGTACTACTCCCGCATTAGCACTACCAGACTGCTGGCCCATGGTGCCTTCTTTAATATTAGTATTAGCATTGTAGCAGATCTTATTATTGGCGCAAGCTACTTCTACTGCAGGAGTCTCGTTGGCGGGATGGACCATGATATATTTGACCTTGCCGGCGTAAAGACCAGCGGGTTGAGCGCTAGTAGCAAAAACTTGGTAGGTGGCCGTGACCTGAGAGCCGGTGCCACCCGAAGTGGTGGCGGAGCCATAGGTGGCTACCTGAGTGTAGGTAGTGGGTACTGAATGATAGGCATTAAAGCTATTAGTAATGGTAGGATTGTTGCCGGAGACTGGAGCTAACATCATTGCCCAGTTGGAGGTACCACCGGAAGTGGCAGTGCCGGTAGCGATATCGTAAGTGGGGTTAGCTGTGCCGTTGATATTGGCAGCGAGGACAGTGTTGCCGACGGTTTCGGCGGTGTAGCCGACAGCGTAGATTGAATAGCCGTTGGTGTCGTTACAAACAGTAGTAAAGATAGTAGAGCCGATGCTAGCCTGAAAAGTACCAGGGTTAAGCGTAGCAGTATGGGGAGAATCCAAATAGCCCTCAAAGGTACAGGCTTCGGATACATTAACTGCGGCAGTGGCTGAAGCAGTCACTGGGCTAGAGCCCGAAACTGTTAAAGCTGAGCTAGTTGACGAAACTAGCAGCACAAAAGAAATTACAGTAAGACTAAAAAGACCGAGCGAAACAAATAAACCAATGTTTGTTTTTAAACGGTTCATAAAAATACTTTCCTCCATATATATTATATATTACCACAAGTGGTTTAATTGTGCTAGTTTTTTTAAGCTTTTTGGAGGGTGGCGATCTCGGCAAGAATAGATTCAACGGCAGGGTCGTCGTCGGGGAGATTAGCAAGGCGGGCTTGGAGAGACTTAATCTCTTGATCCTTTAATTCGGCTTGGTAGCGAGCGAGCAGTTCCCCAGCCTCCTTATCGGGATCGTAGTTTGTGAGTCCTTCGTGTTCTTTGTTAAAAACTAGTTCAAGCTCGGCGAGCCTAGCGTCGTCTTCGGGAAGATCAAGTGGGATTTGAACTTTAGTAATGCCACCGTAAATTTTAATAGCAAGTAGAGAGTTTTCTAGTTTTTGGAGTTTACTACTTTTTACTTCTGTTTTTGGTTTTTTGAGATATTTTTTGGTGGGGGTAGAGAGTTTTTGCTCTAGGCGTTTGCCTTTTTCGCGTAGGATTTCTGGTTCGATACCGAGTCTTTCGGCAATTTTTTGTTCGTAGCTAGCACGCTCCACTTCGTCTTTAATATAGTTTAAGAGCTTTAGCGCAATATCAGAATATTTACGCTTGCCAGGGGCGGAGTTTAGATTTAAATTTTGCTCGTATTTTGAAAGGAGCCAATCTACGGCAGGAACGCGATGCTCTACGGCATCCTGCCAGAGTTTGGGATCTTTTTGGATAAGTTCGTCGGGGTCTTTGGCACCATGATAATCGGAGATCACGGTGAGATCTAGGCCGAGGTCACCCGCCATCATGATGGCACGCTCAGTAGCCTTAATGCCAGCTTCGTCGCCGTCGTAGGCAAGGCGAATGTCGCTTGTGAGTTTTGATAATGCTTTTAAGTGCTGGTCGGTCATGGCAGTGCCCGAGGTAGCGACGGCTTCTTTGACGCCGGCCTGGTGAGAAGAAATTACGTCCATGTTCCCTTCTACGATGACAACATAGCCACTTCT
The DNA here is from genome assembly GCA_964476395.1 of uncultured Candidatus Saccharibacteria bacterium. Classification (GTDB taxonomy): domain Bacteria; phylum Patescibacteriota; class Saccharimonadia; order Saccharimonadales; family Saccharimonadaceae; genus Nanosyncoccus. Next base: position 29,153 of record CAYYYH010000008.1, on the reverse strand, counting down.
ACGGATGGATTCTTTGGCCTGATACAGTCCGAAAATAAATTTTGATTTGTTAAAAAGAAGTGTTTCGGGAGTATTGAGGTATTTGGGTTCGCCGTCTTTGATAACTCTGGCAGTGAAACCGATAACGTTGCCGGTGGTATCAATAAAAGGCACCATCATACGATCTTTGAACAAGTCAGATTTAAAGCGGTTGAGTAGACCGGCGGCGTCTAACTCCGATTCGGTAAAGCCTCGTTTTTTGAGTACCGTAAGAAGGGCTTTGCCACTGGCCGGTGCATAACCAATTTTGAACTCTTTAACGGTAGCACGATTAAGGTTGCGTTTATAAAAAACATATTCGCAAACTGATTTATCGCGTATAAGGCAGGCTTGATAATATTTAGTGGCAAGAGTAAGTGCTTCTTTGGCTCTGGCTTTACGTTTTGACACGGCTGGATCACCACCACGATATTTGGTAAGGTCTACGCCGGCTTGAGCGGCGAGCTTTTCCATAGCTTCCTTAAACCCGATACCCTCTACTTCCATCACAAAAGTAAAAATATCGCCACCTTTGTTAGCGGAAAAATCATGCCAGATGCCTTTTTCGGGAGAAACCATGAAGCTGGGGGTTTTATCTACACCCCAAGGTGAACGACCTTTGAGATTACGGCCGGCACGCTTTAGTTCAATGTATTGCCCGACGACATCCTCCACCGCGAGTCGGGATTTGATTTCCTCTTTCGCGTCGTTCATATATTGTATAGTATAACACAGATACAAATGTGTTATAATGAGAACAATATGGACGGGCAAGATTATTTGAATCAAATTTCGGCTACGAGTCGGCCGATGAAGAAATCTAGTGGCGCCTGGTGGCGATCTAAATATTTTATGTTGGGTGCGGGGGCCCTCGTGGCGCTAATAGTGATCATAATTATAGGAGCAATCTTGAGAGGAAATAAAGGAGGCGAGAAGAATCTTTCTTATGCTCTTAAATTACATCTTGATAATACTTCGGAGTTAATTTCCGGCTATCAATCTAGCGTAAAATCTTCGGAGCTTAGATCAAGTAGTGCATCGCTTTATGGCGTAGTCACTAATACCAGTAAGGATTTGACGGAGTTTTTGGTAGAAAAATATGAATTTAAAGAAAAGGACATCAGCGAGGACTTAGTAGAAGAAGCTACGCTAAACAAAGATGGGCTAGAATCGGAATTATTTGAAGCTAAAATCAATGGAATTTTAGATAGAATTTATGCGCACAAAATGGCTTACGAGATTTCGGTGATAACAAGCGAAGAAGCCAAAATTATCAATATGACAGGTGATTCATCATTAAAAGAGCTGCTAGAAAAGTCGCATAGTAGCCTAGAAAACCTGTACGAGAAATTTAACAATTTTTCGGAAGCTAACTAAAAAGGAGTATTATGGCAGAGACCAAAAAAGAAAAGAAAACCTTTAAAGAAGAGTTTATAGAGTTTATCAACCGTGGTTCGGTGGTAGACCTAGCCGTAGGTGTGGCCGTAGGTGGAGCTTTTACAGCGATCGTTAATTCCCTGGTCAACGATATCGTAATGCCAATCGTAGGTCTGATTGCTGGTGGCGTAGATTTCACCGGGCTAGCTATTAGAATTCCTAATTTCTTTGGAACGGGCGATGAAGCCGTAATTGCTTATGGTAATTTCATTCAAAATGTAATACAGTTTTTGATTGTTGCTTGGGTGATCTTTATGATTATTAAAGCGATGAACAAACTAAGCGAAAAACGCGAGACGCGAAAAGCTAAAAAAGACGATAAAAAAGAAGAAAAGAAATAGTTTTCTGGCTTTTTGTTAGACTGTGAGGTTGTAGCTTAGGCGGATAAGGTCTTCGAGTTCACGGGGAGTTAGCTGGCCTGCGAGGACAATCTCGATACCGCCGTGGCCATAGTAGCGAGATTCCATAACCGATTCGTATTTTTCTTTTAAGAGGGCAGACAGCTTTTGGTCGCAACGAACTTCGATCGTGTTGCGGCGCATAACCAAAAAAGCCATTTTGCCTTTAAAATAAATGTCGCGGTCTTTTTCGCTTTTGACAGAATATTCACCGATACCGCTTATTTTAGAAACGTCAAGTACCATTTTAGCTCCTCAATTGAACCATGGATATCATCAAGAGCACGATGATTTTCGGGTTTTGTGAATTTTTTGTGCAAAGCATTTTCAAAATAAATCTTCCAGGCAGAGACATCAAGCATGCGATAGTGTAATTTTTGGTTAAACTCGGGCATTTCGCGTTCAATAAATTTACGATCTTGATGGATGGAATTACCGGCTAGATAGATTTCTTTGCCAAAGTTTTGATCTAGGAATTTAATCAACTCTTGCTCTACCTCTTTGATCTTGCGGCCAGATTGATTTTGGGCGATCAGGGCGTCACGGGTTTTTGGGTTTTGGTCCCAAAACTGGCTAGTCATGCGGGATTTAATCAATTCATCATCAACTTTAACTACGGCTTGATATTCAGCGATTTGATTAAGTTTCATATCGGTAGCAATCGCGGCGATTTCGAGGATACGATCTTTTGTTGGATCAAGGCCCGTCATTTCTAGGTCTATCCAGAGTAGTTTTGCTTTTTTCATTACATCTCCTCCGGGATTTGAATGCCCAAAATATCAAGACCATGAGCCATGGTGGTAAGATAAACTTTGACGAGTTTGGCCCGGATTGGTTCCCTAGTGTCACCAACAACCGGACAATGTTCATAAAAACGGCTAAAGGTTTGGGCGAGTTCGTATAAATAATTTGCTAATTTATGCGGGGCCATCTCGGTGACTGCCTCGTTTAGGATATCTTTATACTCAAGAACTTTTTTTATAAGGTTTCTTTCGTAGGTATCATATGTAGAATCTTTAGAGTCTTGATTATTCTTGCAATTTAACAAGATTTTTTTGGCACGAACGGCAGAATAAAGGAGATAAGGACCGGAGTTGCCAGTCATTTTGACTGATTCTTTGGGGTCAAAGATGATATTGCCACCCATTTTGTATTTTAGGAATGCATATTTAGTGGCGGCGAGAGATACTTTTTCGTCGGTGGAACTATATTCGCTTTTTAGTTCATCTTTTACCATATCTAGAACGTCTACAGCCTTCAAGAAATTTCCTTTTCTGGAGGACATTTTGACATTGCCAGGGAGTTTGACGAGGCCATGGGTCAGATGAGAAGTCTTTTTTACTAATTCTGGAGCATATTGTTCGATCGATTTTAGGACGACTTTCATATATTCTAATTGTTCGGAGCCAGTAATAATGATGGATTTGTCGAAATGGTAATCCTGCCATTTAGTAAAGATTAAGCCAACGTCTTTAGCCTCGTAGGTTGGGACGCCTTCTTTATTGATGAAGACGCGAGTATGAAGGCCATATTTTTCGCCGTCAAAAATCACGGCGCCGTTAGATTTTTCGTAGACACCTTTTTCTAATTCTTTTTTAACAGTCTCTAAGCCAAGGCCTGCCACGGTGGATTCGGGATAATACTTATCAAACTTAACGCCAATTGAACCATAAAAATTGTTGAAATAATCATAGGATAGTTCCCTGCCCCGCCAATATAGATCAGCAAGCTTACCGTCGTGAAGATTCTCGGAATTGATTTTGTAGATTTCTTTGTTTAATTTGGTTACTTCGGCTTTGGCGGAAGGATCATCCTCGTAAGCAGCGGTGCCTTCTACATAGCACTTGGCAATATCTTCGATTTTAAGATCCTTAAGGTCTTTTTGTTGAAGAATGTACATAGTTTTGGCGACGTGAAGCCCAACATCGCCACCAAAATTAGCGCGAATTACTTTGGCGCCGGCATATTCAAAAAGACGCCCAATAGAGTCACCAACGATTGAAGTGTAGAGATGGCCAACATGAAGGACTTTAAAAGGATTTGGATCAGAGAATTCGCAGATGACAGTTTTGCCCTCAAATGCGCTAGATTTAATATATTTTTCAAAATTATCGAAACAATCATTGATTGCTGAATTTAGATGTGCGTCAGACAGGCGGAAATTCAAAAAACCAGGGGCCGAGACATTAGCATTTAACTCTTTGTTGAGCTCCTCGGCGATTTGCATGGGGGATTTATGAAGCTCTTTGGCGAGCTTCAAAGGAGCATTTGTAGAATAGTCGGCATCAATATTATCTGGCGCAGGAGTAAACTCAGGCTTGAAATCGAGATTGTATAAATTTTTGATAGTTTTTTCGAGCTGATTTTTGATATCTTGCATAAAATTATTATATCATATCTTACAGGGATATGATATAATTGGAGTGGTAAGCGGGTATCGTATAGCGGCTATTATGTATCCTTCCCAAGGATGAGATCAGGGTCCGACTCCCTGTACCCGCACCATTTTTTATTCACTGGATTTGATTTCGATATATTCGTGAATTTTATCTTCAGATTTGAGCGAATCAAAACGTTTGTCGAATTCAGTAAATGGAACTTTGATTGAAACGAAATTAACCTCGGCGTCGGTCTTTTTAATAAGTTTAACGAAATAATAGCCATCGCCATTCATGGAGACAAATTTACCACTGCTCTGCCCTGGTTCTAGTTTCATAGCCTCAGAAGCTCGGCCACCGTCAATGTTTTTGCTATCAACCAAACCACCGGTTTCCTCATAGATGACTTTGTCACCGAGTTGTTCGGCTACTTCTTCATAATTGTTGCCATTCTCGGCAAGAAGTTTTTCGACTTTGCTTGCGAGCGTGTTAGCAGTTTCGTCGATTTTAATACTAACCTTAGATTTGAGTAAGGAAAGGTAAAGCATGTGGCGATACTCGCTTTTGTCTAGGCCAAAATTATCATTGATAATTTTAAGAAAACCTTCCTCGCTACGATCAACTCCACCTATTTTAAGGTGACGATCAAATTCGGCAGAGACCTCGTCGTCAGAAACGGTAATATCTAATTCTTTGGCGAGAAATGCAGCATAAGCATATTGCTCGGCTTCGGTCAGAGCTGAGCGTTTATATTCAGCGCGGAGTGCATCAACAGATTCTTGGTCAAATTGGCTGCCAGATTGGCGTTCGATGGAAGTCATGCTACTACGATACAGCATGAGATAATCAGAAAAACGGACGGCTTCGGTGTCTACTTGGGCAACCGGCATTGGCACAATTTTGGTGATGCGATACAACAGGCCGTCGGTCATGCCAAGACGGTAAAGAGCTAGCCAGCCTCCAACGACTAGAATAGCTAGAATGACAAAGGAAATCAGGATCGTGTTGACTACTACACGATGCTTGGTCCATTGAAGTGGATATTTGAATTTGCGGCCTTTGGCCAAGACCTCTTCGCGGCGCTCTTCGACTCGCTCTTGTTCGGTCTTCTTCGATTCTTTCTTCTTCAACAGATTCATGGTATAATTATAGCATATATTTGGCTCCGTAGCTCAATGGATAGAGCGGCTCCGTCCTAAGGAGAAGGTTGTGCGTTCAAGTCGCGCCGGGGCTACCATTTTTTTTATAATACGATATAATAGTATTATGCATAAGGTTAAACACGCAATGGTGGTAGTGCTGTTTCTATTAGTAACGGTAGGAATGGGAGTGAGCGTGTGGTTCTCGATCCAGAGCGAGACAGAGGCGGAATATGTAGTGGAAACAAATGTGCCGTTTGCGCCGTTTGAGTTTTATGAAGATCGACAAATTGTAGGAGTGGATGTAGAGATTGTTAATCGTGTAGCTGAAAGAATCGGCAAGACCATACAGCTCAAAAACGTGGAATTTGACGTAATAATTGACAACGTAGAGGCGGGCAAAATTGCTGATGCGGGTGCGGCGGGGCTAACAATTACGCCTGCGCGGGCAGAAAAAGTGAATTTTACGGTTCCCTATTATACTTCGGTGCAGTATGTAATTTATAATCGTGAAATGCCGCCATCACTACGTGACGACCATGTAGTATGGGAAGCATTAGCTGGGCATACTTTGGGCTCACAGATCGGTAGCACAGGTTATCTTTTTGTGGATGATGAGATTGAAAATGGGGTGCTAACCGAAACTGGAACGACAATCAAAGGGATTGATTCGCATCAGTTAGCGGCAGATGCAATTTTGGCTCATATTGTAGACTATGCAATTGCAGATGAACTGGCAGCTAAATATATTGTGGAGAAAAACCCTGAATTAGAGGCCTTGCCGCTATATTATTCTGGCCCAACAAGGGAGGAGGACTATCCAGTAGAAGAATCGTATGCAATTGCAGTAAACAAGGATCGCAAAGAATTGCTTGAGGCCTTTAATGCTGTACTAGCGGAAATGCTAACCGAAGACGCTGATGGCAAGACCGAAATAGATAAATTAGTATTAAAATACATGGGGCTTTCTGATGAATGATTTTTTTAATAAGGTAGTTGAGTTATTTAGCACACCGGAATATATCGATTCCCTGCTCCATGGGTTTTTGCTTACGATGCAGATTTCATATTTTGCTATTTTGATTGGCATAATATTTGGAACGATCATTGCGCTAATTGATACGGCAAGATCTTCAAAATGGTTAGTAGTGCCAAAGTTTATTTGTAGAGTTTACACGACAATTATTCGTGGCACACCGATGGCTTTACAACTATTTATTATGTTTTTTGTAATTTTTGCGGTTAAAGGGTTTCCGAGTATTATTACGGCAATTATAGCGTTTGGATTAAACTCAGCGGCTTATACAGCAGAGGTGATTCGAGGCGGGATTTTGTCGGTAGATCCAGGACAAACTGAGGCGGGACTAGCATTGGGATTATCAAGGAGAACAGTTTTCTTTAGGATTGTTGCACCACAGGCAATCAAAAATATCATTCCAGCGATGGGTAATGAAATTATTACCGTAATAAAGGAGACGGCCATTGTGAGCATGGTGGGAATGTACGACCTCAACATGGCGGCAAAAGACATTGGTTCGGGCCAAAACATGGCAAGCTATATTGTGCCAATGTTTGTAGCAGCATTGTTCTATCTTGTAACAATTTATCTAATTACTTTTATCGTAAAGCGAGTGGAAAAGAGTTTGCGGCGGAGTGATCTAAAGGCGGAGGAATAAATGGAAAACGATACCGAGCTAGTAATAAAAAATTTGCATAAGGAATTTGGCAACAACAAAGTGCTAAAAGGCATTGATTTTAAGTTGACTGAGGGCGAGCGCGTGGTGGTATTAGGGCCATCCGGTTCGGGTAAATCAACGTTCCTTAGGTGTATCAATTGGATGGAGGAGCCGACTTCTGGCGAAATGTTTTTCGACGGTGAGCGCGTAACTGAAAAAAACATTCGCAAGATTCGACGAAACATTGGGATGGTATTTCAGCATTTTAATCTAATTGCCAATATGACGGTGATGGAAAATTTATTGCTCGCGCCATTAAAACTTAAAATAATGAAACGAGAGGCTGCAGAAAAAAGAGCTAAGGAACTACTAAAGCATATTGGTCTACTAAATAAGGCCGATGCTTATCCTGCATCGCTTTCGGGTGGGCAAAAGCAGCGCGTGGCCATCATCCGAGCAATGATGCTCTCGCCTGAAGTACTGCTGTTTGATGAACCGACTTCGGCACTTGACCCAGAGTCAATTGGCGATGTGCTCTCGCTGATTCGGGAGTTAGCAGACCGCGGAATGACTATCATGATAGTGACTCACGAAATGAACTTTGCAAAAGAGATTGCAACTAAAATTGTGTTTTTGGACAAAGGCAAAATTATAGAAGAAGGTACGCCGGATGAATTCTTTAACCATCCAAAAACTGAACGTGTGAAAGAGTTCTTAGAAAAAGTATTATAATAAACAAAAATCCCCACTTATCGCAAAGATTAGTGGGGATTTTATGTCGTGCTATCTGGTGAACTTTTCGTTGAGGTCAGAGTAATCGTAGAGTTCGTTGGCATTAAACCAGAGGTCGATTTCCTTTTTGGCTTCTTCGGCATTTGATGAAGCATGAACTAGGTTAGGAACACCAGTGCCCTTGGCATCGGAATAGCCAAAGCTCATGTGCGAATAGTCACCACGGATGGTGCCCATTTCTGCAGATTTTGGCTCGGTAGGACCAACAATTTTGCGGACTAGCGGAACGGCTTCGACACCTTCTAATACCATAGCTACGACTGGACCAGTCATCATGTATTCGACATTATAACGGAAGACCTGCTCGCCACGGCGAGTAATCATCTGGCCAATCCCTTCGTAATGTTCACGATAGAGGCGCTCGTCTGGCATGACCATTTTCATGCCGACAATTTTAAGACCGACGCGCTCAAAGCGTTGGACGATTTCGCCAATAATACCACGCTGGACAGTATCAGGCTTTAAGACTACTAAACTCCTTTGAATAAAATCTTGTGATTTTGCCATAAAAAACTCCTTTTTCTTTATTATATCATATAATAGAGCTATGGATATTTATGACCTGATCAATGATTTTCTGGAATACCTGGAGGTAGAGTCGGGGAGAAGCAAAAAAACGATTGATAACTATAGGTTGTATTTGGAAAGATTTGTAGAGATAGCGCTAGATGTTCTGGGAAAGGATACAATGGGCCCTAGTGATATCACGCGTGAGTTAATCAGAAAATATCGGCTGAAGCTAAACCGTTATGGTTCGGATAATGGTGATGAGGATCTAAAAACCATTACGCAAGCATATCATTTAATCGCTTTAAGGGGGTTTTTGAAGTATTTGGCAAGACGGGAGGTAAAGTCGCTGGATCCTTCCCTGGTAGATTTGCCGCACGTGATTAGAAAACAGGTAACATTTTTACATTTTGACGAAGTAGAGGACATGCTGAATCAGATAGATTTATCGACGGAGTCAGGATTAAGAGACCGAGCGATCATCGAGCTTTTGTATTCGGGTGGCCTACGCGTGTCGGAGTTGGTAGGATTGAACCGAGATTCGATCAACCTAGATAAGCGTGAATTCGTGGTGCGTGGTAAAGGTAGTAAGGACCGGCCAATTTTCATTAGCAGGTCGGCGGCGGATAGGGTGAGGGACTACTTAGATGCACGCACTGATTCCCTGCCAGCACTATTTCTAAATAACAGCCGAAATTTGCAGGCGGTAGATACGTCTGGTAATTTTCGTAGAATGACGGCAAGATCAGTTGAGAGAATTGTGAGCAAATACGCAAGACTGGCCGGCATCACTAAACACGTTTCGCCACACACTTTGAGGCATTCGTTTGCGACTGATCTTTTGATGAACGGTGCGGATATTAGGTCGGTGCAATCAATGCTGGGGCATGCAGATATTTCGACCACCCAAATATACACCCACGTGACGGATAAACACCTCAAAGATATCCATGAGAAATTTCATTCGGATACAAATTAATCGCTTGATTTGACGGCGCTAGGTTCATAAAGACGCATGACAGTAGAGACGGTAGACGGCTCGTTGGCGTTAGAACCATACCAGCAAGTACGAATATAGAAATCATAAAAGGCAGATTTATTGCCTGACCCTACAATGTTAGTTGAGTCGTTATCTTTGACGGCAATGACATAAATACCTTCGGCGGCGGAGAGCGTTGAATATGATGAAGTGTCGGTATCGAGAGTGGCGGCGGCGGAGGATTTATTATTACTATTATTATATATCAACCTTGGGTAAGTGGTGGTTTCTCTAAAAATACCGTTTTCATCGTTGTTGGCGGTAACGAGTACTTCTTTATAAATATCATTAATATTACTACTGTCTTCAGAAGCGCTAACAAGCGCCGGAAAAGCATGAGTATTGATGATGAAGGCATTTTGTTTGTAAATGCTATCATTATTATCGTTTGAAGTTTTATCATATAAAACGCTACAAGAAGCGGGCATATATTGCAAAATTTCCTCAATCGTCTCATCAGTATGATCTTTGAGTACGATAGCATTGTCGGTGATTTGTTTCCAGAGCGCGGCATATTTGTTGCCACTATTGCCAATATCCCCAATATAAGAAGATTGAATAAACCTAAGCGCTTCAACTTGGGCGTCGACTTCTTCCCTGGCGAGAGTGGTTTCTAGGGCAGTTTGGGCGCTGGAGGTGCCATTACTCATAACAGCCACGATAGCGATGGCAATCATGGAAAAAATTCCCACTGCCAAGGTGACTTCTATTAGAGTATCTCCTCTTTTGCCCACTCGTTTTATCATAAGCTCATTATATCATGGTTTTGAATAATTCTGCAAATGTTGCAACAATAATATAAGCTAATACTAGGAAGGGGCCAAAGTAGATTTTTTTGTTTTTTGTTGTTTTTACGGTTGGGAACATGACAAGGCAGGCTGAAAAGTTGGCGATAAAGAGAGCAAGCAGGGCGAGCCAAGGACTACCTAGCGCCATGCCGATCGAAGTGCCAAGCAGCCAGTCGCCATCACCAACCCATTTGCCTTTGGAAACGAGGAATAAGACCAAGTAAGTGCCGCCAAGAACAGCTATCGATAAGGCAATACTACTGAGGGATGAGAGAGATATATTTGTGAGAGCGGCAAGAGTAGTAGCTAGAATGAGCGAAATAATAAGGCAAAAGGTAGGCAATTCGCCATAAAGAGCATCATATATGGCTAGAAAGCTAAGGCTAAGCGTAAAGAGTAAAGTAGTGGCAAAGGCTAGCCAATTAGATGGGCTTGCCGAAGCGGGGTCAAACGTAGTGCCGAGCGCAACAAAAGCTATACTAAGACCAAATTCAGAAAGAAACTCAGCGGAGCCGATCTTACGATGACAATAGCGGCATTTGCCGCCTAAAACGAGCCAAGAGAGAATAGGAAGATTGTCGTACCATTTGAGTTGGTGTTTGCATGAAAGGCAAACAGAGCGAGGACCAAGTGATTTGTGCTTTGTTTCCCCGAGGTGAAGACGACGAGCTTGGCAACAAAGGAATGACCCCATACAGGCGCCTAGGACAAATAATAGTATGAAGTATATGATTTGCATGTCTTTATTTTAGCATGGCGCTCTTGTTTTTTATAGGAAATAATCTATAATTAATCATAAGGAGAAATATGAAAAAGGGTGATAAGAAAAAAATAGGCTTTACCGTGATAGAAGTGTCACTGGTGATAGCAATTGCTGGGTTGATATTTATGATGGTGTTCGTGGCTTTGCCAGGGCTAAGAGCAACGCAACGAGACACGGAGAGGCGCGAAGATATGATGGAGCTTGTTGCGGCAATCAAGAAGTTCCAACAAAACAACCGTGGAGCTTTACCGGCAACTAATAGTAAGTGGCAGAGTTTTTTTAAAGACTACCAAGGGAATATCCATACAGACCCAATTGGCGAGGATTATAAACTAGCTGTCAAAAACTGTAGTGGGACTACGGTTGGAGAAGAATGCGAGAGCACAAAGGATTTTGAAGAAAAGCTTTTCCCTAACGATTATACAATTACAGTGGTAACACAGGCTTCGTGTAGTGGGCAAAAGGCGATAGCTTCTTCTAATCCGAGGAAAGTCGCCGTTTTATATGTACTTGAATCTGGTGGTATTTACTGCGGGAATACATAAATAAAAATATCCCCCTTCGAGGGGGATATTTTTTTGGTCGCTAATTTTACTGATCGTCGATACAGTAAATACCGGCACCTTCGAGACGATATAGAATTGCAAAGTGACGAGCGGCGGATTCGACAGCTGTCTCACCCCTACACTGTGCGCCAGTCCTGACATAGACTGTATAATCCATGTCTGCGATATTTTCATCCCACTCACCAGGGCCAATATCTATACTATAATATGTACCATCAGGATCTTTAAAGGTATTGGTATCGGTGTCAGTACCAGAATTCATGTATCTTTGAATAAACCTACAGGCTTCGTTGCAGGTGTCTGGGAAGGTGCCATCTTGGAGAGCTTCCCACGAACTTTCACCTGGAAGATCGCCGTTGCCAGTATTTTGGTTGTTGGTTTGATACTGAATGAGCGAGGTGTCTACGCGAGACATATCGTTACGACGGGCAGTATCACGCTGTGACCTTTGAAGGGCTGGAAGCGCGACAAAGACCATCAAGAAGATTAAACCTGCGATAGCAAGCACAAGTACGACCTCGATGATGGTGAAGCCTTGTTTAGTGTTAATATTTGCTTTAGCCATAAATAATCCTTTCTAGATTTTTATCCTTATGTTTATAATAACTTAAACAAAAATAAAAATCAAGAGTTTTACGTTTTTGTAGTCGCTACACGGCAACGGAGTTAACTAGTGAGTAAATTGGAAGAAGCGTACCGCCGATAACTACGGCGATGAGGCCAGCCATGATGACCATCAAAATTGGTTCTACCATAGTAGAGATGTTGTTGATTTGTTCGTCGAGCTCAGTTTCGTAGACCTGGGCGGCCTTACCGAGCATTTCGTCGATTTTGCCAGATTCCTCACCGATAGAGGCCATTTGAGGAACTAGTGGCAACATATAATTACGGTCCCTAATGGATTCAGAAAGAGCTTTGCCGCCTTTGATCGAATCTAGCGATTTAGAGTATTCTTCTTCTACAACAACATTATTGGTGGCGTCAATGGCGATTTTAACAGAATCTAGCATCGGTACGCCAGTAGCTAACATCATCTCAGCGGTGCGAGCAAAGCGTGATACGTATAGTTTGCGGAAAAGCGCACCAAAGAGAGGAACGTGAATTTTGAAGGTGTCGGCAACTTTGCGACCGGCTGGAGTCTTTTTGACGGCATACCATGTGGCGCCAATAACACCACCAAGGATGAGCGCAACTAACCACCAGTAGGCGGCAAAGAAATCCGAAAGATTGACCAAGAATTTAGTAAGGTCAGGGAGCTCTTCGCCCATGTCTTCGTAGAGATTCTTGACCTGAGGCACAACCATAATCATCATAAAGGCAAGCACAGCGATAATAACAACAAGGATAATGGCTGGGTAGACAAGTGCACCTTTGATCTTGCTCATCATAGCGGCATCTTTTTCTTCTTGGTCGGCGAGACGCTTTAAGGCAAGGTCTAGCGTACCAGACATTTCGCCAGCACGGATCAAAGCTAAATAAACACCGTTAAAGATGTCTGGATACTGAGAAAATGAATCAAATAAAGTCTTGCCTGATTCAACACTAGCGAGAATTTCCTCTACAATGGTCTTCATGCTTTTGCTTTGAGTTTGCTCGGCAACGGTACGAAGGCTAGTAGCTAGAGGAAGACCAGCACCAATAAGCGTGGATAGCTGACGAGTAAAGGTAATGCGATCTTTGGTGGTGACTCTGGTGCCGCTACCAAATAAGCCCTTCCCTTCTTCTACGATGGATTGCGGAATGTAACCTTGATCTATAAGCAAACGGCCAGCAGTATTTTCGTTTTCGGCCTGAATGCTGCCTTTGACGATTTTTCCGCTTTCTTTTTCTTTTGCTTTGTAGTTATAACGTCTCATCCTATCCCCTTACTAATCTGTCTAACTCTGTAAGATCAACAGCATATTCACGAGCAGAATCATAAGTAATGACGCCAGTTTGAACGAGTTTGGCTAGAGTGCGGTCCATCGTCTGCATGCCTTGATCGGCACCGGTTTGGATGGCAGTATCAAGCTGATGTGTTTTGCCATCACGAATAAGAGCACGAACAGCAGAGTTGGCTACCATAATTTCGGCGGCTACCACGCGACCGCCACCAATAGCTGGCACGAGACGCTGGGCACAAATTGCCATCAACATATTGGCGAGCTGAGTGCGAACTTGAGGCTGCTGATGAGCCGGAAAAACATCTACCATACGGTCGATAGATTGGGCGGCAGAGTTAGTATGTAGAGTAGCAAAAACAAGGTGGCCGGTTTCGGCAATGGTGATAGCTGCTTGAATAGTTTCGAGGTCACGCATCTCGCCAATTAGCACTACGTCTGGATCTTCACGAAGGACCGAGCGTAAAGCGGCAGCAAAACTAAAAGTATCATAATGAACCTCACGCTGGGCAATGACAGAACGTTGAGACCTGTGTGTAAATTCGATCGGGTCTTCAATAGTAACAATGTGAACTGACTTTTCCCTATTGATTTTGTCGACGAGGGCGGCAAGAGTGGTTGACTTACCGGAGCCAGTTGGGCCGGTAACGAGTACGAGTCCGCGTGGGAAGTCGGCAAAAGTCTCTACGATGGCAGGCATGCCAAGATCATTAATATTACGAATCTGATTTGGAATTAGACGAAAGGCAGCGGCGAGCTTGCCACGTTCATGAAAAGCATTTACACGAAAGCGTGCAATGTCGCCAAAGGCAAAGGAATAGTCAAATTCCTTATCCTTCACTAAAATAGCTTGTTGCTCGGCATCGAGAGTGGCAAAAATTAAGTTTTTGACGGTTCCTTCATTAAGCGGAGAGCTACCAGCAACTGGAGTTAAAGCACCATCAATACGCAGAATAGGCGGCAAACCATATTGGATATGTAAATCTGAAGCATTGCGCCTGACGCATTCTTCAAGTAATGTTTCGATTCTGATGTCATTTACAGGTTGCCCACTATTTTCCATGATCTTATTATACCACAAGCACTATGATAAATCACTGGCCACGCGGTTTACCTCCTCAATTGTTGTTATGCCAGATAAAGTTTTCAAAATACCGTCCTGGCGCATTGTAACGGTACCTTTGGATTTCGCAAGACGCATAATTTCACCTGCGGTAGCTTGAGAAATGATGAGCTTTTGAATGTCTTCATCTACAGTAATGGTCTCATAGAGGCCGGTACGACCAGAATAACCGTTAGGCGTTTCTTTTGAATCGACACCCTTAGCAAGCATGTAATAATCATCGTTTTTGACTGGTAAATCTGGGTAGCCTAGGTCTTCGCTGACCTTAGCGACGTCTTCCTGAGTGGCAGGAAGAATATCTCCAACAATAGAATTGACCCCCTCGGTTTCAATTTCGGAGGATTTATGCATTTCACGTTTTTCGGTGATACGACGAACAAGGCGCTGGCCAATAACTACATTCAAAGTTGAAGACAAAAGGAATGGTTCGATGCCCATATCAAGAAGACGCGGGAGAATACCGGCAGCCGAGTTGGTATGCAAAGTCGAGAAAACTAGGTGACCAGTCAATGCTGCCTGGACGGCAAGGCCTGCTGTCTCGGAATCACGAATCTCCCCAACCATGATGACGTCAGGGTCTTGACGCAAGATCGAACGAAGTCCCGAACCAAAAGTGAGGCCAGCATCTTCGTTGACTTGGATCTGATTAATCCCTGCCATTTTATATTCTACCGGATCTTCTAGGGTAACGATATTGATTTGCTCGGATTTGATTTTTTGGATAAGAGCATAGAGGGTAGTAGACTTACCTGAACCGGTAGGACCAGAAGTTAGAATCATGCCGTTAGGACGCTTGATGCCCTCTAGGACATCACGTAAGGCGCGCCCAGTCATGCCCATTTTTTCGATCTCCATGGAGACGCCAGATTTATCAAGCAAACGAATGACGACTTGTTCGCCCCAGGTAACTGGTGAAATAGCAATACGCAGATCAATCTCTTGGCCATCAACAAGCACGGTGAACTGGCCATCTTGCGGCGTACGATGCTCATCGATCTTGAGGCTAGCGAGAATTTTTACACGCGAGACGAGAGCAGGAGCGACAGCCTTAGGAAGCTCCATAATTCTACGAAGAACACCATCGATGCGACAACGGATGATTAGAGAGTCCTCGAGTGGTTCAATATGGATATCCGAGGCTTTGGTTTTGGCAGCATAGCTTAAAATCGTAGTAAGAGCCTTAGAGATTGGAGAGTCCTGAACGATAGTTTTGACTTCTTTTTGTTCGCCCTCGGCCTCTGCGTCAGTTTCACGTACGGCTTCTTTGACACCAGAGAAATCACCGTGATTTTGGGCGAGGACTTCTTTAATGCCACGCTCGGAAGACATCCAAACTCGAATTGGCTGATTGACTAAGCTAGATAGGTAGTCGGTAGACTGGACGTTGGTAACATCTACCATAGCAACATTGAGCATGCCATCTTTTTCGCCTAGAGGCACAGCAAGAACGCGCGAGGAAGCTTCACTTGGTATTTTGGCGAGGACGTCTTGATCAATAGTGATGTTTTTGAGTTCTACGTACGGTACACCAAGAATTGAGGCAGTAGCTCGAGCGACCATGTCATCATTAATAATTTTACGATTAATAAGCTCGGCGATGATAGATTTGTTTTCGACATTAGCTTGTTGCTGGATGGAATAAACTAGGTTAGCATCAGCTAGACCTTCGCTAAGCAGAAGGTTTGTAATTCTGTTTTCAGCTTCCTGAGTAAGAAGCGCCATTATGGGTTTACCTGATTATCTATTTTGTCGTCAATGCATTCGCCATACGAATTAAATTCGGTACAATCGCCTACATATACTTCAACCGTAGGGTTCAAAGCCTTGTAGTTAAATACTTCTGGGTTTGGAGTGGAGACATCAGCGCTGACGGTAGATTTAACGGTCTTAAATGAAAAATCTTCAATTTCGCCGACAAAGAGGTTGCAGACGAAATAGGCGATAAGAACACCGGCGATAGCGATACCAATTGATGAAAAAAGATCTGTCTTCATTTATTTATTCTCCGCTTTAATAGTTGTAGTTTCTTCTACGATGCTAGATTCATCCATATAATAGGCGGCAGCTTGTGCCGATAGGGATAATGTGTCATCGCTTTCCCAGCTAATACTTGCTTTTTCAATGTTGAATTCGCGGATTGAACGCTCAATATTATCAAGTATGGTTTTTGTGGTGTCGGAATCGGCCTCGATCGAAAGTTTGACAGATATAGTGTTTAGACCTTCGTCAACTTTAGAGTTTGACGCTGTGTTACTTGGGCTGATGCTTTCGGGCTGCCAGTTTGAGATGTTAAATAGCTTGTTGAGGCTGGCAAGTAAGGCTTCTTCGTTTTTGAAGGCCGGGAGAGCATCTGGAATAACACGGAGGGCCGAACAACTTCTGATTAATTGGCTGGCGGCATTTAACTCTTCGCTGCCAGTAGCGCTTTTGTAGATGGAGTTAAGCTCCTTATAAGTATAGTTTTTGCCGGTGGCTGGATTGATGCAATTAGAATCACTTTCTTTTGGTACAGAGTTGAGAGCTTCGTTGGCAGCGAGCTTTTCGAGGATGTTCGAACGCAAAGTATTTGGGATCTCGGAAATCTCAATGGCATCTGGGTTACATTTTCTTAATTCTTCGTCGGAATATACACTGCCGCTAGGACTTTTACAAACGCCAGTTGACTTAATAACGTTGGTGTATGCGGCAATGGATTTTTCCTCGGCCATAATAACTTCGGTATTAAAGGAAATTTGTTTAATAAAACGAAGGGTAAGTGAGATGGCGGCACCGAGGAAAACTGAGGCCACGAAAACCGCTAGAAGCATGTATTGTTGAGCTTCGGTGATTTTGGCGCGTTTGCCGATAGCAATTTCTTTGGCCATTTTTACTCTTCCTCCTCGGTATTAGTGTTAGTATTCGAATTACATGCGGTATCATCCTTATCACAATCAGCGGCCCTCTTACCAAACATTGCTTGAACTTGGACGTAGGAATCAGTTACATTGTAGTGGCCAGAAGGCGGGATGATGGCCATGTGGGTGTTATTGAAATTATAGACTTCGGGAGCGAGAGTGATTTTGGCTGAAAAACGAAGTACCAAATCATCTTCGGAAAGACGGCCATTTGAGGATTCGGTGATTTTGATACCATTAGCATCGTCTGGAACTAATTTACAATTATTGTTTTCGGTCCATTTTGGATTTGATTTGGATTGGCTATTGTCTCCTGAATATGTGATACAAGAGCTAGCAAAGTGAGGAACATTTGAAATCGCACCCTCTAAACTCATGTATGGCTGACCTTCTGTAGGATTTTCTTTGTACCAATCTTCATATTGAGGAGTGCGCCAGATGCGGACGACTTCCTCGCCAGAATATTCCTCGGTGGAATAGCTAGTATCGTCAGTCGGTTGACAACCTTCCCCATTGATATTCCAGTAAGCGTAAATGCCTTTGGAAGGATCATTAAAGAGTGTGCCATTTTCGTCGGCTTCAATCATACAATAGGCCGGGATAGCATTGCCATTTTTGTCAATATATTTGCCGTAATCATAGTGGATATATTGCATGCTCTTTTTGAAGGCATCAAGAACGTTGTAATCAATATAAGGTTCCTTTTCGGCGTTGGCTTGAGCTGAAAGCGTGAAGCTGGGCTGTGCGTCTGTTAGATTAACGCTCAGCTCGGAAATCGTGATAGTGTCTCCACTAGTGGGCTTAAAGGCTAAGATAATATCAAAAGTGCGAGAGAAGACCTTTTTGTTGCTTGTGAGCGTAGCTAGGTTGCCAAGTTGATCTTTGATAGTAAGGAAATCGTTGAGATCGCTATAAGAATTCAGTTTGCTTGAAAGAGTGTCGATGGTGGCTTTTTTACTATCGATCGCCAGTTGCTGGCCACCGGCGATTAGGCCAAAGAAGACGGTGACACCTACGCTAGCAGCAGCGACAACGATACACAGGAAGAAGATGAAATTTCTGAGCTTGAGTGCCTTTAGCATCTCGTCTTTGATGTCTGGTACGAGGTTAATTTCTCTTGCCATTAGTCATTGCTCCTTTCTGAAAGTCCGATTGCAACCGAAAACTCGCCGGCCACATTAAGCAAAGCGCGTTGCTCGGCGGCCGTGGTACGGACAAACTGCCATGGATTACCGCGCATGGTAGGAATACTAGTTTTTCGCTCGATGAATTCGGCAAATAGCGGGATAGTACTAGCGTAGCTCGAGAGAACAATGCCACCCACCTTACCGTTAATGTATTTCGTTTGGAAGAATCTAACTGATTTAATAAGCTCGGAGGCAAAGTTGTCAAGATGAGTACTAAGGACGCGGAAGACTTGACCTTCGACTTGGCTTTCATCAAGACCGAATTTCAGAATGAATTGGCGGGCTTGGTCTTCTCTGACGTTAAGACCACTAGCAACAGCTCTAGTAAGCACGCTCAGGCCGCCTGGCACAGTACGGACCAAGCGTGGCTGGTTTTTATACATAATTACTAGATCGGTGGATTGTTCGCCAAACTCGACTATCATGGTAGCATCGATTGCGCCGGGAACACTGAGGGCTCTAGCTGCAGCCAATGGCTCTGGCTCCATCGCTACGATGTTAAGTCCAGTTTTTTCGATCATCTCCATGGTGGATTCGGCGTAATCTTTAGCGACGGAAGAAATCAAAACTTCGGTTTTGGCTGGATCATTGGGGTTAGGTCCAAGAATGACGTAATCAGCCTTAGCATCACTCATGGCCATCGGAACATACTTATCCATCTCATATTTGAAGGATTTTTGAAGTTCTTTTTCGGGGAGAGTTTCAGTTTCGACAATGGAAGTAAAAGTTTTACTAGCTGGAAGTCCAAGCGCAACATTTTTGGTCTTGATGCCAGCTTGTTCTACGGCACCCAAAATAGCCTCGCCAAAGCGTTTTTTGCCGAGATCAGAAGAGTCTTGGGTTAATTTTCGATCGATTGGCACATATGCAAATTTCTGAAGTGTCCAGCCACGCTGGCTGCTACCAGAAAGCTGAATAATTCGCATCGAGTTCGTTCCAATATCCAATGAAAAGAAGTCGCCCACGCCATGCAATAATTTCATAAAATAATTATAAGCTTAATCATTTAAAAATGCAACTAGTTTTTTTGAGCAATCCTCAGCCAATAAAAACGTTCCTTGTTGCCATTTTTACCAAAGAGATCGTTGTCGCGCTTTTTAATAATGATGAAGTTATTGTTTTTGAGCCACTGTTCGAATGATTTGATAATCCCACGACGGATCGCTTCGTTTTTAACGACGCCCTTGTTGAGTTGGTCGGGTCTTGCTTCAAATTGAGGTTTTAGCATTACTAAGAAATCGGTTTTATCGTTAGACAGATTGTTTTTGGCGTAGGCAAGAATTTTTGTGAGCGACAAAAATGAAACATCGGCAACGATAATATCGGCGATAATTTCAAAATCGAAGATGTCAGTTTTTTCGTGGAGATCTATGCGCTTATCGAAGCGAAGAGGAGATTTCATTTGGTTACTGCCCTTTTCTACGGCGATAACCTTTTTGGCGCCTTGTTCTAGAGCATATTCTGTAAATCCGCCGGTTGAGGAGCCAATATCGAGTACTGTTCTGTCGCGAAAATCAAAATTAAAGGCAGTACAAGCGCCTTTAATTTTGAAATATCCCCTATTTTTTGCGTTCGCGATAGGCATAAGTCTCCGTATCAATTGAGACGATGTCGCCTTCTTTAATGAAGGCGGGGACTTTGACAACAACGCCAGTTTCTAGGGTGGCATCTTTCATGACAGAAGTCGAGGTGTCGCCCTTGACGGCAGTTTCGGTGTATGTGACCGTAAGCCAGATGTTTTTTGGCAAGACTAGATTGATTGGGGTGCCGTTGTAGAACTGAATTTCCATTTCGTCACCCTCTTTCATGAAGTCTTTGGAATCACTGACCATTTCGGCGGACAATTCGTATTGTTCGAAGCTTTCTGGATCCATAAAATAGAACTTTTCGTCATCTTTATACAAATATTGTACTTTTTTGGTAGTGACTTCAGCTGGCTCGATTTTTTCTTGACCTTTGAAAGTCTTTGGCAATAAGGCGCCCGTGATTAAGTTTTTAACCTTAACATTTACGATTGAGCCACCACGCCCCATGACTTTTTGCGAATATTCAATTACTTTGTATGGCTGGCCATCCAAGGTAATTAGCGTATTTTTCTTGAGGTCTGTTGGACCGTACATAATGCCCTCCTTTTAGCTGTTAGATACAAATGGTAAAAGCGCAAGGTGACGTGCACGCTTGACAGCGACTGCCAACTGGCGTTGTTGCTTGGCTGATAAGCCGGTTTTGGAAATTGGTTCAATCCGACCATAAACATCGATATATCTTTGAAGTGTCTTGACATCACGATAATCAAAGTAGAGGTTTGGATCGCTTTTTATCCTTTTCATTTATAACATTCTCCTTCGTTTAATTTTTTAGAATGGGACATCGCTAAGATCGATTTCCTCGTCTGGAATGTCGTCTGGGATGTCGGCTTCTGGTGCGGTGTTTGATGAGCTAAAACTATTAGAATTGCCGTTGTCGCGAGCGGCGTTGCCGGTGAAGTTGAAATCTTCAACTACAATTTCGACGCGAGAGCGTTTTTGGCCAGTGGTTTTGTCTTCCCAACTGCGCTGATCGAGGCGGCCAGAAACTAGGACACCAGAACCTTTTTTGGCGTATTGGTTGATCATTTCACCTAATTTGCCCCAAGCGGAACAATCAATAAAAGAAACATCTTCCTTTTGTTCACCACCCGAATCACGGTAGGTACGGTTAACCGCGACAGAAAAGCTACAGACTGAAGCGCCATTTGGCGTGGTGCGAAGCTCTGGATCGCGAGTTAAGTTACCGGTAATAATTGCTTTACTAAAACCGCGCATTAGTTATTCTCCTTTTTCTGAATTTGATGATTCTTCGGCTTCTTTTGGTGCACGAGCGGCGCGACGGCTAGCAAATTTTGCCTTGCGTTCGTCCACGCGGACTAAAAGATAGCGCAAAATCTCATCTGTAATATTGAGAGTGGATGAGATTTTGGCTGGGGCCTCGGCTGGCAATGAAACGTCAAAAAAGTCGTAGATGGCAAATTCTTGGCCATCGATTGAATAGGCCAGGCGCTTTTTGCCCTCGTTTTCTTCTTTGGTAATTTTGCCGCCAGCGGATTCGACAATTTTTTTCACCTTGTCGAGGGCGGGGTCTAAATTCATCTCGAGGTCGGGATGAAATAAGACTGTGAGTTCGTAGTCTTTCATAAAACTCCTTTGGTTAAAGCAGGGGCTGTTCTCCGATGTCTTCGGGTTGACACACCTGCTGAGCTAATATTGGGTTAATTTTATCACAGATTGGCGAGGTCGTCAAACTCTTCCATAGAAGCGATGAGAAGATCGCGAGGTTTGTTGCCATTAACTGGACCAACTACGCCGATGTCTTCAAGCCAAAAACCGAGACCAGAGACCCAGCCATGGCCTTTGCTAAGACGGCTTTGAAGAGCGCCAGTGGAAAATTTGCCATTATTTAAGGATATTTCGATAGCTTTACGGACAAGTGGGTCGCTTGGGTCGAAGGTACGACCGAGGCCATCCATATCACCGCCACCGCCGAAGCCCTTAATGGCTACTTGCTGAGCGATGACTTCGTCGTTGTAGTCGACTGGGCGTTGAGAACGCAAGAAGTTGGTAACCTTTTCGATATCTTCGTCTGGGGTCCAGGCACCCTGAATACGCTCGGGGCCATTCATGGTTTTTTCGGTAGAAAAGAGCATGTCGCCCTGGCCGAGGAGCTTTTCGGCGCCGGAAAGATCGAGAATAATGCGAGATTCCATGGAAGTAAGGACGCGGAAGGCAATGCGAGACGGAATATTACCCTTGATAAGGCCGGTAATGACCTTCACAACCGGTTTCTGGGTGGCAAGGACAAGGTGCATACCAGCGGCACGACCAAGCTGAGCAATGCGAACAATGAGAGGTTCGAGTTCTTTAGATGCCTGCATCATGAGGTCGGACATTTCGTCGATCACAATCACAATATACGGCATTTTGCCACCTTTTTCGTCTTTTTGACCTTCAGAATCATTGGATTCAGCAGCCTTTTTCTCCATTTTTTTGTTGTAATCGGAGATTTTTTTGACTTTTTCTTCGGCCATGAGTTTGTAGCGGCGATCCATTTCGCCGGCGGCCCATTTCATGGCGGAAAGAGCTTTGGAAGTATCGGTAATAATAGGGGTGAGGAGGTGCGGAATGTCGTTGTATGAAACCATTTCGACCTGCTTTGGATCGACGATAATCAGGCGCATGTCGGATGGTGAATTGCGATAAAGTAGCGACATAATGAGGGTGTTGGTCATGACGGACTTACCAGAGCCAGTAGTACCGGCAATCAAGAGGTGAGGCATACTGGCAAGGTCGGCTACGATGGGTTTGCCAGAAATATCTTTACCAACGGCAAAGGTGAGCGGATCGGTGCTGTTTTTCCATTCTTCGGATTCCAAGATGCCACGCAGGGATACGGTAGCCGAGCGAGTATTAGGAACTTCAACACCAATAAGCTGAGTGCCTGGAATTGGCGCCTCGATGCGGATAGTTTGAGCGGAAAGCTTGTAGGCAAGCTCTTTGTCGCGGGCAGCGATTTTGGCGAGATTAACACCACCAGGAGCCCTCAACGTATATTGGGTGACGCGAGGGCCAATGTTGGCGCCCTCCATTTCAACGTCGATACCAAATTCGGCAAAAGTATTTTTGATGATAAAGGCATTTTGTTGGATATTGCCAGCATCGGCAGGAGATTGCTTTTTGGTGAGAAGGTTAATAGCTGGCATTTTCCAGTCCGGATCAGAGATGGCGACTAAGGCCTTTTCTTCGGTTTTGACCGGTTCTGTCTTAGCGGAAGTTTTGGCGTTGGCTGGTTTTTTAGGTTCGATATCAACTGGACCAACACCAGAATTGACTTTGATTTCGAGTTGGCCGAGTTTTTTGTTGGTTTTTTCTTCGGCCTGGGTAGATGCTTTGCCAGTTTTAACTAAGTTTTTGGTACCTTTGAAAAATGTAACTGGTGAAAGCTGGAGTAGAAAAGCAGTAGTAATAAAAATGAGTATTATGTAGATAAAGATTACAACGCCTTGGCTTAAGAAATTAAGGGCGAGCGAATTGAGCCAAGCACCAACAAGGCCACCGCTTTTCCAGATGGCGGCGATGCCAGAAATCCAAAGAATCATAAATAAACCAGCAAAATAGACCGGCACGGCGAGACGATTATCGTCGGCGCGAAGTTTTTTGATGGCGAGATAAACCAAGAGGATTGGAATGAAATAAGTACCAAAGCCAAGACCTTTATATGCAAAACTATGGATGGTATTTAGGACGGTGCCACCTTGGCCAAACCAAGTAACGACGCAGAATAAAGCGGCAGCAATCATGAGGATGGCAATGATTTGGCGCCAAAAACCACCTGGGAGTTCGTATTCAACAGGGGCTTCTTTTTTAGTCCTTTTAGTCGATCTTCGTGTTGATTTTCGTTTCCTTTTAGCCATGTCTTAATTATAGCACACTTCTGGGAAAAACACAAGAGGAATGGATAGGGTTGTGGCCCCGAAAAATCGGGGCCACGGTTAACCGAGTTGGGCAGAGGTGAGATCGGAGTTTAGCGTTTCGGCTAGATCGTGGACTTCTTCCCACCTTTCACAGTGGGGACGTAAAGAACAGAGAAAAGCGGTGAGATCCTCAACTTCTTCGGTGAGATAATTGAGGTTCTCGTATCCCGCCGCTTCAGCAATGGAAACCTGTTTTAGCTCTGCCATTTTTGTGTAGTGATCTAACTTGTTCTTGATTTTCGCCAAACGCGCCTCCACCCAATCTAAAGAGCCTACGTCCATTTTACCCCCCTTCAATTTGGCTTTTGCCTTTAAATGGATGACTCATATATTATAACATAAAACTCCTTAGTTAATGGTGTTTTGACCTAGCGAAAAAATTGTGGTAAAATTAGGGTTGATTGGACCGTCGCCAAGCGGTAAGGCACTGGGTTTTGGTCCCAGCATTCGCAGGTTCGAATCCTGCCGGTCCAGCCAAGCCATCAGAAAAAGACCCGTAGGGTCTTTATTTGATGGCTTTTTGGGTAGGCAGGATGAGAACCGTAGGTTCGACCGGACGAGTGAGCGAGCAAAAATCGGAAACTTGTTTACGATTTTTCGAGCCACGAGGAACGGGAGGTTTTGCGATAGCAAAACCTAATCCTGCCGGTCCAGCCATTTTTTGTGATATAATTTCGGCATGATTAAGATTATTGCGGGGGGAAAGAAGAATGTTAGTTGGTGCGCGGAAGCGTGCGCCGAATATGAGAAGAGACTGCGTAAACCTTATGAGGTTATTTGGGAGTTTATAGAGGAAGAAAAATTAGCAAAAAGATTGGCTGATTGGCCATTTTCTGGTTCAGAGTTTGTGATATGCTGTGATGAACGGGGCGAAAATATATCATCACCTGAATTTTCACAGAGGCTGGAAAAGACGTTTTTGGATGGGCGCGACGTAGTTATTTTGATTGGTGGCGCATATGGATTCTCTGATGAAGTGAGAAAAAGAGCGGATTATGTTTGGAGTTTTTCAAAATTAGTTTTTCCTCATATGATCGCAAGGTTGATCGTAGTTGAACAGATATATCGTGCTTCGCAAATTGCAACTGGTGGACCCTATCATCACGAATAATTATTTACGTGGTGATATATTACAGAGGAATGTGATATAATTAAGATATGAAAATTTTGGGGATCGAGACGAGTTGTGACGAAACGGCGGCAGCCGTAGTAGAAGATGGGTCTCGGATTTTGTCGAACGTAGTGGTATCCCAAATTGATATTTTTGCTGAATATGGGGGCGTAATACCAGAGGTAGCGGCGAGGTCGCATCTAGAAACGATGATGCCGGTGATTGATAAGGCTTTGTTGGATGCGTCTTGTACTTGGGACGATATTGATGCGATTGCAGTGACGCATGCGCCGGGGTTGCTTGGTTCCCTGCTAATTGGTACTTTAACCGCAAGGACTCTCGCGATTTTGCATGATAAGCCTTTGTATGCGGTGCATCATTTAAAGTCACATGTGTATGCGAATTGGCTAGGTGGCGAGCGCCCACAGTTCCCACTACTTGCACTGGTGGTGTCGGGAGGGCATACACAGATACTGTGGATGTCGGGACATAATCAGTTTGAGATTATTGGGACAACGCACGATGACGCGGTGGGGGAATGTTTCGATAAGGTGGCGAAGATCTTAGGATTACCGTATCCTGGTGGGCCATCGATTGCAAAAGCAGCGGAAGGTATTATATGCTCTTCGGACGCGCTCAAGGGCGCTCGCCCGAGCTTACGGTCCTCAGAACATATAATACCTTCCGCTAACCGATACAAATTGCCACACCCAAAGGTGGAAGGGCTGGATTTTTCGTTTTCAGGATTAAAAACGGCAGTTTTGCGTGCCGTGCAAAAAGAGGTGGGAGTACCGATTTCGTATCCGTCACATAAATTAAAAGAGTTGCTAAATCCTGAACAGGTTTGTGATTTTGCGGCGTCATTTCAAAAGACCGCAATAGAGATTTTGTGCGAGAAACTAGAGATGGCATTGAAAAAATATCCAGAGACGCAATCGGTTGTCGTCGCCGGTGGGGTAAGCGCAAATGAAGAATTACGCAAAATGTTGCCAGAAGCTTACTTCCCTACTTTGGCGCTATCGGGTGACAACGGGGCGATGGTAGCAGCGGCGGCGTATTATGAGATTGAGTCTGGCGTGAAGCCGACAGATCCGTATTCCTTAAATATTTATCCAAGAATTTCGATTGAAAATTAGATTTGAAGCTTGGGGTGACGAGCAATAAGTTTGGGAGTGAGGCGACGCATAAAGAAACGAGCAATGGCAAAAATACAGTAAGCAGTAGCAACAAGGATAGTGGCGATGAGGATTTTGTCTGGAGTGAGGAGGGTGAAATCGAGAAAATCGCGCGTAAATGGAATTGTGATGGCGAGTGTAATAATACTGAGAATAACGGTGAGGAGAATGGTGCGGAGAAGATTTAATGGCCTTGCGATAGAATAAATTAGGAGAAAATCAATTGCAAAAGTGACGATGGCTGAGGTGGTGATGAGCTCGGGACGAGTAAAGCCGACATTAGTGGCAATAACAGAGAAAATCAGCATGGTGATAGCCACGGTAATGCCGGTAGGTACAGAGAAGCCGAGGATATTTTTGATGAATTTGTTTTTGACGCGCTCGGTGTTGGACTCCAAAGCGAGGATTACGCCTGGCAGGCCGATACAGGCAAAATTAAGAAGCGACATTTCCAGAGGAGCATAGGGGTATTCTAGAGGAATCAGAATAAAGAGAACGGCGAGGATGGCGGCGTAGGTGTTTTTAGAGAGGAAGAGAGTGGCGGAGCGTTCGAGATTGTTGATAGATTGGCGACCCTCGGCGATGATGCTAGGGACGCCAGCAAAATCGTTATCTAAGAGAACGAGCTTGGCGGATCTTCTGGCGGCATCAGAGCCTTCACCGATGGCGATGGAACAATCGGCCTCTTTCATGGCGAGAATATCGTTGACGCCATCGCCGGTCATGGCCACGGTTTTACCCTGTTTTTTGAGGGCAAGGATGAGGGATTTTTTCTGAGCGGGTTTAACGCGGGTGAAAATGTTGTAAGTTTTGACGAGCTGGTCGTAATCAATTTCGCCTTCGAAAGTGGAGAGATCAACCCCTTGAATATTTTTGACACCGGTGGCGGAGGCGATATTTTGAACCGTTTTGAGGTTGTCACCAGAGATGATTTTGATGTCGACATTGTTGTCGTAGAAATAATTGATGATTTTTTTAGCATCTTTGCGAAGCTCGTCTTCGAGCAAAGCGTAACCGATGAGTTTAGAATCTTTAGTAACAGCAATAATGCGGTATTCGCCGAGGAAATCGGGTTTTTCGGCAGTGAGGTATTCGGGGGCGCCCATAAGGTAGGTGGCCTTACTCGTAACCACGCCGGAGTATTTGCGCTCAGAAGAGAAAGGGATGATTTCCTGGATTTGTTCTGTGGGCTCAAATTTGGCCGTTTTTAGCAGTTTTGCCTTCAAGGCGGTTGATGTGGCGTTATCGGTCTCTTGGCTGCTTAGAATAAGCTTAAGCGTGTTTTCTAGGACGTTTTTGGTATGACCTTTGGCTGGGATTAAGTCTTTTACCGTCATGCGGCCGGTAGTAAGGGTGCCAGTTTTATCTAGGGCAATACAATCTACCCGGGCGAGAGTTTCGATAGAATAGAGATCTTGGACGAGGACCTGTTTGCGACTAAGCTTGATAGTAGCAAGGGCGAGCACGGAACTAGTTAGGAGGACAAGGCCCTCCGGGATCATGCTGATAAGTCCGGCAACAGTGCTGGTGACGGCAACCTCGGTAGTAGTATCAGGAACGTTGAGTCTGGCCCAGAGAAGAAGAGCGCCGATAGGGATAAGAGCAAAACTGATATATTTGATGATGTTATTGATGAGTTTAAAGAGTTTGGAGTCGGCGGTTTTGATGGTGTGAGCGTTGGCTTGGAGCTTGTTGATGAAATTTTCGGCGCCAACAGAGACGGCCTCGGCTTTACAAGTGCCGGAAACGATGAAGCTACCAGAGGTGAGCTGGTCGCCCGGGCGTTTGACGATATTGTCCTGCTCGCCGGTGATAAAAGATTCGTTAACTTCGACGGTGCCCTGTTTGATTTTGCTATCAACAATGATTTGGTCGCCGAGGGCATAGACGAGAAGATCGCCATCAACGATTTCGGATTGGGGAATTTGGAGAGATTTGCCGTCCCTTATCACAGTGGGTTTTTGCTCGGCGATGAGACGCATTTTGTCGATAGTGCGCTTGGCGCGGATGCCGTTGATAATGGAAATACCGGTGTTGGCGACAGTGATAGTGATAAATAGAAGATTTTTGTAGGCGCCAACAGAGATAATCATAAGGGCGAGGATGAGGTTGACGAAGTTGAAAATCGTCAGAGTGCTAGTGAGAATGATTTTGCCAACAGAGTTGGAATTTTTACTGGGAGCACGATTAACTCTGCCCTGTTTGATCTTGGCCTGAACTTGTTTGGCGGTAAGACCGGTGAGATTCATAGGATTATTGTAGCATAAAAATACCCTCATTGAGGCAAAGGCTCATACCTGTCCGCAAAACACGTTATACCATATTGTAATACTTTTTCTATTATGGTAGAATACAAACATAAGAAAAGCCCCTCTAGGAAGAGCTTTTCGGGTTGTGATCTAACTAGCTAAGCTAGTTAGATTTTTTACTTCGGCGGTTTTTTCGCCTCGGAATTATGATGCATAGTAGATTAATTTCTATGGTCATTTCATCTCCTTCCCGGCAACCTGAACGCCTAGAATATCGTTTAATGGTCACCTCACACGGCACGAATCTTACGATTCCTGCGGTTGAACCACTAAACTCCGGAGTCAACCCAGCGAGATTATAGACACGAGTGATTAAAAATTTCAACCCCTTACTTCAAAAAATCTTAGCATGAGTGTTTTGGCCGCTGGGAAAAAGTGTAATCCCTGTTGAGGTTAAAGGCGGAAAATGGAGTTCCTAGGGCTCTCATACGAAACGAACCTAAATACTCACACAACGCACCGAGCTG
>CAYYYH010000007.1:0-33967 GCA_964476395.1 uncultured Candidatus Saccharibacteria bacterium | reverse complement strand
TATGCTATAATGGTATAGATGCGGAACGATTAGTGTTCCTTCTTGAAGAAAAAGGTATCTATGTAGCCACAGGTGCCGCTTGCGCTGCTTCTAAAGGTGTACGTTCACACGTTTTAAAAGCGATTGGACTAAACGATAGCCAAATCGCCGGCTCACTTCGCATTACTCTCGGCGAAACTAATACTGAAGAACAAATTCATAAAGCCGCCAAAGTTATCAACGAAATTATAAAAAAAGAGCAAAACAGAATCGCTCAAATTCACGTTACAAATAATTAATAAAGAAATTTTTTTTGTTCGTGCTATAATAAAAATAAGCGCATTGCGCCCTGCCAGCATTTTGTTATGTAGAGTGCATATGTGTGGTTAACATAATCGGAGTCACAGTGGGAGAACTGAAGAAAACAGTTGCAAAATTAATACTGGTTTTCATGGCTCTGTTAGGCGAACAAATTATTTTTGGAGCGCCAGTTTTTGGTGTCACAGATGCTTCAATTTCAATTTCAGCAAGTAATCTATCCGCAATAACCCTAGCTCCAAAATCATTTGGAACCACAGCACAAACAATTAGTGTAACTACAAATAATTATACTGGCTACAATTTAACTCTTACTACTTCAGGAAGTTCTACGAATCTAGTTAATGTTTCAGATTCTTCTTTAATTATCCCTACGATCACTTTGCCACAAGGTAGTAGCTCCATCACTGCTGCAAATTTCAATAATGAATATGGCTTTTCTACGGATGCAACAAATTATTATCCAGTTCCAGCACCAAGCGGCAATGGAACAACTTTAAAAACCACTAGTTCATCTGGAACAAGCTCCACTACTTTAACCTTTGGCATAGAAGTAGATGGTTCTATCCCAGCAGGGACTTATCAGAATACATTTGTCATTACAGCATTAGCTAATATCCCACAGTATTCAATAACTTACAATGCTAATACAAATGATACTGTAAATAATATGCCAAGTAATGTTTCTACTACAACTTCGGCTACTGGAACGATTACACTGTCTAGCAATACGCCAACTAGAACTAGTTATACCTTCCTGGGTTGGGATACTGATAGTACCGTAACAAGTAATCCAACCTATTTACCAGGAGATACGATTGCGCTAGAACCAACTCAAGCAAATACAATGACGCTTTATGCGATTTGGGAGAGTAATTCCGGAGGTTCAGGTACGCCCGACGATCCTTATATAGATAATACAACCACCACTTATGATCCAGATAATTTACCAGAGGGGACAACGCTCCTTAAAGAAGTGACCGGACAACCAGAAGTAACAGTTGACGCAAATGGAAACGTTACGAGTTTTGAATTTACGGACCTCGGTAGCGGCACCGATGTGACTGGATTTGATACTGGTCTCGTAGCGTTTGACGGAACAAGTTCATTTAATATACATATTAAGTTTACAGAAACCTTAAGCAACGATACCTCGTATGATAAAGTCTTAGCGGTAATCCAAGATAACGGCACCAGCAGTTCCCATAGTTATAGCGGATTTACGCTGTTTTATTATTACAAATCTAGCGGTGGCGGCAGCAGCGGCAACGCGAAGTATCTGCGTACACAATCATTTGCCAACAAATCTTCGCTCCAGGGTCAGACGATGAGTTCGGGCAACAACCTTTATAAAGTGGATACCACAGTAACCAGTTACTATAACTCAAACACGGAATACGAATTTGATATTTCGTATAATAGTAGTACAGGCGTAGTAACCGTCGTGTCGTCAATCAATGGTGGCACCGCTACTACCCAAACATTTAATTCCAATGTCACTACACTAACCAATGCGACGGTCGTAATTGGCGGAAACGGATTGGACAATACCGAAGATATGAGCAGTACATTCCTAGTATCAGAGTTTTCTGTGAGCAAAGGAAGCGGTTCATCATAACAAGACGAAATATACATAAGCTTTTTATGCTTTTATATTTTGAAAAATATGTTATAATATTTTTATGAAAACCGTATACGTAGGCATGAGCGGTGGTGTAGACTCAAGTGTATCAGCTTTGCTCTTAAAAGAGCAAGGATATAACGTTGTCGGCATTTATATGAAAAACTGGTCTAAAGATTTGCCGGGCATGAAATGCCCGTGGGCAGAAGATCTTGCCGACGCCAAACGGGTAGCCGTGAAATTGGGGATTGATTTTGAGGTTTGGGATTTTGAAAAAGAATATCGCGAAAAGGTAGTTGAATACATGCTACGCGAATTTCGCGCCGGCAATACGCCAAATCCCGACATCATGTGTAACCAAGAAATTAAATTTAAATTGTTTTATGAAAAGGCCATGGCACGTGGCGCTGATTATATTGCAACGGGGCATTACGCCAGAGCAAAAGACGGCAAATTGATGCGAGCTGTAGATGAGAACAAAGATCAAACTTATTTCTTGTATCGAATTTCGGAGGAGTCGCTAGTCCATACGATTTTTTCACTTGGCGAGATGACAAAGCCAGAGGTGAAAAAGTTGGCGGAAAAGAAAGGTCTACATAATGCTTATAAAAAAGAATCCATGGGGGTTTGTTTTGTGGGTGAAGTAGGGATGAAAGACTTCTTAAAAGAGTATATCGACATTAAACCTGGTGAAATTCGTGAAATTGAAAGCGAAAAAGTACTCGGCTATCACGAAGGTGCGGTCTTTTATACCATTGGACAACGCCACGGATTGTATCTTGATGGCGAGAAGGGCGTGGTGAACGATGGGCTACCATATTATGTCGTGAAAAAGGACGTGAAAAACAATTTATTGTATGTATCGAAAAATTTAAATGATGACAATTTATGGGTAGATAAACTCCGATTGAAAGAACTTTTATTCCGCTCGGGGCCGCGTCCGGCCGACCCGTCGACTTCTGTATTGGTTCGTTTACGACATCGCGCGCCGTTGATTCCGGCCAGGTTTGATGGGAAAACGTTGTATTTTGAGAATAAAATCAAGCGACCGGCGAGTGGACAATCTGCCGTGCTGTATGATGACGAGATCTGTCTTGGTGGCGGAATAATCCAATAAAAATATCCTCCGTAAAAAGAGGATATTTTTGAATAATTCGTTAGGCAATCATCATTGCTGCGTTAGCGCAAAGTAATACCCCAGCCACGATCGCCATTGCCGTAATAATGTAGACATGGATCTTTTCGGACTGAGTAATTTGTTGCTTCTTGGCAGTACGCGTGTTGGCGCGACTACCAGTTTTGCGTTGTTGCGTAGCCTTTTTGGTACGAGTAGCAGTTTTTCTTTTTGCTTGTGCCATAATAATTCCTTTACTTATTATTCTTATGCTTATTTTAGCATAGATTGTAAAATAGTGCAAGAGGGGGTATAATCTAGTCTATGGATGCGAATTTAGTAAGAAAAAAATACTTAGACTTTCAAGTAAAGCATGGACATAAATTAATTGACCCAGCGCCATTAGTGCTTGAAGGTGACCCTACGACATTATTTACAGGATCCGGCATGCAACCACTTTTGCCATATCTACTTGGTAAGAATCATCCTCTTGGCAAGCGTCTTTGCGATTCGCAACCTTCTATGCGCCTGCAGGATATTGAAGACGTGGGCGATCCGCGCCACACTACTGTGTTTGAAATGCTTGGTAACTGGTCGCTAGGCGATTACTTCAAAGAGGAGCAAATCCGCAACTTTTTTGAATTTTTGACTAAAGAAGTCGGCTTAGACCCTGAGCGAATTTATGTCACTTGTTTTATCGGTAACGAAGAATATGGTATTCCCAAAGATACTGAGGCTGCTGAAATCTGGCAAAAGGTCTTTAAAGAAGCTGGAATTGAAGCAAAGATTGCTGAGATTGGCAAAGCAGAGGATGGCGACGCTCGCGGGATTAAACCAGGAGAGCGTATTTTCTTCTATGATGATCATGAAAACTGGTGGAGCCGGGGTGGAGGATGCGAGACGACTCCGATTGGCGATCCATGTGGTCCTGATTCTGAGGTGTTTTATGACTTTGGCGAAGATTTGCAAGATGAAGCCAAATATGGTAAGGCGCATCCGGCCTCAGATGGTGCGCGTTTTATGGAGATCGGCAACCAAGTCTTTATGCAATACCGACGCAATGAAGACGGTTCGTTTTCTGAGCTCGAAAAGAAGAACGTGGATTTTGGCGCCGGACTTGAACGAATTGCAGCAGCCTCAATTGGCTCATTTGACGTATTCAAGATTTCTTTGATTAAGCCTATTATTGACAAATTGGAGGAAATATCTGGCAAATCTTACGATAATAATACCGATGAGATGCGCGTAATCGCCGATCACATCCGTGGAGCATATTTACTAGCTGCAGAGGGGTTAATTCCCTCCAATAAAACTCAGGGTTATGCCATGAGGAGATTGCTTCGTCGGGCTATTCTAAGAGCGCTAGACCTTGGTATTTCAGATAATTTCTTGTCTGAAATTGTACCAATAGTAGCCAATAATTATACCGAACTTCCTGACTCAATTTTGACCCATCGTGAGGTCGCATTAGAAGTAATGCTCCACGAAGAAAATGCCTTTAGAAAAACTCTGAACAAAGGCATCAAGGAGCTCAAAAAGCTCACAAGAAACCATCAGGCATTGGACGGAAAAGATATTTTCAAATTACAAGACACCTATGGTTTCCCGATGGAACTTTCGGTAGAAGAATGCTACCGCGAAGGCATTGAACTCTCTAAAAATTACTTAAAAGAATTCGAAGAAGCCCTAAAAGAACAACGCGAGAGATCGCAGACAGCAAGTAAAGGGATGTTTAAGGGTGGCCTAGAGGATCACGGTGAACAAACTATCAAATATCACACGGCTACACATTTACTTCTAGCGGCTTTGCAAAAATTGGTCGCGCCGGATATTGTACAAAAAGGGTCAAATACTACTGCCGAAAGGTTGCGTTTTGATTTTAATTTAGACCACAAGATGACCGATGAGGAAAAACAAGCAGTAGAGGATCAGGTCAATGAATGGATCAAGGCGGATTTGCCGGTGGTTTATGATGAATATGACAAAGATTATGCCAAAAACGAACTCAAGGCTCATGGTCAGTTTTGGGATAAGTATCCAGAAAAACTAAAGGTCTATACGATTGGTGATTTTGATAAGCCGGTTTCACGCGAGGTTTGTGGTGGTCCACACGTAGAACACACCGGCGTAATTGGTCATTTTAAGATTAAAAAAGAAGAGTCTTCATCTGCTGGCGTGCGACGTATTAAGGCCGTGATTGAATAGTTATTTTTGAAGTAATTTAGCGATTTTGGCTTTAAGCTTGTTTTCGGGTGGGGCACCGGCAAGCGTGTCAACACCTACGCGCAGTAAACCAAGTGCAGTAGCGAATGAATGATCAAGCTCACCTAAGCCTTCTGCACTGAGTTGTTCGGTGTCAAGATCGGGCAGTTCGGCGACATCAATAAGATGAATGACCGGGCGACGAGAAAATGGCAAACTTTCATACCAATCTGATATAGCTAGAGTTTCTTGCAAAAGCGAGAGACTGGCGCCACCGCCGCAGAGCAAAACGTTGCGTGGCAAACTACCGACATTTTCAAATTCTTCAAGAGCAACCTCTACACCTGTTAGCCAGACACTAATATTACGCGAAAGGGCAGTTTCGATTTTAGACTTAACACGATCATCTAATTTGCCAGTGTCATAGTTTAGTTTATAGTTTTCGGCAGTATCAAAATCTACACCTAAGGCTTCAGCAATTTGATGGGTAAAGCTACGACCACCAATGCCAAACATTTTAGTGCCTTCTACACCGCCTTCTTCGATAACAGCGATATCGGTGGTGCCGCCACCAATATCCATTACTATTCCAGAGAAATTAGACTCTAAGTCGTCGCCGAGACAGGCTCTACACACAGCAAATGGCTCTACGGCTACAGTTAAAAGATCTAGATTGAGCTCGGCGCAAACTTTTTCGATGGCCGCCACGTGAATGAGTGGAGCAAAAGCTGTATAAAACTGAATCACTATATCAGAACCCTTAAAGCCAATTGGATTGGAAATCTTATAACCGTCAATAGTCAATGAAACGATAGCGGAATTAATCAGACGCACCTCGACATTATCGTTGCCAGTTTCAAGAGCGACGGTTTTTTTGGCAACTTCGCCGGATTTTTGCTGGACCTTTTTAACTATCTCGCTCATTTCGGAATCGGTGATTGGCTTGTTGGGATTTTTGCGTGCATAATTAACGGTGGTAGTATTGCCCTTAATCAATTCACCGGCAATACCTACTATTGTAAGGTCAGCTCGCTCACCGGCTTGTTCTTCGGCTTGAGACAAAGCCTCTTCGCATACGCCAACTACGGCAGGAATGTCTGCTACGGCGCCTGCATGCATATTACCTTCGGTTTGGCGAGCTTTGCCGACACCCAAAATTTTGAGTTCGCCCTTTTTGCCTTGACGAGCTAAAACAGTTTTAACAAATTCAGTACCGATATCTAAAGCAAGAATAGTGCTCATGGTTTGATTATAACACATTTTCCAGGTTTTAAATCGCCTAACTCGTATTTGCCAAACTGGGTACGGTGGAGTTTGGTAACCTCATAACCAAGCGCCGCGAAAGTACGGCGGATTTGACGATTGCGCCCTTCGCTTAAGATCACGATGTAGTGATTCTGTCTAGCCTCTTTTGAGGGGGATCCGCAGTTGCTACGAGGACCCAGCGAGGAGCCCCGTGAAGACGGGCGCGACGAGCGTCCCGAAAAAGATGGCTGGACAGAATCGCTCTTTATGATTTTAAACTTTGAGGCGCCGTCGTCAAGTTTGACGCCGTAGTCCATAATCATTTGTTGATGTAAGGGTTCAAGAGGATGATCAAGCTCGACTTCATAGACTTTATTCTTGCGAAATTTGGGGTGCGTCATTTGAAAGGCGAAATCGCCATCATTGGTGAGTATAATTAAGCCTGAGGAATCTTTGTCTAGCCGCCCAACAGTCTTGAGTTGGTGGTACTTTTTTGGCAGCAAATCGTAAATAGTGGGCGCAGGCCCTTGAGCGTGACGTGAACAGACATAGCCAACTGGCTTATTGAATGCAAGATAAAAAAATTCCGCATCAAACGGAACTATCTTTTTATTATAGCACACTTTATCATTTTTGTCAATTTTATCACCTACAGAAGCTATCTTGCCATTAAGTAAGATTTGGCCACTGGCGATTAATTCATCGGCTTCGCGACGTGAAAAACCTAATCTTTCGGCGAGAAATTTATTGAGCCGGAGCTTCTTGTCCATCGGTAGGTAAAGGTTGGGTTTCGGCAGGGGCTGGCTCTGCTGATGCTGGGGCTGGTTCTACAGGAGCTGGAGCCGATTCGGCAGGGTTAGGAGCTGGGGCGGGGGAAGCTTCGGGGGCTGCAGGTGCTGGGGCTGGCATTGGGGCTGGAGCTGGCATTGGGGCTGGAGCTGGAGCCGCAGGAGCTGGCGTGCGAACAAATTCGGTAGCCGGTGCGGCTGGAGCAGTAGGACGATCGCCCAAAACTTCGTGAATCGTATTAACTACATCCTCAATACCAACTTGAGATTTAACTAGATATCTATCAGCGCCTAGGCGTTCGCCACGTTGACGCTGATCATCGGCAGACAGGGCCGTCATCATTACGACCTTTATATTAGAAATTTCTGGAGTAGAACGCAAAATATCCAACATATCAAAACCGGAGATTTTTGGCATCATTACATCGGTTAGAATCAAATCAGGCTTTTCGCGGACGGCTACGGCAAGAGCTTCTTCGCCATCACCGGCGGACACTACGGCATAGCCTTCGGCTGCCATACGAATACTGTAGATCTCGCGTAGGGATGCATCGTCTTCGACTACCATTATTTTGCTCATTTTATTTCTCCGTTTAAGTTGATATTAGTTTGGTTTTGAACTGGTTGAGTTGGCTGTGATGGCACGATCGGCTGTGGCTGGGGTTGTGGCTGAATGACTGGCGCTACGGGTGGGGGAGCTACAACTGGTTGTGGCGATAAAACCGGTGCTACGGGCTGTGCGACTGGGGTCGGAGCCGTTAATTGTGGCGCTGTTGGCGCTTGAGTAGATTGTACCACTTGTTGCTGCATCTGTAAATTACGAACTGCAATCATGCGTTTTTCATATTCATCGTTTGATAAGCGCGGAAGTGAGACATAAAAAGTCGATCCTTCGCCAAAAGCTGATTCGGCCCAAACTTTGCCACCCATGGCTTCAACGCGCTGCTTGACAATATGAAGTCCTAAACCAGTGCCACCTATGGTGCGAGTGTCGGAATTATCAACGCGATAGAACTTTTGGAAAATATGAGCAAGATCTTCTGGAGAAATACCAATGCCAGTATCTGTAACATTAATAAGGACTCGGTCGCCATCGCCGCGAACGTTAACGTAAATAGAGCCACCTTCAGGAGTATATTTGAGCGCATTATCGATTAAATTATCCAAAATCTCACGCATGAAATTCACGTCCACAAAGCCATACACTACCTGTTGCAAGTTTTTATCGCCAAAAGAAGTCGGCGAGTCAGACCCAATCGTAAAGCTGATTTTTTCTTCTTTAGCACGCATAAGGTGACCATTTGCGATTGTCCTAACTAGCCCAACCATTTCTACTGGTTCCATGTTTGGACGAATTTTGCCATCATCTAGCTTGGTCACGTCGAGTAAATCTTGGAAAAGCTTGCCTAGGTGCTTGGATGCGGCTTGGGCAGCCGTAAGATAACCGCGTGCACGTTCGTCGATCGTGGCAGTTTGTGGGTTTAATGAAAGAGAAAGATAGCCATCGATTGTAGCTACTGGAGTACGCATCTCATGCGAAGCAGTAGAGATAAATTCAGTTTGCTCGCCCTCTTCGGCAAGCTCTTTGGCAATATTCCTAAAAGTAATGATGCGATTTTGCGACAAACCCTCATCCGAAAACACCGAGATTGAGACAGGGATGCGTTTATCGGATTGCGCCACAATCATTGAGGCCTGAAAGGCCTCAAGGGGTTGACCATTTTGCATGGCTAAAGTCAAAGGATTCTCGTTAGGCAAAAGCTCGCGGCCCTCCTTTGATTCAAGCTTAATCACTAGGCCATAATCGAGACCGATGGCGTTATTGCCATAACCAGTCATTGTGCCGGCGGCTGGATTAATAAACCGGATGACGCCTTTTTTGTCGGTCATAACAACGCCATCATGAATCGCTTTCAAGGCGATGTCAGCTAAGGACGCTTGCCCACCTGAAGTTTTTTTGTCACGATTAAAAATACCCATCTAGCTATATTTTAACACAAGCGTAAAAAAATGTGGTATATTTTATATATGAACAAAGACGTGATTTATATTGAGCCGGAGGATGATATTACTGATATCATCTCCAAAATTGAAAATGCAAAAGAAAAAATCGTCGCTTTGGTTCCGCCTAAAAAGGCAGGAGTGTTTAGGAGCGTAGTAAATATTAAATTAATTTCAAAGGCTGGGGCATCGGCTGAAAAAAATGTTGTACTTGTTACTTCTGATCCTTCGATTCTAAAACTCGCCGCCGCAACAAAGCTACCTGTTGCCAAAAATTTACAGACTGCACCCGTAATACCAAAAGAGGATGCTGAAGTTGCCGAAGTGGAAGTGTCAAAAGAAGAGGTTGATGAGGAAGCAAAAGACGCCGAGGAAGAAGCCGAAGATGAAACCACCACCGAAGAAGATGCAAAAGAGGACGAAGCAGGCGAGGATGAAGAAGAAGAGGAACCAGTCAAGCCTAAAAAAGAAAAGAAGGCCACCAAAAAATTCAAGAATAAATTCTTAAATTGGATCGTAACACACAAAAAACTATCGATCATTTGTGGAATTGGCATTTTGGTTTTATTGATTTTTCTAATTTGGGCTTTGTTTATTGCGCCGGCCGTAAATGTGTTTGTATCAATCAAAACCGATTCGAATAACTTTTCTGAGGCTATTTCTTTTGTAAAAGAGCAAAGTCAAGAGAATGTCGACGAAGGCAAGATATATCTTGAAGAACGCAAAATTGAAACTGAAAACGAAGTCGAATTTAAGGCGACTGGCGAGAGAAATACAGGAGAGAAGGCAACCGGCGAAGTAGTCGTGTACACTTATTTTAAAGAAAAATCAGCCGTAGCAATCAATGCTGGTTCTGTGTTTACGATTGGCAATCTTTCGTATGTCTCAAGTAAGGATGCTTCCTTATCTTGGGATGGAAGCAATATGGAAGTTTGCGGGAACAATGGTCAGTCTAGCATTGTATTCTGGGGCTGCTTGGTGTCTGGGCGAGTAGCGGTGACAGCTTCGGCGCCTGGTAGTGATTACAACATAGCAGCTTCTGAGACAAATTGGAGCACTACAGCCCCGGTTAAGGTGTACTCCGATAAGGCAATGGCTGGCGGTACAGATAATATCATCACCGTAGTACAACAATCTGATGTAGAAAAGGCAAAGGACGAACTCAGTGGCAATAAAGAAGCCGAAAACAAGGAAAAGCTTTACGCTACAATTACTGATGATAACTTGATCATTGAGTCTACATTTAAACAAACTACCTCCAACGCTACGGCCACTCCAGCAGTTGGCGAAGAGGTAGGAGACGGTGTGACGCCAAAACTTAAAACCACTACTACTACTTCTGTTTATGTGATTGACAAAACCAAACTTGAAGAGCTAATCAAAGAAAAGGTTGATTTACCAGACGATAAAAAGATTTTTGAGATTCGCAATGTTTATATTGATGGGTTTAAAGAACTAGATAGTGGCTTTACTG
This sequence comes from uncultured Candidatus Saccharibacteria bacterium, assembly GCA_964476395.1. Taxonomy (GTDB): domain Bacteria; phylum Patescibacteriota; class Saccharimonadia; order Saccharimonadales; family Saccharimonadaceae; genus Nanosyncoccus. Next base: position 23,225 of record CAYYYH010000007.1, on the reverse strand, counting down.
GCAAATTGAAGGCCGTATATTATACCGGGCCAAAGCTTACTGAAAGTGAGCTCGTAGAAAAAATCATGGGCAAGGGCATTGGTGATGCGCGCCGTGAGATTAACGACATCGAGGGCGTTGCAGAGGTAAAAATGGACCCATCTTACCCTTGGGTGATGAGCGTACCGACCGATTCGAACCGAATCACTGTAACCTTTGAGATCAAAGATCAAGAAGGCAATAGAATTGAGGAAAAAGCCGAGGGTGAAGAATCTGGTAAAAAAGACAATAAAGATGAAAAGGACGAAGAGGATTCAAAAGAATCTAAAACGGAGTAAAAATGCGGATTATTGGGCTTGATGTAGGCGAAAAGCGTATTGGCGTGGCCAAGGTTGATTCAAATACCAAGATTGCGGTACCAGTCGGGGTTGTGGAAGTAAATGGTTCAGAATGGCAGGAAATCGCTAAAATTGCCAATTTAAACAACACTAACTTCTTTGTACTAGGTTTACCACGTAGCAATGAGGGTAACGAAACCGCGCAATCTCTGTATGTACGGAATTTTGCTAAAACTTTAACTGAAAAGGTGCCAGAGGCAAAAATCAGATTTCAGGATGAATCATTAACTTCGGTAGAGGCCGAAGAAAGATTAAAATCTCGCAAAAAACGCTACGAAAAGGGCGAAATTGACATTGAGGCGGCTACGATCATCCTCCAGGATTTTATAGAGGGATTTAAGGAACCTGAAGCAAAAACACCAGAGAATACCAACTTAATTCAGAAGGAAGCAAATAAGGTAAAAATGAAGACAAAAAAAGTAACTAAATGGATATCAGGGGTGGCAACTCTGCTGATAATAGGGATTTTGGCCGTAGGAGGAGTGCTTTGGATAAAAGAAATACGCGCTAGGGAGCGAGCCGAAGAATACGCTAGGCAAGAGGCGGAAATGGTAGCAGAAGTGTTTGATTTTACAATTTTACCTGGCGAGACAATTTATGACGTAAAAAAGAGCCTTATAGAGGTTGGTTACAGTGAAGCGGAAGCAACAGAGGCCTTAGGAGCAAGTTATGATTTTGATTTTTTAAGAGAGCGCCCAGATGGCGCCACCCTAGAGGGCTACTTATTTGGTGAAACTCACGAGTTTTACAAAACAGCTACGGCTAAAGACGTAATAGAGACTTTTTTATCTGGGATGGGAGAAGTAATTACTGAGAATAATCTAGAGTCTAGGTACGCCCAACAGGGGTTGACCTTATATGAAGGGATCACTTTGGCTTCTGTGGCGCAAAAAGAAGCATCTTCACCTGAACAACCAACCGTGGCGCAGGTGTTTTTGTCTCGATTAGCCTATGGAATACCCCTTGGAAGCGACGTGACGGTGTCTTACGCGCTTGATACTATCGATCCTGATAGAAAGACGTACAGCGACAATCAAGCGGCTCTTAAAATAGATTCTTGTTATAACACGCGTCTTTATGCAGGTTTACCCTGTGGACCGATTTCAAATCCAGGGATTTCGGCGCTCCTTGCAGTGGCTGAGCCATCTGATACTTCTTATCTTTACTTCTTGACAGGTGACGATGGTTTGATGTATTATAGTTATACAGAGGCCGAACACAACCAGAACGCATATGACCATTGCAAGGATCTCTGTAACGTATCATTATGACAAAAAAGAAGAAGTTCGATTTTAAACGGTACAGGGGGGTATTACCGTATGTGATTACTGGGGTGCTCACCCTGACGTTGGTTTTTGTGGGGTCGCTTGACAAACAAAACTCTGGCGCTAATTTAAGTCTTGCTACTTTCGGTGAAAAGGACTATAACGTCTCTGTTGACCAACTTTCTGAGCTGTATGTAGTGGCTGATTTATCTGATGCCTTAAGCCTAGCAAGTGCTTCTGATGTGGCGGCAAATTACGTCATGGTTAACTCTATGTATGATTATGGCCAAACTGCCAATGGTAAGCTCGAAAAACCAAATCTGACCGATGCGGGTAATAGAGAATGGGTGGTTGAATATGTGGTAGAAGAAGGCGAAAGCATGGCTGATATTGCCGTAAAATTTGGCATTTCTACCGATCAAATCAGGTGGTCAAACGGGCTAAAAACTACTGATGTTTCGGATGGCATGACCTTATATCTGCCAAAGGAGTCTGGTATTATTTACACGGCTAAGTCTGACGACACAATTGAATCAATTGCCTCTAAATATGGCTCTAATGTTGAAGAAATCACACTCTTTAATGATTTGGAGGTATCAGGCTTGTCGGAAGGCATGCGAATCTTCATCAAAAATGGTACTTTGCCGGTAACTGAACGCCCAGAGTATGTGGCGCCGGTGGTGGTAGCACGCACGAACTATACTTATACCTACCTTGGAAATGCTTCATCTCGCACAAATCTTGTTTGTAACAGGAGCCTGGGGGCGGGGCAATGTACTACTTGGGGTTGGCTCAAACGGCCAGATCTAAGTTTTATTAAGGCAAATGCAAGCCAGTGGGATAATATCGCTAGAAATGCTGGACTTTTGGTTGACCGTACCCCAGCGGCAGGCGCGATATTCCAAACTGACTCTGGTTGGTATGGCCATGTTGGATATGTTGAATCTGTTAATGCAGATGGCTCAATTAATGTCTCCGAACGAAACTATTCCGGATGTTACGGAGTATTATTCTCGACTATTCCAGCAAGTGAAGTTGGCAAATTTAATTATATTCACTAATAATCTTCGACAAGAGTAAATTCTTTGCCGGCAATTTCGATAATTGAATCAGGATTAGCCCCTTGATTGGTAAGCTCGGCACGAATGCCCATTTTTTTCATAATGTCACGAAGACGGTTGACGCTAGCATAATTATCTAAATCGGTACGACGGGCAAATTTTTCGATCTTAGCGCCAGTAACGATAAACTTGTCGCCCTGCTTTTTAACCTGCCAAGTGTCTTTCAGGGCGTCCTTACCGAGTGAAATAGTAGGATAATCGGAATATAACTTCTCGGGGGACGGGTCGCTCGCGCCCGTCGTTACGGGGCTCGCGCCATCATCCTCGGTCGTAACCTCCGGAAGCCCCCGAAAAGTATATTTCCGATCATCCTTTACAATCTCTGCTAGTTCACGCAATAACTCAGTAAGACCTTGGTGGGCTTGAGAAGAAATAGTGAAAACTTTAGCGTCAGGGTTTTTCGCGAGAATGGAAGACGTTTGCATTTTGACAATATCTTCGTCGACGCCTTCACACTTAGTAAGTGCTACAACCTCTGGACGAGAAGAAAGATCAGAATATTTTTCAAGTTCGTTACGAATAGTTTGATAAGCCTCACCGGCGTCATCATTATAAACATCGATTAGATGTAGTAAAACTGCAGTGCGGTCGACATGGCGAAGAAAGTCGTGCCCTAAGCCTTTGCCCTCGGCTGCTCCCTCAATTAACCCAGGAATGTCGGCAATTAACAAATCTTGGTTATCAATTGTGGCTACGCCAAGGTTTGGCGTAATAGTAGTAAAAGCATAGTCGGCAATTTCTGGCTTAGCATTCGAAACTACAGAAAGAAAAGTAGATTTGCCGGCGTTTGGTAGGCCTACCAGGCCAACGTCAGCCATGGATTTTAGCTCTAATTCGGCTTCAAATTCTTCACCAGGTTCACCAACCTCTGCGACCAAAGGAGTTTGTCGGGTGCTAGATTTAAAATGCGCATTGCCAAAGCCGCCAGCACCGCCGTGGGCAATGACTACTTCTTGGCCATCTTCTGTTAAGTCAGCAATTAGAACCTTCTTCGACCTCGTTCGCTCACGCCCGCCGTCGCGGGGTTCGCTCTCTTCGCTCGCCTCGTAAGGCTCGCGGGGCACGGTCTCAGAAAGTTCTAACTTGCTGACCATCGTGCCAACCGGCACATCAATAATTAGGTCTTTACCGGAGCGGCCGGCGGCGCGTTGGCCGGCACCGTTTTTGCCGTTTTCGGCAGTTAGAATTGGGGTAAAACGAAAATCAATTAAGGTATTGGTGTTGCGATCAGCTCTAAAAATGATATCGCCGCCCTTGCCACCATCGCCCCCATCTGGGCCACCTTTAGGGATGTAGATTTCATGACGAAAAGAAACGGCTCCGTCGCCGCCTTTTCCAGCTTTTAAACTAACTTTGGCTTTGTCTACAAACATGGTTTTATTATACCATAATTTTTATGAATTAAAAGTGTTGACAAATTCATGGTTATGCTTTATTATATTCATAAGCTGGTACGCTTCACAGGGGTTCCACTGAATGAAAAGGTGGAGTGTGGAGACTTACTAAAACAAACAGCGGATTAAAACAAAACAATGTGCCCCAAGGGTGGGCGCGTAACAGCGGGGAAACGGCCGGAAGGCCGTTTTTCGTGGCATGAGAAAACCATGGCGCAGTCGAAGACCTCGGCGCAGTAGAAGACCTTGGCGTAGTCGAAGACCATGGCGTTGCCATAGACCCTGGCGTTGCCATAGACCTTGGCGTAGTCGAAGACCCAGCAGCTCCCATCTTGCGAGAGATTATCCTCTGACTCGATGAAGCCGCCAAGGTCACCGACCTTGACTATGCCGAAGTTGCGGAGGGCGCGGATCCTGTGCAGAACGCGACCCATGAACGTGATCTTCTCGTTGGTGAGCTCACACTTCTTGTTTGTCATATCAATCCCCTTTCAAAGGACAGAAGAACCAACTTTATAAGTTGCTATATACACACACACCCCAGTGGGATGGAATATCGGTTGTGCTTTCTATTGTATCATACTTACGCTATTTTGTCAATATCTGTTCAATATTTATGCCGAATTTCAAGAGATATGGTATAATGTAAATATGATTAAGTTTACGATTATCACGTTGTTTCGGGAGGCGGTGGAGCCTTACTTAAAATGTTCGATGATGGAAAAGGCTGTATGCAAAGGGTTAGCCGAGTTTAATTTTGTGAATTTGCGCGATTTTGGGCTGGGACCACATAAATCTGTCGACGATACGCCTTATGGCGGTGGAGATGGGATGTTACTCAGATGCGAGCCAGTATTTGCCGCAATTGAATCTGTAAAAGCCAAAGATCCAGAAGCAAAGGTTATTCTTCCTACCCCCGTAGGTGAGATTTGGAATCAGGAGACAGCTAGAGTATTTGCAAAAGATGCCCACTACATCATCCTGTGCCCTCATTACGAGGGATATGACGAACGAATTCTCTCGATTGTGGATTATAAAATTTCAATGGGTAAATACGTGCTAACTGGCGGAGAATTACCAGCATTGATTATTATTGATTCAATCGTTAGATTAATCCCGGGAGTGCTGGGCGGGGAACAATCGGCCGAAATCGAGTCCTTCTCTGAAGGAGATAATTTGGAATACCCACAATATACGCGCCCAGAAGAATTTAGAGGCATGAAGGTGCCAGAGGTTTTGCTGTCTGGCAATCATGGCGAAATTGCCAAATGGCGCGAAAAGCACTCGGGAAGGGCAGAATAAGAGCATGGAAAAGCGCCACCTGTGAAAGCGTGGCGCTTTAGGTTGTCTAGCAGCTGATCTCTTCGTAGCCACAAACTATGGTGCTACCAGAGATTTCTGCACTACCGAGAACTCGCGCGTAGCCGCAGATGCGGGCATAACCTGTGACGTGCGCATTGCCATGGACTCTAGCATAGTCATAGAGCCTAGCATTGCCAGAGATTATGGCATTATCGTAGACGAGAGCGTAATCGCTGGTCTTGACATATCCGCATACTTCGGCATTGCCGATGATCTGAGAGTACCCAGAGACGTTGGCGTTGCCAGAAACATGGCTACACCCTGCAATCTTGGCGTTGCCATAGACTTTGGCGTTGCCACAGACCTTGGCGTTGCCAGAAACTCTGGCGTCACCAGAGACTTTAGCTTTTCCGTACACCATGGCGTCACCGGCGACCCAACAGTTGTACATATGGCTAAGGTTGCGCTCACTCTCAACGAATCCGCCGAGGTCGCCGGCCCTGACGACACCAAAGCCTTTAGCCGCACGGATTCGATGAAGCACTATTCCCTCTATCATGATGGTTTCGTCGGTCAGTTCGTACTTTTTCTGCATTCTCCCCCCTTAGATAGACAACCTATAAAGGTGCAACCACTATCTGGTGGTTATCTTTATATTTTAATATATTCAGTCCAATTTGTCAATTTTTAGAGCAAGACAAAGCACCGCCTATAATAGCGCGGTGCCTACAAATGGTTGTCTAGGGTTCTCCCCAGATGACCGTCTCGCCATCGATGTTGAAGGTGCCGGTGAGTACGGCGGAGCCGCAAACCGTAGCGTGATCGGTGATCTTGCTGCCGTTGAAGCCGCCACAAACACGGCTATTACCGCAAATCAGCGCATTGCCACTAATGTCGGTGCGACCATTTACGATAGCCCCGTCTGTGACTATCGCATCGTCTCTCACAAAAGCAAGATAGCCGTACACCTTTGCGTTATCGCCCACCCAACAATTGCCCTCGTGGCTGAGATTGGATTCAAATTCGATGAACCCTCCGGTTTCGCCAGCCGTGACATAAGAGGTATCTCTCACCGCACGAATCTGTCGCAATACATGACCTACAACTGTGACTGTCTTGCCAGTAAATACATACTTAGCTTCCAACGTCATCTCCCCCTTCAAAAACAACCTTTAAGTTACGGGCTACCCAGTCGTAGCTATGACTTGGTTATTTTAACATGTTTTATTGCTTTTTTCAAATGGGAAAATAATCTAACAAATTGTTGTATAATTTAGATATGGATCTTAATGAATCGGTGGAGGAGTTAAAAGGGATTGGCGAGAAAACGGCGGAGGTTTTGCGCAAATACGGCATTCGCACGGCGGGCGATTTTTTTTATAATTTGCCAAGGGACTATGAAAACTATGAAAAACCAGTGTCGATTTCGGCAATTCGACCTGGCAAAGTAGTGATAAAGGGTAAAATTGATAAAATTACAACTAGGCGAGCTAGGCGTCGCAATCTAACCGTAACCGAAGCGGTAGTTAGTGATAAAACTGGTGCGGTAAAAGTGGTGTGGTTTAACCAGAGCTACAGAAATAAGCAGTTTGACCCACAAAAAGAATACTGTTTTGCGGGCAATTTTGAATTAAAAAATGGACGGTACAGCCTGATTTCGCCCTCGGCGGTGCTTGCAACTGATCTAGACCAAACATCTGGGCTAAGTCCTGTATATGTAGCCCATGGATCTTTGAAATCACATGATTTTAAGCGTTTGGTAGCGGCTTCGCGAGATAAATTTAGTCAGATTCCCGATTTACTTCCAACAGTGCCTGAGGGGACAAGGAAGAGGGCTTTGTTTAATGCTCACTTTCCGGACTCCATAAAAGCGATTGATGAAGCTCGTGAATACCTTGCCTATGAGGAGTTATTTGAATTAATACTGGCAGCTAGATTAAATCGGCAGGAGAATGAAAAACTAAAAGCACAAAGAATTAGTTTTGATCTTGCTAAGATTCAGAATTTTTTAGAAAAATTGCCCTTTAAGCTAACTGGGGCGCAAAAAAAGGCGGCTTGGGAAATTATTCAAGATATGGAAAAGGATTCCCCAATGAACCGTCTTTTGCAGGGCGACGTGGGCTCGGGCAAAACAATAGTGGCGGCGATGGCAGCTTATGAGGCGAGCCAGGCGGGATTTCAGACGGCGATTTTAGCGCCCACGGCGATTTTGGCAAATCAACATTACGAAGGGCTGAAGCAAATTTTGGAACCACTAGGGGTAAAACTGGCACTTTTGGCCGGCGCGACTAAGAAAAAGGCTGAACTCAAGGCAAAAATTGCTAGTGGCGAAATTAATTTAGTAATTGGTACGCACGCACTACTGACTGACGATACAGAATTCCATGGTCTTGCACTGGTGATTATCGACGAACAGCATCGTTTTGGGGTGGAACAGAGGCAAAAGTTGGTCCTAAAATCGCCGACTGGGCTAGCGCCGCATTTGCTTGCGATGACTGCTACGCCTATCCCGCGATCATTGCAACTAACGGTGTTTGGCGATCTGGATGTATCGATACTAAATGAGCTGCCAAAGGGCAGGCAGCCAATCGACACCCAAATTTTAAGAGAGATAGACATAAAAGAAAAACTCTACCCAAAGATGAAGGAGATTTTGGGCAAGGATCAGCAAATATACTGGGTGTGTAAGGCGATCGATGATAATTCACGTGCCGAAACTACTTCTGTAAAATCACGTTTTTCGAAGCTAGAAAAAGCTTTTCCTGGGGCAAAGATTGAATATTTGCATGGCAGAATGAAGCCGACCGAAAAAGATGAGATTATGGGGAGATTTTCACGGGGGGAGACGCAGATTATAGTTTCTACTACTGTAATTGAGGTTGGCGTAGACGTACCAAATGCCACCCTAATGGTGGTCGAAAATGCCGAGAATTATGGCTTGGCACAATTACACCAATTAAGGGGTCGAGTGGGGCGAGGTGCCGAAGCATCATTTTGCTACCTACTAACTTCTGAAGATACGCGCCCTTCGCGCAGGCTTTTAGAGCTAGAAAAATCTACGGATGGGTTTTATCTTGCGAAAGTGGATTTGAAATTACGCGGCCCGGGGGAGATTTATGGGGTTTTGCAACACGGAGCGCTGGATCTACGCATTGCATCACTTGCAGACACAAAGCTAATCCATCGTGCACAAAGAGACGTTTTGGAATTCTTGAAAAATAGTGAAAATATGTTAAAATATAGTGAATTAATGCAGGGCATTACTAAATATCAGCAAATCACAACCTTAAACTAATATGGATAAGATAAGAATTACATCTGGAGAGCTAAGGGGGCGGACGATAAAATCGCCAAAGTCAGTTCTCACGCATCCGATGGGGTCGCGCGAGAAGCTAGCGCTTTTTAATATGATCATGGCAAAATTGTCCGAGGCGGTAGTGCTAGATGCTTTTGCCGGATCAGGCGCGCTAGGAATTGAGGCACTGTCTAGGGGCGCCAAAACGGTGTATTTTGTAGAAAAGAATTCCGGCGTAGCAAAGACTCTGGCAGATAACATCAAATCTCTTGGGCTAGAGGATCGTAGCAAGGTTTTTAGATGTGAAGCGGCTAATTTCGAGGCAGATGTTTGTTTTGATATTATAATTGCCGATCCACCGTATGACAATTTTGACATTAACGACGTTGTTTGCTTGACAAAATATCTAAAAGATGGCGGCGTGTTTGTGCTGTCTCATCCTGGCTCTGCCCCTGTTATTGAGGGTTTAAATTTGACAAACACTCATAAATATGCGGCGGCGAGTATCTCAGTTTACTACAAATAGGCGCTAGAAGCACTTGCTTTTTTTAATGAAGTGTGATATAATAAAAGGGTAAGGAGTTTTATTATGTATTATCAAGATGAAACAGATCGCAAGGAGCGAAGAAAAATCATCGCAGTTGCTACTATAGCAGCAATCTTAATTTTACTTTTGATCGTTGCTATTATCGTGGTGGCTACCAAGAAGTCTGCACGTATTGCAACCACTTCTAACGCAAATGACACGGTTGAAATTGCCGCTAGCGATGACACTAAAAAGGATGAAGAATCCAAAAAAGACACTGACGAAAAGTCCGAAAGCACTACCAGGGTTGATTTAACTACTGGCAAGTCCGATAAGGACAGCAAGAGCACTTCGTCTAGTAGTAACTCTAGCAGCAACAGTACTGCTACTGGTTCTAGCAGCAAAAGCGAATCAATGTCTAGTAGCACCACTACGGTGACTGTAGACAATATCTCTGATTCGCCTATGCCTAGCACTGGTCCAGAAGAAGCTTTGCCAATTGCATTGATGCTTGGTATGCTTACTGCCTATGCATCTTCTGCGGTTTTAGCAAAAAGAGAAGCTTAAATAATACAGAAACGAGCCTCGTCAGGGGCTCGTTTTTGTGTTATAATGTAGGTAAGCCCGAGTGGTGAAATTGGTATACACGTATGCCTTAGGAGCATATGCAGCAATGCGTGCAGGTTCAAGTCCTGTCTCGGGCACCACGGCTCCATTGGAGTCTTTTTTACGGACTTGTTCTTCGAATCAAGTCCTGTCTCGGGCACCATCTCAAGACTTTTTTACTGATTTTTTTCGTCTTCGAATTGCATGGCCTGGCAATTTTTGCAGAGATGAATGATGCGATCTTCGGGCGAAAGAGGCGCGCCACAAATATCACATGTATCGTTTGAAGAAAACAAGCCCATTTACCAGTCCTCCTCATCGTCATCGTGAAGATCGTAATCTTCGGCACCAATGTCGTAGCCGAGCTGATAAGCATCGCGCTCTTCATCGGTAAGTTCATCTAAATCTACCGATGAGCCAAAACTGGCCTGATACGACATTTTATTCTCTCGGTCATAAGTGCCATCTTGAATGCCGAGGTTTTCGTAATCATCTTCGTCCATATATTTATTATATCATTTAATCAGTTTGGCAAGGTTTTTGCGTTCGCGGGCGAGGGTTTTTAGTTCTTTTTCGGTTGGTTGATAATCTTTGTCATTAGCGTTGCGGTCGTAAAGCTTATAGTCCTTGCCGAGTTCGGGCAGGCGTTCTTTTAAGTCGTCTAGGACTCGGAGCCAGCCGATGGAGTCTTTCAAGATTCTGGTTTCATCGGATTGGTCGAAATTGATTTTGTCCTCGTTTAACAGAGGCCAGGTACTTTTGACACGAGGCCAAAAGATTTCGAAAAGTTGATCTTTAAACCATTTTTGAGATTTTTCGTCTTCGGGGACAGCTCGCCAAATAACAGACATGCAGTCACCGGCAGTCCAAAAGACGTGAGCACTACGAGTGGTTCTCAGGATGTGTTTTAGGGGTTCAAACCATTGATCGTAGTTGTGCAATCCATCGCTGGCGCCAAGAAAGTAGTCGATTTCATCATCGGTATATTCGTTATTCAGGATTTTTTTGAAGACTATCTCGTTGGCCTCATCGGTAAATTCGATCCAGCCTGGATACGCAAAATACTTATCGAAGTTTTTGAGATCGTCTTTTCCGATGATGAGTTTTTCTTGAGTTAAGAAAAGCGACTCAACGTGAGCGTGGAATTTTTGGTCGAAGAGCTCAAAAACAGACTTATGGTCATTTGGGTCTTGGGCAAAAAATCGATTAAGCACTTTGATGATTTCGCTTTTTTTGAGATGCTCAATAATATATTTAATGTGATAGAGCAAAATTGCATAATTCGCATTGGAAACTTTTTCATCACTAAGCGATTGAATATTACGCTTCTTGCAACGGATATAGATCTCGACATCTTGCCAGATGGCCGGCGTAATGTTTGGCTTGATATCAAAAAGAAGATAGCGGACCAAACGTTCCGTTAAAAATTTACTCTCGAGATTTTCAAAGAGATAATTATAGTGGTCGGGAATGATAAAGTGTTTCATGGTAGCCTCCTTAGAAAAAGTTGATAATGCTACGAATTGTAGAATTCATAGAGTGATCATATATATTATAACATACATTTGATCTTCGCGCTAATTTTGTGCTTAATTTATGTGTATAGAAAATTGTATTGTATTTTTTACTCAAATATATTGACATTTTTATAATTATACTATATAATAGAGAAAATCTTTATTATTAATGGGTGGGAGAAGGATCAAAAATGAAAGATTTTACTATGCCTTCTCCGAAGGAGTTGGCAAAAAAGGAAGCGACTCGGCCAATTTCAATTAGAGTCAAAGAGCGCACAATGCTCACTTTTGAAAAATTAGCTAAACAGTACGATACTACTGCTAGCTTTATGATTAATAATTTACTAGATTCATACGTCGCGACGCTTGATACGCCGTCTGAAAAGAGAGACATATCAAATGCGCGCAAGGTGATGAGTCAATATCTAGAGAAACTGGCTGTTAAGGTCGGTGCGTCAAGTGACGAAGATCTTTTTGTAGCGCTAGCTCGAGACAAGAACGGCTTTGCAAATGCCGATGAAATTGAATTCGAGGATTACATGTATGCGCTCAGACATCCATTAGACGAATGTGACTATACGCCGACTGTAGATATGTGGGACGATCTAAATACTAGTCTACTACTTGACGATAAAAATAGCGAGGCTAGGTTAGGGGAAGATGACTATAGCGATGGCATTGCAAAGACTATTTTTGTACCGCGAAGTAAATATCCTGTGGTAGCAAATATGTTCCTGGGGTATCTGATCAAAAACGAGCATCTGTACGAGAAGCGAACCCAAAAGATTGACGAAAAAACTATCGAAAATATAGTCGAAACTATCAATTCTACCGACGATCGTTTCAAGCTGGCTAAAGATGTTGGCAAATTATTGTCGCAATTTGATGGAGTTCAGGATGGACGTTAATAACAATCTGACGTGGCAACTTTTGTTCGCACAAACAAGTCTTTGTCGCCCTGATAGTGCGCCAAAGATAGCTAAATGCGGCCGTCTTCGTAATGTTAACATGGGGCATTATGAAGCATACTTCGATATTAGAGACTATCATGACATGGAGGGGAATATTATATTAGAGGTGCGTTATTTACCGAATGTGCTTAGCGATCCTTATCATCATTATTATAAATCGAGCACAAAAAAAGGCGGGAACTTTATAGACATAAAGGATATATGCGAAAAACACTTCGGGCCGGAGCCGGAAGAAGGTTGGCATTATGCGCTGGTTGAGCTCGATCGGGGTGAAAAAAGCGAATGCGTGAGGTATAGGATAGTTGAATAATGATGAGGTAGCATATAGAAGTGAACGGTACCGCTAAGCCATTGCGTGATATAATAATTATTAATGAAAATTGAATATTTAAGACATTCGTGTTTTAGGCTGGATGATTTGCTAGTGGTTGATCCGTATAAGGATGGGTCAGTGCCGGGGCTTCCGGAGCTTCGGGTGTCGGCGGCGAAAGTGATTTGCACGCATGGACACGCAGATCATAGCGGAGTGGAATGTGTAGAAATAGTTCCGGGGGAATGTGATTTTGAGATTGAAGAAGTGCCGAGTTTTCACGATGATGCTGGCGGGACTTTGCGTGGACCAAATACAATTTTTGTGATTTCTAAAGATGGTGAGAAATTAGTGCACCTAGGGGATTTAGGACATTTTCCGAATGATGAACAACTCAAGGCGATTTCGGGCGCGGATTATTTGCTGATCCCAGTAGGCGGATATTATACGATTGATGCAAAAATGGCGGTGAAAATTTGTGAGGCCTGCAAACCGAAATGTATTATTCCGATGCACTACAAAACTGCCGATTCTGGGTATCCGGAACTTGCAACAGTGGATGAGTTTTTGAAGCTAGCAAAAGAAGCGGGGATTGATGATAAAATAAAAGTAATGAACTAGGAGGAGTAATGGCAAAGGTTTATTATTCAAAGGAGATTTCGCCGGAGGCTTTAATGAAAGTTTATCAGGCGTTGGGGGTGGATTTGTCTGGTAAAGTAGGAGTGAAGGTTTCTACTGGTGAGCGTGGGGCGAAAGGATACTTGAAAGCAGATTTGATTGGGCCGTTTGTAAAATCTTTGAAGGGGACGATCGTGGAATGTAATACGGCGTACGATGGGGCGAGAAATGATGTTTCGGAACATATGAAAGTGGCGGAAGAACATGGTTTTACGTCTTTTGCGAAAGTAGATATTATGGACGCGGAGGGGGAAATTAAAATTCCGGTACATAAAGGTAAACACTTGAAATACGATTTACTAGGTTCGCATTTTGATGATTATGATGCGTTTGTAAACCTTGCGCATGGCAAGGGTCATATCATGGGAGGTTTTGGCGCGAATTTGAAAAATCAGTCGATTGGATTTGCTTCACGGAATGGGAAAGCATACATCCATTCGTGCGGAAAAACGGAGGACCCGGATGAGTGCTGGAGCAGCAGGCACGAACAAATTGATTTTATTGAGTCGATGGCGGAAGCGGCGACGGCGGTTTCCGATTATTTGAAAGATAAAGGTCGGCCGATTGTATATATTACAGTAATGAATGCGTTGTCGGTGGGATGTGACTGCGAAGCAAAGCAGGGTGATCCGGTGATGGGAGATCTCGGGATTGTGGCGTCTTTGGACCCAGTGGCAAATGACCAAGCGTTTATTGATATGGTGTGGGCGTCGGAAGATCCGGGCGCGGAAGAATTACGTGAAAGAATTGATTCGCGACTAGGCCGAGAAATTTTGCCGTATGCAGAAAAGTTAGGACTAGGTAAAACCAAGTACGAATTAGTAGAAGTTTAGATTTAAAAAGTTAGTCTTTGACTTTGTCGGTGACGTTGATGCCGCCGAAGCCGCCAGCTGCGTCGATATAGATGGCGTGTTTGCCTTTGTCGTTGGCGTTTTTGCGCTCGTCGGAAAAACCGCCGAAAATGAAGCCGGATTTTAGTTTAACTTTAACGTCGTCAGGGACAATGATGTCGATACCGCCGAAGAGAGTGAAGGCTTTGATGACGGTGTCTTTTTCGATTTTAGCTTTTTTAAGATTAAGGCTGACGCCGCCGAAAATTGCGACTAGATTGGAGCCTTGGAAGGATTCATCGTTGTAAGTGCGATCGCTGCCAGAAAAAATAGCCATTTGGGAATCCATAGTTTTACCGTCTTTTTCAGCTGCTTTGATTTTTTTGGCGACTTCTTCGTCGTTTTTGCTATGGAATGTAGATTTTATGATGATAGAGAGGCCGATGACAATAAGGAAGACGGCGAGGATGGCTTTCCAGGCGACGTCGTAGGAAAAAACATTTTGGGCGGCGAGAAGGAGGATGATGCCGGCGGCGAGAGAGCCGAGGCTAGATAATTTTTCTTTTTCGGTGAAGAGACTGATGACGCTTGGGACGATGATAAATAAGGTCCACCAGCCGTCAAAAAAGATGTCGAGACTGAATAACCCGAGGGCGTTGCCGCCGAAAATGATACCAAGTGCGATGATGGCGATGCCCCAGATGATTGGTTTGATTTGTTTCATTTTATAACTCCTTTGGTGTAATTATATCATAAGGTGTGTACTGAAAAATTATGTTAATATAATATCTATGGCAAGTACGAAGGAATATCGAGATTATATATTAGAGCAGTTAAAGGCGGCGGGGTTTGATGACGTAGTCTGTCGGGCGATGATGGGGGAGTATTTATTATATGTGGATTCTGTGTTGATTGGGGGGATTTATGATGATAGATTGCTGGTGAAAAAAGTGCCGGGGAATGAAGAGTTTTCTATGGAGGAAGCGATTCCGTATTCAGGAGCGAAGGCGATGTGGCTGGTGGGGGAGGTGGATGATGCTGAGGCTTTGGCGGAGATTGTGTGGGCAACTTTGGAAGGGCTAAAGAAAGCCTAGGCGGTTTAGATATAATTTTTATGTTTTGATTTTTGAAGGTGGGGGGTTGAAATTGTTTTTGGGGTGTGCATATATAGAGGCGGGTTGGAGCAGATTTGTTTGTGAGTAATATAGATTCCCCTGAGACGGGACGGGCTACTGGCCTTGGTGCGGTGAGCCCGCCCCTTGATGGGGGGATTTATACGCGGTAATTCTAGATAGCCTAGGAAAACCTCCCCGAAGTTAAGCAATAAAAACAAACACTTTTAGGAGGAAGTATGGAAGTAGAAATCGAATTTAGGTTTAAACTCATACGAAAGCCGAAAACAAAAAAGGTTACTGTCGCCGTAGAAAGCGAACAGTAACCATCCAACCAAGGTAGGGTTCTAGGTCCCTACCACCTGCTACCATTATATATGATGGTAGCAGGTTCCGTCAAGCTAGTGTTTATGACTAATAATCATCTTCGTCGTCTAGGCTTAAGTCATAGTTTTCGGCGCCGATTTCATAGCCAAGCTCGTAGGCTTCACGTTCTTCGTCGCTGAGCTCGTCGAGATCGACGGAAGAGCCGAAGCTGGCTTGGTATGACATCTTGTTCTGGCGGTCATAGAGACCGTCTTCGATGCCGAGGTTTTCGATATCGGATTCTGTGAGATTATCCATAGTATTATAGCATTAAATCAAGATGATATAATTGACCTATGGATGAATATATAAAACAAAGCATCGATGCGCGAAAGAAGGCGATTGAGACGAATTTGAAATTGGATGCGGAGGGGAAGAAAAAAGTTGCGGAGCTTTTTTCGGAGATTGAGAAGCTGGGGGCGAAGTGTAAGGACTTGGGGGAGTTTGAAGCGGAGTTTAGTAAAAGTCCGCTGAATCAGAAATATATGGACCTTTTTACGGAGCTCGCGACAAAGGTGGCGGGCGTGGGGGCGACGGTGGCGAAAAGTGTGGCCGGGGGGATTGTCGGCGGAGTGGCCGACAGGGCGCTAAATGAAGCTAAAAACGCAGTTTTGCCGACGCGGGCGGCGGTGCATCAGAAAGTGTCGGACGAAGTGCGAAGCGTGCCGGTGGTGGGCGATTTGGTTGATGCGGGGCAGAAGGCGAGCTATTTAGGGCATCTTGGGAAACTATTTAAGAAGAAATAATATAATGTATATATTTTAGACAAAATGTCTTGTAATTTGTGTTTTTGTGCTGCATTATAGTAGTAATACTAAATAAAGGGAGGTGATATGGCGGAAGAGAAAAAGGCGGAAAATAAATCAATAGCGTTGTTTGGTGAGCAGGGGATTCGGCGAGAATGGGATGCCGAGGGAGAGAAGTGGTGGTTTTCGGTGATTGATGTGGTTGGGGTGTTGACTGATCAGCCAAATGCTAGAGGTGCGACATTATATTGGAGTAAGTTGAAACAGAGGCTGAAAGAGGAAGGTGATGAACTGTTGACAAATTGTCAACAGTTGAAAATGCTTGCTGTTGATGGCAAGATGCGTCTTACTGACGTTGCTGATCAAATTCAGCTTCTACGCATCATTCAATCTATTCCATCAAAAAAGGCAGAGCCGTTTAAGCGTTGGTTAGCTGAGGTAGGCTCAGAGAGATTAGATCAGATGGCTGATCCGGAAAAGTCAATTCATCAGGCACTGCATGACTATAAACAACTCGGCTATTCGGATAGTTGGATAGATCAGAGACTTAAGAGTATCGAAATCCGAAAGGATTTGACGGATTCGTGGGCTGATCATGGCGTTGCCGGCAGTCAATTTGCTTCGCTGACTGATATCATTTATAAAACTTGGGCTGGCAAAACCGCTAAAGAATATAAGGAATATAAAGGTCTCAAAAGAGAAAACTTGCGTGATAATATGACTAATGGCGAGCTGCTTATGAACATGTTGGCAGAGTATTCAACGACTAGTATTACTAATGCTAAGAATCCGCAAATTTATAATGAGAATGTTGATTGCGCTAGAGAGGGCGGAAATATCGCGAAAATTGCGAGAGAGCAGTTAGAGGCGAAAACCGGTAAAAAAGTTGTATCTGAATCGAACGCTAGTGAGATCCGACTAGAAAGACTTCCGGAAGGCGAAAATGAAGATAGCATCGCAAAGAAAGAAAGACCTCCGGAGGGCGAGACTGAAGAGGAAACTGCGAAGTACAAAAACAATATCGCTATGCTTCGTCGTATGCGAGGACTGACACAAGTATACATGGCAGAGAAACTAGGTGTTGCTCGGCAAACTTATATTAATATCGAAAAGGGGTTAAAAGAGCTGACGCTTTCGCAAGTGAGAATACTTGAAGATGAGCTTCAGGTCACGTTTGAGGATTTACTGGGGACTGGAACGGATGATGAACGGTCGACGTATAGAAAATATTTAGGGTAGTTTTTGAGGATATTTTTTTGTGATTATATAGTGGATGTGGGATAGGGTGATATAATGAGTTTATGAATATTTTGGACTATGCAAAGGAGGTGGAAAAATTAGTGAACCCGATGGAAGTCGGGAAGGTAAGTTATTTGCAGACGAAACTACGACGATTGCCAGTGTGGATGCAGAGAAAAATTGTCACTAGTGCGACGAAAAAAGCTGATAAAATGCCGTTTGTGGTAGAACCTTATTGCTCATTTATGTTTTATGAAATTACGGAGCCGGAAAAAATGCAAAAGTTTTTGCCGGCGGGATTTCGACCGACGAAAGCGGCGATATTTGAGGGCGATACGCCGAAATATTATGGCATCGTGACGATGTTCCGGGTGCATTCGAGCGTGTTTTGGGGCGCGAGGACCGAGTTTTATTTAGTAGCAGAAAATGTGGAAACGGGATTACTTTCTTGGATTATTTGCGATTATATTAGTGATACGATTTCGTATGATGAAAAACACGGGCTAAAGTCGCCGGATGCTTCGAAAGCAGTAATGACGACGACGTGCGAGGGGGATTTTGTGTGCGACATGAAAAACAATGACGGTAAAAAATACGCTCAGTGTGAGATGAGCTTATCCGATGCTAAATGTAAGAAACTAGATAAAAGGCTATGGATTGAAGGTAACACTTCGATCGCCTACGGGCGACTGGCTGGGGATACGGACGGGGATTTGTTTTCGCTCACATTTTTCCCAGAAGAAATGAAACAGGCGCTAGAAATACCAGTTCCTAAAGTGCGAAAAGCGGAAGTGTTGTGTGGGACCGGAAAGCTAGGCGGAATATTAGAGAGAGCGGCAAGCTTTCCATATGCGCAGCATATGCTGTCGGATGCGCCGGGGCAGAGGACGCATTATGGATCGGAAGAAGCACTAAAAAAAGCAGTGGAAAAGATCGATTTTAATAAAATCAAGACATTAGGGAATTAGATTTTGTAGTATTATTAATAATTAAAAGGAGAAAAATGGAAGAAAATGCTAAGATTTGTCAAAGTTGTGCGATGCCGCTGACGTCGGACGATATGTTTGGAACCAACGCGGACGGGAGCGTGAATGAGGATTATTGCAAATGGTGTTATGACAAGGGTGAGTTTCTGGATAAGTGTTCGATGGAGGAATATATTGAAAAATGTGCGCAGTTTGGCGAGCAGGCGGGGATGACGAATGAGCAGATGAAAGAGTACTGCACGAAGGTTTTCCCGACTTTGAAGAGATGGAAGAAAAATGACAAATAAAATAACCGTTCACGGAGTCTATCGTCACTTTAAAGGTGATCTATATATTGTCGAAGATGTTGCCAGGGATTCTGAAACCGAGGAACTAATGGTGGTGTATCGAGCTTTGTATGGTAACAATCTATTGTGGGTAAGACCGCTTGAAATGTTCCTGAGTGAAGTAGATCAAAAAAAATATCCGAACGTCAAACAAAAATACCGTTTTGAATTGCAAGAAATTGAAAGTAAAGCTAAATAGCCTTAGCTATTCTTTTCGCTTTGGGCTTGTTCTTGAATCGCTTTAAGATGAGCATAAATTGTTTCGTCCATAATATATATTATACAATAAAATGCGACAAAATAAAGACTAGAAATTTATATGTCAAAGTCTAGCCCTGAAGCTATGTTATAATTCTTGAAAAGGAGGTCTATGGAGTTTGTACGACTAAAATACGCCAATAATAAACTAATAAATGCCGACATCAAGGAGCATCGCGACGTGATTGACGAATACGTGAGCAAAAAGGGCTATAAATATGTTGGTTTTGTACCGGTATTGTTTGGGCCAAGTGGCAAGATGCTCGAGATTGACTTAATTTTTGACAAGCCGAAGGAAAAAGACGTTCCAGCGGAAAAGAAAACTAAGAAAGAATAAATTTGGCGAAACAAATTTCGTGTTATAATCATTAGCAGGATGGGGAAAATTGCGAAATATTTGAATCAGTTGATTGTTGGTAATGTTTTTGATACTCCTGAAATCCTTGAAGAATACTCAACCGATCGTTCGGCGCTTAAAGTAAAGCCAAAATTCGTGGCTTTTCCAGAATCCACAGACGACATTCGCAAATTAATGAAGTTTTTTAACCAACTTGCCGTTAAGGAAATTCCGGTTTCGGTAACTGCACGTGGTTCCGGCTTAGACGAAGGCGGAGCAGATTTGTCTAGTGGCGTAGTAGTGTCTACCGAAAGGTTAAATCGCATGCTTGAGATTGACCCGCGTGAGCGTTTGGTGCGCGTGCAGTCTGGCATTACGTTAAAAGAGCTGAACACGGCGCTTTCGGTTAGCGGTCTAACCATTCCGATCGACGGACGCGACAACGAAACAATTGGCGGGCTGATTTCTAACTGTCCAACCGATGAATGTTCTGGCAAATACGGCGGTATCTATAATTATGTTGAGCGTATTGAAGTAATACTAGCCAATGGCGATTGCTTGCAAACTAACCGATTCAAAAAATATGCCGTAGCTAAAAAGGCTGTCGAAAAAAGTGTTGAAGGCGACATTTATCGCAAAATTTCAAAAGTAATAAAAGAAAAAGAACGCGTAATTAGTGATCTAGAAAAGGGTCGCAATTTGGCCGGCTATCCAATGATTGGAGAAGCTAAAATACGCGAGTCGTTGGATTTAATGCCGATTTTCTTTGGCGCGCAGGGCACGCTTGGCATAATTTCGGAAGTCATTCTAAAAGCCGTGCCGTTAAAGCCCGCCTCAAAACGTATTGTGGCGACATTTAAGGAAATTGGTTCAGCTATTAAATTCTGCGAAATGGTTGAGCCATTAAGGCCACGCAAGCTCAATATTTATGATCTCAAAATTATCATGGAGGCACGCGAGTCCGGCAAGAATTTAGACGGCATTATTAAGCGACTCGAAGATGGTTATGTAGTGTTTATTAGTTTTGACGAGAAAGCTAATGGCAACTTCAAAAAGGTGGCTGCAATGAAAGATACGCTTCCACGTAATGTGAAATACATTTTTGAATCTGCTGATAATACCACGACACTAGATGAATTTGAAAATGCCTTGGTGAATTATTTACGAAACATCAAAAATGGTGAACGTGTGCCAATTTTAACAGATTTTTATTTGCCGAGCTGGAATGTAAGTAGTTTTGTAAGCGACCTAAAGGTGCTAGGCAAAAAACTAGAATTAGACCTTGAGCTCTTTGGTTCGTTTACAACTTCGGTTTATAGTTTGAGGCCAAAATTTAATTTGGAAGATGAAGATTTTAATAAAAAAGCAACAACCTTCTTGAAAGCCGGAGCTTATATAATAGATCGCCAAAGCGGCGAAATTGCTGGCGGTACGCCAGAAGGACGACTTAAAGCCGTGATCACTAACGACGTGATGCCCGAACCAGAACGAAACCTGTACACCGAGATCAAAAAGATTTTTGACCCAAATAATATTTTAAATCCAGATATTAAACTTGGCGCAGCGTCAAAATTTACCCTGACGCACTTTAGGGATTCTGGATTGCCAAAAATTATGTTATAATATAATAAATAGGAGTTATATATGAAAACAAAGTTGAAAAAACTTTCCGATTCTCGTGTTGAGCTAACTGTAACGCTAGACGCTGAGGATTTAAAGCCGGCCCAAAAGAAGGCTTTAGAGAAATTAGCTAAAGAAATTAAAGTTGAAGGATTTAGAAAAGGTAAAGTCCCAACGGAAGTTGCAAGGAAGTTTATTCCGGAAAACGATCTTAATGCTGAAACGGTAGATTATGCCGTGCGCGCAACTGTGATTGAGGCATTTAAGAAGGAGGAAAAGTCGCCTTTGGTATTACCTAGTGTAAATGTAACTAAGTACGTGCCTGGCGAGATGGTAGAATATACCGCTACTGCCGATATCATTCCAGAAATTAAACTTGGTGATTTTAAGAAACTGGGCGTCAAAAAGCCGGAAGCAGAAGTAACCGACACGGAAATCAAAGATGTACTCGAGAACTTAGCTAACTCCTTTGCCGAGAAGAAGGTAGTCAAGAGACCAGCCAAACTCACCGATGAAGTAATTATTGATTTTGTCGGTAAAAAAGATGGTGAGCCATTTAAGGGCGGTTCGGCCAAAGACTATAAACTAACGCTTGGTTCGAAGACATTTATCCCTGGCTTTGAGGACGGCATTGTAGGCCACGAGCCTGGCGACAAGTTTGACCTTAAACTCACTTTCCCGAAAGATTATGGCGTGAAGGATTTAGCCGGTGCTAAGGTCGTGTTTGAAGTTTTGGTCAAACAAATTAATGAAGTGACAAAAGCCAAAATCGATGACGAGATGGCTAAGAAGTGCGGTCCATTTAAGACTTTGACTGAGCTTAAAAAAGATATCAAAAAGAATTTGAAGGCACAAAACGAGCATAAGTTAACGGAAAAATTTAAAGATGACCTCGTAGCCGCTTTGGTGAAAAAGTCTAAGGTGCCAGCGCCAGAGATTTTGATTGACGACCAAGTACGGATGATTCGTGACGATATGACTCGCAACGCCGCTTCTCAGGGCATGAGCTTTGAAGAATTTCTAGAAGCCAACAAAGAAACGATGGAAAACTGGGAGAAGGAAGCTCGCAAGATTGCCGAGACTCGCGTCAAGGCTTCGCTAGCATTGCAGACTCTCGCAGTAGAGCAAAAGATCACTGTTTCTGATGATTTGGTTAGCGCTAAACTAGCTGAACTTCGCGATGTATATAAGAATTCACCTGAAGCTTTAAAGAATCTCAAAGATCCAAACGTAAAGATGGATATTAAAAATCGCATGATTGTCGAAGCGACTTTGGACTTTCTAGTTAAAGCTAATTCTTAAGTTTTTGCTAAAAGTACTAGAAAAGACAAGGGTTTTGTGATATAATGCTTTTAAGAGTTTCAGCTCGTTTATTATTGCTGTAAGTAAACGGGCAACCATATATTATATAATAAGAGGATATTTTAATGCCAACTATCAATCAGTTGATTCGTAAGCCTCGAAAAAAGGCAGCGAAAAAATCGAAATCCCCAGCTTTAGGCTCTATTATTAATACCCTAAAGACTAAGCGCTATGAAAAGGCTTCGCCTTTAAAGCGTGGGGTATGTATTAAAGTTACTACCAAGACGCCAAAGAAGCCAAACTCCGCTATGCGTAAAGTTGCTCGTGTACGCCTAACCAACGGCCAAGAAGTTTGGGCCTACATCGGTGGCGAAGGTCACAACTTACAGGAACACGCTGTGGTTTTGGTCCGCGGTGGTCGTGTACCAGATCTTCCAGGTGTACGTTACCATGTAGTTCGCGGTACGCTAGATCTTCAAGGCGTAGCTAATCGTAAGCAAGGCCGTTCTAAATACGGTGCCAAGAAGGAGGATAAGTAATGCCACGTAAAACTACTAAATCCTTGGTGCGTAAAGTTAATCCAGATCGCAAATACCAATCAATTTTGGTACAAAGGTTAATCAATAAATCAATGCTAAATGGCAAAAAGCAGGTTGCTGAACGCGCAGTTTATGCCGCAATTGAAGGCGCTGCCAAAAAGCTAAAAAGCGAAAATCCAGTAGAAGTTTTGGAAAAGGCTAT